>NZ_JAUYQL010000082.1 GCF_030697305.1 Phenylobacterium sp. | reverse complement strand
GTGAGCGCCTGCTGTCCGGGTTCATTGTGATTAGCCCGCAGGCATGCCGCCAGCTTTCGCGCCGGAATACAGCACTCGACATGCTAGCGCATCTGCACCCTCATGCGGCCCGCACGATCGAGCCGCTGCGCCGACGAACAGGTAGGCGCGTTGTCCGCGCGCCGATCAGTCCAGCTTCACCTCGAGATTCGTCAGTACGCCGTCGAATCGGTTGGGCGTGGCGTAATGCTCTGGCGCAACTGGCGTCCCCCGATCGCTCCCGACATCAAACGACTCATCGAGCGTGAAGCGCTTGTTCACGGTTTCCGGGACGTCGCCCGTCGCAACGGCCTTGCCGTCGACCGTAAGCGAGACCTTCGCCGCCCCTTTGGGAGCGGATTGTCGGAACTCCAGGCCAAGACGGTGGTCGCCGTCCTTCAGCGGCGCATCGGCGGCGATCGTGGTGCGCTGACGCTCCATCAGATTGTAGTGGAAGGTTGGACGCCCCTCCTTGAGATACCAGCTCATCCCACCGAAGCGGCCGCCCACAGCCATCAAAACACCGTCCGTCCGGCCCGACGTGACGCCGACGTCCGCGGTCATGGAAAACGATCGCCCGAAAAGTCGAGGCGCAACATCTTCGGGAATACGCTCGGCCGGGCCATGAAATTGAAAATCAGATATGCCTGCGTTGTAGTCTGGACGGCCGTCCCTGTACTCATACCGCCGAATCGGGAGTGCTTGATTTCGTTCGGCTTCTGCGTTGAAAAGCGCCTGCATTTCCGCCAACTTCTCGGGGTGTGCTTTGGCCAAATCCTTGGATTGACTAAAATCAGTCGTCAGATTGTAGAGTTGCCACTTTCTGTCTTTCAGGTGGGCTACCAATGAATCGCGCGTGGTCCAGATCCAAGGCATGACCGCCGGCTCCGTGCCCGCGAACCAGCCATCACTGTAGATGCCCAGATTATCCCAGATTGCGTAGTACTGCGTCTTGCGATGCGAGGGAGCGTTCTTGGCGTCGAAGGAATAGCGCATGCTGACGCCGTCCATCGGCTGCTGGGTCACGCCATCCACCTGTTGGGGTACCGAGACGTGCGCCGCCTCGAGCAAGGTCGGCATGATGTCGGTGATGTGATGGAATTGGGGGCGCAGGCTGCCCTTGTCCTTGATCTGGCCCGGCCAGCTGATCACCACCCCGTTGCGAATGGCGCCCATGTGCGAGGGCAACTGCTTGAACCACGGGAAGGGTGCGTCCATGGCTATGGCCCAACCCGCCGAGTAGTGGTTGAGCGCGGTCGAACTTCCAAGCTCGCCCAGGCGCGCGCCGACGTCGTCGGGGTTATCGAAATAGCCGTGGAACAGGGCGTGCTCGTTCGTGGTGCCGTCGATCGCCCCTTCGGGGCTGGCGCCGTTGTCGCCCTGGACATAGACGACGAGCAGATTCCCCTTTGCGTCAGCCCGCATCGCGTCGACGACGCGTCCGATCTGGTAGTCGGCGTAGGCCAGGGCCGCAGCGTAGACCTCCATCTCGCGGGCGTAGACGCGCTTCTGCTTGTCGCTCAAGCTCGACCACGCCGGGATGATGTCCGGACGAGCGGCCAGCTGAGTGCCGGGAGGGACGATTCCCATTCGCTTCTGGCGGGTGAGCGTTTCTTCACGAACCGCATCCCAGCCGTTGTCGAACTTCCCTCGGAACTTTGCGATCCAGTCGGCTGGGGCGTGGTGGGGCGCATGCGCCGTGCCGGGCGCATAGTAGACGAACATCGGCTTGCCGGGATTGGCGCCCCCGGATCGGTTCACCCATTGCACCGCCTTGTCCGCCAGGTCCCGGTCCAGGATGTAGCCAGGGTCGTCGGTCGGCGGCTCGACCGGCGTGTTGTCCGAATAGAGCGCGGGGGCCCATTGGTTCGTGTCCCCGCCCAGGAAGCCGTAGAAGTGACCGAACCCGAGACCCGTCGGCCAGCGATCGAACGGGCCACTCGGCCCGGTCTCCCAACTCGGGGTCAGATGACTCTTGCCGAACATGGCGGTGGCGTAACCTGCGTCCTGGAGGAGCCGAGCGCCCGTTGCGGCGGATTCGGGGATGTTGCTCGTAAAGCCTTCACCGCGGCTGGCGCTGTCCGTGACATTGCCCATGTTGAGGCGGTTGTGGTTGCGACCGGTCAGCAGGGCTGCGCGCGTCGGCGAGCAAATGCCGGTGGTGGTCATCTGCGTGTAGCGGAGGCCTTCGCTCGCCAACGCGTCGAACGTGGGGGTAGGCACGGGTCCGCCAAAGGTGCTTGAGGCCCCAAAGCCGACGTCGTCGGTCATGATGAGCAGGATGCTGGGCGCGCCCGCAGCGGGCCTCACTATGGAGGGCCAGCCGGCCGGCGGGGGGCCGGAAGCATTTTCGGCCACGGCCTGGGCTTGTGCGGACGTGGTGATGGCCAGAGCCGCCCCCACCGCCGTCATGCTGTGAAGACTCCGCAGCAGGCTACGCATTTCTACCCCCATTATTTAAGCTTCAACGCTTAAATTGAGAGTGGGCGGTTGTCCAGCGCTGCTGCTCTCAATCCAATGGCCACGCCTTGCCGCTGTTTCGTGCCACAGCACCGCTTCGATTTTATCGACTCAGCCGGTCAAAGGTGGACGACGTTTTGGTCTGCTTTTGGTTGTCTCAGGTCAGACCCGGACCTCATTATGCAGGAAGGGCGGATGCTGCACGCTTACTTCAAGGAATTGGCGCGCTTGGCGATCGAGCTAGGCTCTTCACCAAAGACAAACTGCGGCCCGAACGCTTCAGACGCTTAGGTGCGGCCTTCTTTTGCGCTTGCATCTACCCCGAAAGAAGACCCGTCCAACGTCTGCAAGGGGTCGGAAGCCGCCGTTCGATGTGTTCCGATATTCCGACACCCTGAACATCCTTGCGGGCGTCGCCATGCGTGTCGGGTTGGCTAGAAAGTCTGAGACTTTCGATTGATCCCCGCTGGGCGCATCATTTATCCATTGAGCCGCTCGCTCTCCTGTCGACGCACAGGCTGCGTGGACCGCTGTTCAGCCTCGACGGAGAGCTCTAGGATGACGCTCAAGCGAGCCGACTCACGGCCTTCTTCGCGGCCGCGAGATACGATGGCGCGCCAGCGTCACCAGGCATTCTCCAAGGTCTCCGAAGGTCCATCTTCAAAACTGAGCCTGCAGAGGCATGACGATCGTGGTTGAAAACGAACCACGAAGCGGCGGCTCTAGCACTATCCCCTTTGCTTGGGGGGCCATCGTCTCCCTCAGCCTTTGTGCTTGGGCAATGACGGCGTCTGAGTTCATGCCGATCAGTCTGCTGACACCGATCGCCGAGAGCCTCAAGGTGACGGAGGGACGTGTTGGTCAAGCGACCTCGGTGTCCGGACTCTTTGCCGTTGCCACAAGCCTTCTGATTTCCCCCTCGACCCCTGGAATTGATCGTCGCCACGTCCTGCTAGCGCTCACGCTGGTGGTGATCGCATCCTGCGTGACGATTGCCGTCGCGCCGACCATCGAGATTTTCGCGGTCGGTCGGGCGCTCATCGGAATCGCCCTTGGCGGGTTTTGGTCGATGTCGGCGGCGACAGTGATGCGGTTGGTTGCTCCCGCTCAGATCGGTAAAGGACTAGCGATCCTCAACGTGGGCAATGCGCTGGCCGTTACCATCGCGCCGCCCGCGGCGATATTCATTGGTCAGTATCTGGGTTGGCGAGGGGCATTCCTATCCGTCGTCCCCGTCGCAGCCGTCGCGCTAGTACTGCAGTTCAGAGCGCTTCCTTCGATGCCCTCACTCGAAGGCATTCGACCATTGAACGTGTTGAGAGTGCTCGGACATCCGAGGGTGACGCTAGGAGTCCTCGCGATCGCGGCCTTTTGCACGGGGCGCACTGCGCTATTCACCTACCTTCGGCCGTTCCTAGAGTCAGTCACCCACGTGGACTTCCCGAGGCTTGCAGGATTCCTCACTTTGCTGGGCGTGGCGGGTCTGATTGGCACGTCCTTGGTCGGCTTTGTTCTTAAGGATCGACTATACAGTCTGCAGATTGCCATGCCCGTCGTGTTGGCTTGCATCGCGCTCTTGCTTGTCGCCCTTGGGGAAACCGCGCCCGCCGTCGCCGTTCTCTTGGCGCTATGGGGCATGATTAACGGCGCTACTGGGGTGGTGTGGTGGACGTGGCTAAGTAGGGTGCTTCCGCGTGACGCCGAGGCCGGCGGAGGATTGCTCGTGGCCGTCATCCAGCTGTCCAGCGCCGTCGGCTCAACATCAGGCGGCTTCATTTTCGACCTGCATGGACACCGAGCCACGTTCACCATGAGTGCAGCAATCCTTTGCGGTTCAGCGCTCCTGGCCTTCATTGGATGGCGTCGTGGACTTCGATCTTCGTCTCCAGCCTAGCTCTGTTGTTGGGTGTCCGTGCGTTTTCTAGAGCGCCAGAGACTGCGATCAAACGCACGTGTAGAGCGATGGTGACGATGGTTCGGTCGAGGACGAGCATGAGCTGCGCCGTCGCGGCGACGAGCAAGGCCGCCGACATCTCAGTCTCCTGTGACTATGTGGGCGGCTGATATGGCTTCAGGACCATGGTCCGGAGCAGGACGGCCCAGGTCGGGACCTCCGCACGCCGGGGCTCGGCGGTGGCTTGCGCCGCTACGGCGAAGAAGACGTCCGACGCCTCCGCTTCATCAAATCAGCGCAGACGGCAGGCTTCACCCTCGAAGAGATCGGAGAACTGCCCGCGCTGGACTCAACCGATGAGCGACCGCGTGCCCGCGACATGGCCCACAGCCGTATATCCGCGCTGGACGTGCAGATCGCAGAGCTGACGTCGGCTCGCGTCGCGTTAAGCCGTTTGGTAGACGAGTGCTCATCAAGTGAACCGGGGCCTTGTCCGATCATCTCCGCATTCGAGCCGTAGTTCAGCTCCCCCGGAGTGCGGACCTTCTCAACATCCGCAACGGGTCGTCAGCGGCCCTTGGCGCGGTCTCTCATGACATCCAGCGTTCGACCTGCGTGAGGCTGCTTCGGCTGTCGCCTCAGCCGATCTTCACGCCCAGCATGCTGACGGCGGCGAGCGCGATCTCGTCGTTGAAGAAGGTCACCGTTTCATCCTCGCCCTGCGCGCCCAGCACGTAGAGCAGCGGCAGATAGTGTTCGGGCGTAGGGATCGCGAGGTCCGCGTCGGGGCCGGCCGGCTCGATCAGCGGCGCGTGGTCGAAGGCCAGCGCCGCGTCCTTGACCAGGGTGTTGAAGCGCACCGCCCAGTCGTAGTCGGGGATGCCCTGGCCGGCGGCCGACAGGTTGTGCACCACGTCGCCGCTGCCGAAGATCAGCACGCCTTCCTCGCGCAGCGGAGCCAGCTTGCGCCCGAGCTCGTAGTGGAACGAACCCGGGCGGCGGCGATCGATCGAAAGCTGCACCACCGGCACATCGGCGGCGGGGAACAGATGGGCCAGCACCGACCAGGCGCCGTGGTCCAGCCCCCAGTCATGGTCGTGGCGCACCGGCACGGGGTTCAAGATGTCGGCGACACGCTCGGCCAGCCAGGCGTCGCCGGGCGCCGGGTAGCGCATGTCGTAGAGCGGCTTCGGGAAGCCGTAGAAGTCGTGGATCGTGCGCGGGTGCTCCATGGCGGTCACCGCGGTCTCGTCGACGAACCAGTGGGCCGATATGCACAGCACCGCCTTCGGCGTCGGCAGCCTTGCGCCCAGCGCACGCCACACCGCGGCGTAGGCGCCGCCCAGCGCATTCATCGGGCTGCCATGACCGGCGAAGATCGCGGGCATGTGCGGCACCAGTTCACTCATGAGCAAACCTTCTGGATCATGGAGTAGGTCTGCAGATAAACGCGCACCGCCCGCCCGCGGCTCTGCCCCCGCGATCGCTGGCGGGCGAAACTGTCGAGACGCGATAAAGTTCGGCGCCATTGCTCACGACTTGACATAAAGACATAAAGATATCTTTATATGATCATGGCGCTGACGATGGATCTGGCGGTGGACGTACTGCGTGCGGTGGGGGAACCCACGCGCCTGCGCATCCTCGCGCTGCTGGCCCATGAAGAGCTGGCGGTTCTGGAACTCGGCCGTGTTCTGGACCAGAGCCAGCCTCGCGTCTCGCGCCATCTGAAGCTGCTGGCCGAAGCTGGCCTGGTCGAGCGCTTCCCGGACGGGGCCTGGGTGTTCTACCGCCTCGTGGCCTCGGGTGAGGCGAGGGAGTTGGTGGCCGAGACCCTCAACCGCATCGATCCAGCCGATCCTGTGCTGTCCGCCGACGTCGAGCGGCTGCAGCGGGTGCGTGCGGAACGCGCCAGCGAAGCTGGAGAATACTTCGCCCGCAACGCCGCGCGCTGGGACGAGATCCGCTCGCTCTATGTTTCCGAGGCCAACGTCGAGAACGCCATCCTGCGCGCCGCCGGCGACGGGCCGTTCCGCAGGCTCGTGGACCTGGGCTCCGGTACGGGGCGCATGCTGACGCTGCTGGGTCCGCGCGCCGAAGTGGCGTTGGGCCTCGACCTGTCGCAGCAGATGCTGAACATCGCCCGCGCCCATGTGGCCGACGTCGGGCTGGAACGCTGCGAGCTTCGCCACGGCGATATCTTCGGCACCCGCCTGCCGGGCGCCAGCGCCGACCTGGTGGTCGTTCATCAGGTGCTGCACTACCTGGGCGATCCCGCCGCGGCGGTGAAGGAGGCCTCGCGCCTGGTCGAACAGGGCGGACGCCTGCTGATCGTTGATTTCGCCCCGCACAAGCTCGAGTTCCTGCGCGAGCAGCATCAGCACCGCCGCCTGGGCTTCGCCGACGCCGAGATCGAGCGCTGGCTGAAGGAGGCGGGCCTGACCAAGGTCCGCAGCCACGCCCTGCCGCCGGCCCGTCGCGAAGGCCTCACCGTCAAGATCTGGACCGCGGAACGCTCGCGGCAGACGCAAAGGAGCGCCGCATGACGCCCTCGCAGACCGCACTCGGTCCTGTCGCCCGCGCCGGCGTCGGCGGAACGCCGCGTCCAAGCGTGTCCTTCGAGTTTTCGCCGCCGAAGACGCCCGAGGCCGAAGAGAACCTGTGGCAGGCGATACGCCGGCTGGAGCCCCTGGACCCCACCTTCGTGTCGGTCACCTACGGAGCCGGCGGCTCGACCCGCGACCGCACCCACCGCACCGTGCTGCGCATGCTGAACGAGACGACGCTGAAGCCCGCCGCGCACCTGACCTGCGTGGAGGCCTCGCGCGACGAGGTGGATGAGGTGGTGCGCGAGTACTGGGATGCTGGCGTGCGTCACATCGTGGCGCTGCGTGGAGATCCGCCGGGAAAGATCGGCGGCGCCTATGAGCCCCGCGCCGACGGCTACGCCAACGCGACGGAGCTGACGACCGGCATCCGCGCCATCGCGCCCTTCGAGGTCAGCGTCGGCCTTTATCCGCAGATTCACCCGGAGAGCCCGTCGATCGAGCACGAGATCGACGTGCTGAAGGCCAAGGTGGACGCCGGCGCGACGCGGGCCATCACCCAGTTCTTCTTCGATATCGACGGCTACCTGCGGTTCATGGACAAGGTCCGCAAGGCCGGCGTCACCATCCCGATCTCGCCGGGGATCATGCCGGTGACCAACTACAAGTCGCTGCGCAACATGTCCGGGCCGATCGGCATCAACCTGCCGGGATGGCTGGCCAACCTGTTCGACGGCCTGGAGAAGGACCCGGAGACGCGCCGCCTGATCGCGGCCTCCGTCGCCACCGAGATGTGCGCCCGCCTCGCCGAGGAGGGGTTCTCGGACTTCCATTTCTACACCCTCAACCGAGCCGAACTCGTCTACGCCATCTGCCGCGTGCTGGGCGTGAGGGAGCCGGCGCCGGCCGCCAAGGAGATCTTGGCCAAGGAGAATTTGGCATGACCCGCGCCGAACGCATCGCCGCCCTGCACGCCGCCGCCCGCGAGCGGGTGATCGTCCTCGACGGGTCGTGGGGTGCGATGATCCAGAAGCGTTCGCTGACCGAGGCCGACTTCCGCGGGACGCGCTTCGCCGACCACACAGTGGGTCTGAAGGGGAACAACGACATCCTGTGCCTGACGCGGCCCGACATCGTCACTGAGTTGCACGACGCCTACTATGGCGCGGGCGCAGACATCAGCGAGACCAACACCTTCTCGTCCACGGTGATCGCCCAGGCCGACTACGAGCTCCAGGGCGCGGTGCGCGACCTGAACCTGGCCGGCGCCAGGCTCGCCCGCGAGGCTGCCGACCGCTGGACGGCGAAGGAGCCGCACAAGCCGCGCTTCGTCGCCGGCGCCATCGGCCCACTCAATCGCATGCTGTCGATGTCCTCGGACGTCAACGATCCGGGCGCGCGACTGGTGACCTTCGAGCAGGTCTACGACGCCTACCGCGAACAGGTGATCGCGCTGCACGACGGCGGCGTCGACCTGTTCCTGATCGAGACCATCACCGACACGCTCAATTGCAAGGCGGCGATCAAGGCGATCCTCGACATCCAGGACGAAGGCTACGAGGCGCTGCCGATCTGGATCTCCGGCACCATCACCGACCGCTCGGGCCGCACGCTCTCCGGCCAGACCGTGGAGGCGTTCTGGAACTCCGTGCGCCACGCCAAGCCGTTCGCCATCGGGCTGAACTGCGCGCTGGGCGCGGAGTTGATGCGCCCGCATATCGCCGAGCTGTCGCGCATCGCCGACACCCTGGTGTCCGCCTATCCGAACGCGGGACTGCCCAACGCCATGGGCGAGTACGACGAGCAGCCGCACCAGACCGGCCACTTCCTGCACGAATGGGCCGAGCATGGCCTGGTCAACATCCTGGGCGGCTGCTGCGGCACCACGCCTGACCACATCGCCCACGTGGCGGACTCGGTGAAGGGGCTGAAGCCTCGCGTCGTCCCTGAGCGCCCCACGGCCATGCGGCTGGCCGGCCTGGAGCCGTTCGAGCTGGCGGAAGGCTGACCATGGCGACGCCGAACAAAGCGCTGGCGCTCAGCGCCACGGAAACCGAGGCGGTGCGCGACATGCGCAGCCGCCTGAACCGCCGCGCGATCAGCGACGCCGCCCAGCTCTCGCTCGGCACGGCGTTCCTGCAGACCTGCGCGCGCATCGACATCGCCGCGTCGGAGCCGCTGCCGGTTGAGACGCTGTCCGGCGCGGCGGTGGTCAAGGTCGCGGCCGCTGCGGACCTAGCGACCTTGGCCCGCCTGGTCGCCACCTTGCGCGACGCCAAGGCTGAGCAACCCAAGACCTGGCCTGCTCTGGTCGCCGCCGGCGCGCCTCAAGCCATCCTCAGTCGCCGCCTGGCCCTCGCCGGACGCGAACCTGCCGTGGAACCCACCGTCCCATGAGACCCGTCTTCGTCAACGTCGGTGAACGCACCAACGTCACCGGCTCGGCCAAATTCCGCAAGCTGGTGGCGGAGGGCGACTATTCCGCCGCCCTGTCCGTGGCCCGTCAGCAAGTCGACGCCGGCGCCACGATCATTGACGTCAACATGGACGAGGGCCTGCTGGATTCGCAGGCCGCCATGGTCACCTTCCTCAACCTCATCGCCGCCGAGCCCGACATCGCCCGCGTGCCGCTGATGATCGACTCCTCCAAGTGGGACGTGATCGAGGCCGGCCTGAAGTGCGTTCAGGGCAAGGCGATCGTCAATTCGATCAGCATGAAGGAAGGCGAGGCCAAGTTTATCGAGCAGGCGAAGGCCTGCCTGCGCTACGGCGCGGCCGTCGTGGTCATGGCTTTCGACGAGCAGGGCCAGGCCGACACCGCCGCGCGCAAGGTGGAAATCTGCCGCCGCGCCTACGCGATCCTCACCCAGCAGGTCGGCTTTCCCCCTGAGGACATCATCTTCGACCCCAACATCTTCGCTGTGGCGACGGGGATCGAGGAGCACGACAACTACGCCGTCGACTTCATCGAGGCGACGAAGGCGATCAAGGCCGAGCTGCCTCATGTTCGGATCTCGGGCGGGGTGTCGAACGTCTCGTTCAGCTTCCGCGGCAACGAGCCGGTCCGCCGCGCCATCCACGGCGTGTTCCTCTATCACGCGATCGCCGCCGGCATGGACATGGGCATCGTCAACGCCGGCGACCTGCCAGTCTACGACGACATCCCCGACGAGCTGCGCGAGGCGGTCGAGGACGTGATCCTCAACCGGCCGCAGCGGACCAACATCTCCAACACCGAACGGCTGGTGGAGCTTGCGCCCAAGTACAAGGGCGGCAAGAGCGAGGCCAAGGGGCCGGACCTCACCTGGCGGGAGGCGCCGGTGGCCAAGCGGCTCGCGCACGCCCTCGTCCACGGGATCACCGACTTCATCGAGGCCGACACCGAGGCCGCGCGATTGGAGGTGGCGCGCCCGCTGCACGTCATCGAAGGCCCGCTGATGGACGGGATGAACGTGGTCGGCGACCTGTTCGGTTCGGGCAAGATGTTCCTGCCCCAGGTGGTGAAGTCCGCGCGGGTGATGAAGCAGGCCGTGGCCTACCTGCAGCCGTTCATGGAGGCCGAGAAGGAAGGCCAGCCGAGGCAGAGCGCCGGCAAGATCCTGATGGCCACTGTGAAGGGCGACGTCCACGACATCGGTAAGAACATCGTCGGCGTGGTGCTACAGTGTAACAACTACGAGGTCATCGATCTGGGCGTGATGGTCGCCGCCGACCGCATCCTCGACGAGGCGCAGGCCCACGGCGTCGACATGATCGGCCTGTCCGGCCTGATCACCCCGTCGCTGGACGAGATGGCCTTCGTCGCCGGCGAGATGGAACGCCGCGGCTTCACCGTGCCGCTGCTGATCGGCGGGGCGACCACATCGAAGACCCACACCGCGGTGAAGATCGCCCCCAATTACAACGGCTCGACCACCTATGTGCTGGACGCCAGCCGCGCAGTCGGCGTGGTCTCCGGCCTGCTGTCGCCGCAGGAGCGCGAGCGCCACATGGCCGAGACGCGCGAGGAGTATGTCCGCGTGCGCGAGCAGTTCGCCCGCGGCCAAAACCAGCGTGCGCGTGCGCCCCTGGCCGACGCCCGCGCCAACGGTTTCGCCATCGACTGGGCGGGCTACGAGCCACCGGCGCCCTCGTTCACCGGCACGCGCACCTTCCACGCCTACGATCTCGCCGAGCTGGCGCGCCATATCGACTGGTCGCCGTTCTTCGCGAGCTGGGAGCTGGTCGGCCGCTTCCCGATGATCCTCGAGGACGACGTGGTCGGTGAAGCGGCGAGCGACCTCTATCGCGACGCCCAGGCGATGCTCGAGAAGATCATCGCCGAGAAGTGGTTCGAGGCCCGCGCCGTGGTCGGGTTCTGGCCGGCCAACGCCGACGGCGACGACGTGGTGGTCTACGCCGACGCCAGCCGCACCGCCGAACTCGGCCGGCTGCACACGCTACGTCAGCAGATGGTCAAGGACCGCGCTCAGGACGCCGGCGGCCGCGCCAATGCCGCGCTCGCCGACTTCATCGCCCCGGTGGGGACACGGCCCGACTGGATCGGCGGCTTCGCGGTCACCGCCGGCCACGGAGAGCTGGAGGTCGCGGCGAAGTTCAAGGCCGCCGGCGACGACTATTCGGCGATCCTGGCGACATCGCTGGCCGACCGGCTGGCGGAGGCCTTCGCCGAAGCCATGCATCGCAAGGTGCGCACCGAGCTCTGGGGCTACGCCGCCGACGAGCCCTTCGACATCGACATGCTGATCGAGGAGAAGTATCGCGGCATTCGTCCGGCCGCAGGCTACCCCGCCCAGCCTGACCATACCGAGAAGGCGACGCTATTCCGCCTGCTGGACGCAGAGGCGCAGGCCGGCATCGAGCTCACCGAGAGCTTCGCCATGAACCCGCCGGCGAGCGTCTCGGGCCTCTACTTCGCCCATCCGCAGGCGCACTACTTCGGCGTCGGACGCATCGATCGCGACCAGGTCGCGGACTACGCGCGGCGCAAGGGCTGGGACCTCAAGACCGCCGAACGCTGGCTGGCGCCGATCCTCAGCTACGCGACGTGAAGCCGGTGGGCATGCCGTCGATGCTGACCATGTTCTTCTGCGCCCAGTAGGCTTCCAGTCCATCCGGCCCCTTGGCGGTCGCCCAGTTGTCCAGCGCCGGGCGTTCGCCGACGAACTCCAGGTGGGGGACGGCGTAGCCGCACGAGGTCTGCACCATCTCGATGTCGAGGGCGACCATCTGGCGCGAGCCCAGCGGTTCCTCTCCGTCGAACTGTTCGGCCAGGATGGTCTCATAGTCGACGCCGCCGCGCGGCAGGATCCGCCCGCGTCCATACAGGCGCAGGATCAGCGGCGGGCCTTCGAAGGCGCAGAACATGATGGTTAGCCGCCCGTCGGCCAGCAAGTGGGCGGCGGTCTCGTTGCCGCTGCCGGTGCGGTCCAGATAGACCACCTCGCCGTCATCCAGGATCCGCAGGGAATCGAGGCCTTTGGGCGACAGGTTGACCCGCCCGTGCGGCGCGGCCGAGGCGGTGAAGAACATGTGCTGACGGGCGATGAATCGGCGATGCGCCTCGGTCAGCGCGGGAAACTGCTCGGCCATGGCGGACCTTTATTGCCGGGGAGGGCGGTGGACGTGCAAACCTGCCACAAGCTCCGCTTTCGGGCCAGCCGCGGGCGCCTGACGCGCGAGGTCGTTTGACGGACCGCTGCTCAGGCGGGATGCTGTGGCGGGACGCGAATTTCGGGACTGCACTATGAAGCTGATGATCATCGCCCTGGCGATCGCCGCTGGATCGGCGGGCGCCGCCTGCGCCGCGGAGCGCCAGGCGCCCATGCAATTCGCGCAACTGATGAACACGCCAGCGGGCTGCCAGTGGTTCGACACCGGTCAACGCACCCAGCAGCTCTGGTGCCGCGACGCCGACGGCCGGGCCCGGCCTACTGCCACGACGCGCCGCGATGACCGCGATCCCGCCGACACCGGCTGCCCGCGGGGGCAGTTGGACGATGGCCTCGGTTGCGTCAGCGAAGCCCGCGCGGTCGCCGCGCGGGGGCCGAGCTGGCCGCCGCTGGCCGAGAGCCCGGCCGCTTATCCCGGCCGTCGCGACGGGCCCGAGCTGATCATCATGCAGCCGGCCTACGGCCGCTCCGACGTGTGGGTCGTGCACCGGCCGCGCAGACGCTGATCACGCAGACGACATTACGGCGTTCTTCCAGCGGTGTTATGGTGACAGTCGGCGAGTAGCTCTGAACCGGAGACACCTCATGCCGAACTCCCACAAGTTGTTGTTGCTGTGCGCCGTGACCGCGGCCGTGTGCTCGGTCGCCGATCTGGCCTGGGCTCAGAAGAAATCCACGCCCGGCCACATGGAGATGAAGGCCGCGGCGCCCGCCGCCGGCGATGCTTCGATGATCGCCTCGGCGATGTCCGCCGCCCCGCGGGCCGTCGGGGACAAGGCCGCGATCGTCGCCATGGACGCCACGGGGGCCATGCGCGAGCTGCGCAAGGGCTCCAACGGCTTCACCTGCATGCCCGACAATCCGGCGACGCCTGGCCCTGACCCGATGTGCGGCGACGCCAACGCCATGCAATGGGCGGCCGCCTGGGTGGGTAAGAAGGCTCCGCCCGCCGGCAAGGTCGGCTTCATGTACATGCTCGAAGGCGGAACCGACGCCAGCAACACCGACCCCCACGCCCAGGCGCCGAGCGCGAGCAACAACTGGATCAAGACGGGTCCACACGTGATGGTGGTCGGCGCCGACGGGATGATGGAGGGCTATCCAACCAGTCCCACGCCCGACACCTCCGCCCCCTACGTCATGTGGGCCGGCACGCCCTACGCCCACCTCATGCTGCCGGTGAAGTAGCGGGCCTTCCAGGCGCGCCTGCGATCCCGTGCAGCGAGAACGGTGTTGCGCCGCGACGCCAAGGCGACGCTTCATGGCGCGGGCATACGACGGGGATCGTGCGGGGCGCGGATGAGCGAGGCTGAGCGGAACGGGTTTCCGCAGACCATGGGCGGCCTGACCAGCCTGCGGTTCTGGCTGTCGCTGGGCGTGGTGATCTTCCACTACACCCTGCTGCAGCCGTGGCGCGACGATGCGGCGAGCGGCCTGATTGAGCGCGCGCGCCTGGGCGTCGACGTGTTCTTCATCCTGTCCGGCTTCGTGCTGTTCCACGTCTACGGCGAAGCGGCGATGGCTGGGCGGCTCGACTATCGGCGCTTTCTCGTGGCCCGCATCGCGCGGATCTACCCCGCCCACCTGCTGATCCTGGCCGGCATGGCGGTGATGGCCGGCGCTGCGGTGGCCGTGGGCGCAGGGTTCGACCACGAACTCTATGACGTCTCGGGGTTCCTGCGCACCCTGCTGCTGATCCACGCTTGGTTCCCTGCCGACAAGCCCGTGGAGTGGAACGGCCCGTCGTGGTCGCTGTCGGCGGAGTGGGCGGCCTATCTGGCGTTCCCTTTGTTCGCGGCCCTGGCCGGCGCGCTGAAGCGTAGGCCCTGGGTGTTGCTTGGCGTAGCGGTCGCAAGCTTCCTGGTGATCGACCAGGCCTATCGCGCCTGGTCGGGCGGAGCGCTCACCCACGCGGAATTCAACGTCGGCGTCGCGCGCATTGCGCCGGAATTCCTCTACGGGATCGCCCTGTATCAGCTCGGCCGGCGCTGGGCGCCGACGGGCACGCAGGCTGGCGCGGCGGCGCTCGCCTCGGGCGGCGGGCTGCTGCTGCTGATGCACCTGCATGCCGACGAGCGCGTGCTGATCGGCGTCGCGGGGCTGCTGGTGCTGTCGCTGGCGTTGTGCGCCAAGGCGGGCGTCGAGGCGCCCGGCTGGCTGGCGCGCCCCTTACGCGAAGGGGGCGAGGCGTCCTACGCCCTCTACCTGCTGCACATCCCGCTGCTGGTCGCCTGGAAGAACGGAATGTCGGTCCTGCACGGGATCGACAGCCATTACCTGCTGGCGCCATGGGAGCTGGCGGTGCTGATTCCCACCGCGGTGGCCGGAGCCCTGGCGATCCATTTCCTCATCGAACGCCCGGCGCGTTTGTGGATTCGCGGGCGGATCGGCGAGCCCGCGGCGCTGGTCGCCTAGTGCTCAGGCTTTCAGCCGGTAGCCGGTCTTGAAGATCCACCAGATGGCCGCCAAGCAGAGGGCCATGAACCCCAAGGTCATGCCCAGGCTGAGGCCCACCGCCACGTCCGAGACGCCGTAGAAGCTCCAGCGAAAGCCGCTGACCAGATAGACCACCGGGTTGAACAGGGTGATCTTCTGCCAGAGCGGCGGCAGCATGCTGATCGAGTAGAAACTGCCGCCCAGGAACGCCAGCGGCGTGACGATCATCGAGGGCACGATCTGCAGCTTCTCGAAGCCGTCGGCCCACACCCCGATGATGAAGCCGAACAGGCAGAAGGTCACCGAGGTCAACACCAGGAACGCCAGCATTACGAATGGGTGGGCGATCTCGAACGCCACGAACAACCGGGCCGTGGCCATCATCACCAGACCCAGGATCACCGACTTGGTGGCCGCCGCCCCCACATAGCCGATGACGATCTCCACATAGGATATCGGCGCGGACAGCACCTCGTAGATCGTCCCCGAGAACCTCGGCATGTAGATGCCGAACGAGGCGTTGGAGATGCTCTCGGTGAGTAGAGCCAGCATGATCAGGCCAGGGACGATGAACGCCCCGTAGCTGACCCCGTCGACGGCGGTCATCCGCGAGCCGATCGCCGAGCCGAACACTACGAAGTACAGCGACGTGGAGATCACCGGCGAGGCGATGCTCTGCAGCAGGGTGCGCCAGGTGCGCGCCAGCTCGAAGATGTAGATGGCGCGGATCGCGTGCAGGTTCATGGCCGGTCGCTCACCAGGCTGACGAAAATCTCCTCCAGCGAGCTCTGGCTGGTCTGCAGATCCTTGAAATCGATGCCGTGCTCGGCCAGCCGGCGTAGCAACCCGGCGATGCCGGTGTGCTCGTGCTGGGCGTCGAAGGTGTAGACGATCTGCGTTCCGTCCTCAGACAGCGCCAGGGGCTCGCCCGCCATGCCGGGCGGAATCGCCGCCAGCGGCTCCTGGAGCTGCAGGGTGAGCTGCTTGCGCCCCAGCTTCTCCATCAGCGCCGCCTTGTCCTCGACCAGGATGATCTGGCCCTTGCTTATCACCCCGATGCGGTCGGCCATCTCTTCGGCCTCCTCGATGTAGTGGGTGGTCAGGATGACGGTGACGCCGCCTTCGCGCAGCGCGCGGACCATCTCCCACATGTCGCGGCGGAGCTCGACATCGACGCCCGCGGTGGGCTCGTCGAGGAACAGGATGCGTGGTTCGTGGGCCAGGGCCTTGGCGATCAGCACCCGGCGCTTCATGCCGCCTGACAGCGCCATGATCTTCGAGGACCGCTTGTCCCACAGCGAAAGGTCGCGCAGCACCTTTTCCAGATGGGCCGGATTGGCGGGCTTGCCGAACAAGCCGCGGCTGAACTTCACCGTGTCCCACACGGTCTCGAAGGCGTCGGTGGTCAGCTCCTGGGGCACCAGTCCGATTTTCTCGCGCGCGGCGCGGTAGTCTCGGACGATGTCGAACCCGTCGGCCAGCACCGTGCCCGAGGTCGGATTGACGATGCCACAGATGATGTTGATCAGCGTCGTCTTGCCGGCGCCGTTGGGACCCAGCAGAGCGAAGATCTCGCCCGGCCGAATATCCAGGTCGACGTCGCGAAGCGCGGTGAAGCCTGAAGCGTAGGCCTTGTTCAGGCCCTTGACGGATATGATCGGCTGCACGGACGCCCCGGACGCGAAGGAATATGGATTATTCGGCAGCGACGAAGCCGGCGAACGCGCCCTTCATATAGGTGACGAACGGGTCGCTGAGGCCCTGAGCGCTCAGATAATCCGCGCTCACCGGCAGCGGCGCCTGTTCGAACCGTGCATTGGCGCGCGCCTGTTCGGGGAAGTCGGCGTGCAGGATCGCCCCCTTGCCGAGCAGCACGAAGTCGACGCCCGCATCCAGGCAGTACTGAGCCTCGGCGGCGGTGGAGACCTTGCCGGCGACGCCCAGGCGTACGGCGCCACGTTCCAGGTCGGTGAAATACGACATCAGCGACCGGCCTTTGAACGCTTCGTCGGTCGGCTCCTTGCGCACGTCCCACAGCGACATGTCGAGATAGTCGATGGCCTCCTCGCGCATCAGGGTCTGAGCCACTTCACGCACTTCATCCAGCTTCATGCCGAAGCGCTCCGGCGACAGTCGCAGGCCCAGCAGCATGTCCGGCCCGCAGCGTTCGCGAATGCCGCGAACGATCGAGAACACCACACGGGCGCGGTTCTCCAACGAGCCGCCGAAGCGGTCGGTGCGCTGGTTGATCTCGCTGCTGAGGAACTGGCAGACGATGTAGCCGTGCGCGCCGTGCACCTCGACGCTCTGGAAGCCGGCCTTCTGGGCGCGCTGCGCGGCGGCGATGAAGTCCTCGATCAGTTGCTCGACCTCAGCCTCGGTCATCGCGCGAGCGCCGGTCTTCTCGTCGTCCGAAGGACACAGCGGCGCCTCGCCGATCAGCGCCTGCGGGGAGCGCATGCCGGCGTGGTGCAGTTGCAGCGCGGCGACGCTGCCTTCCGCCCGGATCGCCGCAGCCAGTCGCGTCAGTCCCGGCAGATGAGCGTCGGAAAAAACTCCGAGCTGGCCGGGGAAGCCCTGGCCGACCCGCTGGACATGAGCCGCGCAGGTCATGGTCAGGCCGAACCCGCCCTGCGCACGCCGGGTGAGCCAGATGAACTCCTCCTCCGAAAGCGTCCCGTCCGGGTGGCTCTGCTGGTTGGTCAGGGGCGCCAGCACGAAGCGGTTGGCGAGGGTCGGGCCATGCAGAAAGGCGAGCGGTTCGAACAGAGAAGTCATCGGCGTCCGGAAACGTTGGAGAGGGTCAGGTGAGGCGGCCCTTGTAGAGCTTGGTCATCTCGCTCCACGCCCGCTCGGCCTGCGGTTCATTGTAGACCGCCGAGCCCTTGACGCACCAGCCGTGCATCGCCCCTTCGTACACCTCGATCTTGGTGGGCAGTTTGGCGGCGTCCAGGGCGGCTTTCAGCGTCACTTTGGTCTCGGGCTCCTTCTCGTCGTCGTTGGTGGCGACGCCGAAATAGCTGGCGGCCTTGATCTTTGTCGCCAGCAGATGGGGACTGTCGGGAGTGGCCGTGACCAGGGCGCCGCCATGGAACGAGCAGATCGCGCCCACCCGGTCAGGCGCCGCGGCGGCGGCGCGCATGGTCATCGCCCCACCCATGCAGTAGCCGACAGCGCCGGCCTTTGCCTTGGCGTTCACCTGGGGCAGGGCGTCGAGGAACGTCAGGTAGGCCAGTGAATCCCGGCTGACCGCCTCCGCGGTCATTGGCGCGCGCAGGGCAGCGAGCTCTGCGCGATCCTCAGGCTTGCCGAAGTCGAATGGCGTGGCGCGGACCGGCGCCTTGTGGCTGCGGTAGTACGGATTGGGGACGATCACCACGTATCCGTCAGCAGCCAGCCGACGACCCATGTCGCGTTTCACCGGACGCAAGCCGCCGGCGTCGGCGAACAGGATGACCGCCGGCCATGATCCCTTGCCCGCCGGATGGAACAGCGCCGCGTCGCATTGGCCGTCCGGCGTGGTCACCATGACGTCGCTTTCGACAACATCGGCGGCCAGGGCCGAACCCGCGGCGCTGGCCATGCTGGCCGCCGATAGGGCGGCGAACCCGCGCCGTGACAGGGTGAAGTCGGGGGTCGAAGCTTCGGGGGTCGAACCCGGGGCGGAGGTGGTTTCGTCTCGCATGTCGCGCTCCCTGGAGGCGTGCTTCATCCGCCTCTGGACGGGCGGCGGCGCACTATCCCCGATCCGGCGACGCGCGTCACCTTGCGTCAGGCTGTTATTGCAGCACGTCTCGCAGGCCGCGCTCGGCGCGGCGGCTCAACAGCTCGGCCAGATCGCAGGCCGCTTCCAGGGACAGGCCCGTTTGCGGCGCCCCGACCACAACGGTTTCTCCGGTCCAGATGTCGAAAACGGTCCACCCATCGGCGTCGCGGCGGATGTCGTAACGGGCGAGCACAGCGCGCTCCTCCTTCACCAGGCGGTCGCCAGAATATCGCCGGCGGGGCGATATCTGAACAGGACTCGCCGAACGCGGGAACTCGCCATGGTCCCTTGCTTTCGCCGCGATCAGACTAATTGATCTTCCTGCAGATAAATTTCGAACCATTTCCTAGCTGCAACAGTTAATGCGCCACCGGCCCCAAAGGCCAAGCTCGGAGTTGGAATGCGTCGCCTGAGTTCTGACCCCGAGCAACTTGAAGCTCTGGATCAAGCGCTGCGCGCAATGATCCGTTCATGCCCGGTTTCCGAGAGGATATATTGGATCATGGACCATCTCGACGACCAGGGCATCGTCCTTCGAGACGACGAAACGCCCTGCATCTCCCACTAGTTTCGCCGATGTGATCGCCGGCTTCTTCCCTTGCTACGGGAAGTTGACGGCGGACGCACGGGTTCAGAGCGCCGGCTGCTCGGCGTCGGAGAGCGGCTGGGTTTCCGGCGCCGCCAGCTCCGTGTTCGCGGGCGCAGGCGTCTCCGCGACGCTCTCGGGGGTGGGTTCCTGAATCGGATCGGCGTTCACCTGGAAGGCCGGCCCCATAAGCCGTGCCCGCTGTTCGAGCGTCTCGGCGGTGGAGACGCAGACCGCCGGCAGCGCCCAGCTCATCCATTCCTGCGCCACGCGGGCCTTGGGCATCTCCGGGGCGGCGGCCCAGGTCGAGCGGCCACGCGCCACGGCGTCTGCGCCGATAGCGGCGATCGGGCGCACGCTGGCCTTCTCCGCCGCCTCGATGGCGCGTTCGAACTGCTCCAGCGACTTGCGGCCATCGCGCTGCATGTCGTCGTAGACCTTGAGATCCTCGGCGAGGTTCGAGCCAGGCCTTCGAAACGTGGTCTCGATGCGGGTCACCTCGGGCATCACCTCGTCGTGCAGATCGAGATAACCGCGCAGCGACCCGTAGCACCAGGACACCAGCCCATAGTCGTCGTGCGGCGCCCCGATCGGGAACGCTGGCCCCTCGGTCCCCTCGGCCACGGCGGGCGCGGTCTGGGTCGGCGCATCGGCCGCGGCGGCCGGGTCGTCGGCGGTGAACAGGGCGAGGATAACGAACAGCAGGGCGGACATTCTGGGAGCTCTCGCGAAACGACGGTGGCCAGGGTTCAGGGTTCGCCAGGGCGACCAAAGCCGCCCCCGCCAGGCGTCTCGATCTCGATGGCGTCTCCCGCGGCCACGTCGATAGAGAAGCAGCCGCCAAGCTCCTTAGCCGTCCCGTCGGCGGCGATCAAACGCTGTCGCCCGGCCAGGGCCGGCCCACCGCCGCAGATTCCCTGCGGCGCGTGCTCTCGACGGGTCGACAGCAGGGCGGCCTGCATCGGCGCCAGGAAGGCGATCCGCCGCACCGCGCCGTCTCCGCCGCGCCTTGCGCCAATGCCGCCAGAGCCGCGCCGCACGCCGAACCGCTCGACCCGCACGGGGAAGCGCCGTTCCAGGATCTCGGGATCGGTGAGGCGGGAGTTGGTCATGTGGGTGTGGACTGCGCTCGCCCCGTCGGCGTCGGCCGTCGCCCCCGCGCCGCCGCACAGGGTCTCATAGTACTGCCGGTCGGCGTCGCCGAAGGTGAAGTTGTTCATCGACCCCTGGCTGTTCGCGGCGACGCCCAGCGCCGCGTAGAGGGCGTCGACCACATGCTGGCTGGTCTCGACGTTGCCGGCGACGACCGCGGCGGGCGGGGCCGGCTGCAGCATCGACCCTGGTCGCGTCACCACGCCCAGCGGCTGGAGGCAACCGGCGTTGAGCGGTATATCGTCGTCCACCAGGGTGCGGAACACATAGAGCGACGCGGCGTCGACGATCGAAGCCGGCGCGTTGAAGTTCGAGCCTAGCTGATCGGCCGATCCGGTGAAGTCCAGCACCGCGGTGCGCGCCTCTCGGTCGACTGAGACCCGCACCACGATCTCGCCGCCGCCGTCCATCGGCGTCCTGGCCTCGCCGTTGCTGAGCCGGCCCAGCGCCTTGCGCACCGCCTGGGCGGCGTTCTCCTGCACGAAACCCATGTAGCGGGCGACCACCTCGGCGCCGTGCGCGTCGATCATCTGCGCCACCGCGTCGGCGCCCGCCCGGCAGGCGGCGATCTGGGCCTTCAGGTCAGCGATGTTGCGCTGCGGCGCGCGCGCGGGCCATCGGCCGGCGGAAAGCGCGGCGCGCGTCTCGACCTCAAGGAATTCGCCGTCGCGCATGATCGGCACGGCGTCCAACATCACGCCTTCCTCGTCGATCGAGGTGGAGAACGGCGGCATGGATCCCGGCTGCACGCCGCCCACGTCGGCGTGGTGGCCGCGTGCGGCGACATAGAAGGCGGGAGCTCGCGCTTCGCCCATGAACACCGGCATGACCACCGTGATGTCGGGCAGGTGCGTGCCGCCGGCGTAGGGGTTGTTCAGCGCATAGGCGTCGCCGGGTGAAAGGCGAGGGTGACGCTCGCGCACCGCACGCACGCTGGCGCCCATGGATCCCAGGTGCACCGGCATGTGCGGCGCGTTGGCGACCAGCCCGCCGTCGGCGTCGAACAGCGCGCAGGAGAAGTCGAGCCGCTCCTTGATGTTGACCGAGTGCGCCGTGCGCTCCAGCGCCGCGCCCATCGCCTCGGCGACGCCCATGAAGCGGCGGTTGAACAGCTCCAGCGTCACCGGGTCGGGCGCGTCGAGCGATATGGCCGTGGCCGACCGCGCGCTGCGCCGCGTCAGCCGGATCATGCCGTCGGCCTCGGGGAGTGCGCGCCAACCGGGGGACAGCGCGATCTGGGTGTCGCCTCGCACGATCAGCGCCGGGCCGTCGACGATGGTCAGAGCGTCGGCGTCGATCACCGGCGTCGTGCGCAGCGCCCCGCCGAACCACATCTGCGTCGTCCGGGCCGGCGGGGGCGGGCGCAGCTCGCCGGACGCCGCCGCGGCGAGTGCAGGTCCCGCCGAGGTCGCCTCGGCCTCCACCGCGGCGATGATCACCGCGCGGTCCGGCTCGACGAAGCCGAACAGCCGCCGGTGCGCCGTGTCGAAATCCGCCTGGACCTGCGCCAATCCCGCTTCCGCGATCGGCAGTTCCGCGTCCGCGCCGTCGTACCGCAGCGACAGGGTCCTCCGAGTTTCGCCTGCCGCCGCGCCCTGGGTCGCCAGGTCGGCGCAGGCCTGCGCCTGGGCCGCGTCC
>NZ_JAUYQL010000071.1 GCF_030697305.1 Phenylobacterium sp. | reverse complement strand
CCGCCGCGCGCGCCGCCATCGCCCAGGCCGGCGTGGCGCCCAACCCGATGATCGTCGTCGAGGCCGAGAACCTGGCGGGCAGCGGGCCTTACGGGTTCCTCGACCGGACCGAGACGACGCTGAACTACCAGCAGACCTGGGAGCGCGGCGGCAAGCGCGAGGCGCGGGTGGCCCTGGCCGAGCGCGGGCGCGACGCCGTGCAGGCCCGCGCCCTGGTTCGCGGCCTCGACCTGCTGGCGGAGGTGCAGAAGGCTTATGTGGAGGCCGTTGCCGCCGAGGCGGAGGCGGCGCTGGCCCGGGACCGGCTGGCGCTGGCCGAGCGCGCGCTTGCCGAGGTTGACCGCCGGGTCCGTTCGGCGCGCGACCCCCTGTTCGCCGGCGCCCGCGCGCAGGCCTCCGTCGAGGAGGCGCGGATCGAGCTGCGCAACGCCGAGGCGGAACGTGAAAGCGCGCATCGCACCCTGGCCAGTTACTGGGACGGCGCAGCGGCGTTGGAGCTCGATCCCCGCGCACTCGAAATCCTGGCGTCGCCAGCAGGTCCCGTCGAAGGCGTCGCCGACCTGCGATTGCTGGCGGCGGAGCGCGACACCGCCGAGGCGCGCGTGCGCGTCGAACGCGCCCGCGCAGTTCAGGACCCGGCCTGGACGCTCGGCGTCCGCTACTTCCGCGAAGGCGGCGATGTCGCCGCGGTGGCCGGGTTCAGCCTGCCGATCGGCCGCAGCGACGGCTATCGCGCGGGTCTCGACCAGGCTCAGGCCGAACGCCTAGCCGCCGAGCGCGAGATCGCCGCCGCCCGCCTGGAGCGCGCCCGCGAAGCCGCCCGGCTGTCCGCGCACATGGCGTCGTCGCGCGCCGAGGCCCAGGACGTCGAGGCGCGGCTGATCCCCCAGGCCGAGCGCGCCGTGGCGCTAGTTCGCGACGGCTTCAACCGCGGCGGCTTCTCCTACATCGACGTCATCGAAGCCCAGCGTGCCCTGGGCCAGGCGCGGGCGCGCAGGCTGGCCGCGCTCAAGGCCTACCACCTCGACGAGGCCGCGTTCGACCGCCTCAACGGCGCCCACGCCGACATCTGGACCGCCGCGGAGACCCGGCCATGAACCGCATCGCACACGCCGCCGTCCTGGCGATCTCGATCCTGTGGCTGGCCGCGTGCGGAGAGCGGGCGAAGCCGGCCGACGAGCATGGCCACGAACATGCGCACGAGGAGACCGAGGCCGGCCATGGCGTGAAGCGCACGACGATCACCGCAGCCGCGGCTCGCACCGCCGGTGTGACGGTGGCCCAGGTCGGCCCCGCCACCGTCGCCGAGACGCTGGACCTGTCCGGGCGTGTGGCGCTGCAGGCCGGCGGCAGATCGCAGGTCAGGGCCTGGTTCCCGGGGCGCATCGTCGCCCTGTCCGCCAACGTCGGCGACCGGGTGCGTCGCGGCCAGGTGATCGCCCGCGTCGAGTCCAGCGACAGCCTGCAGACCTATTCGATCCCCGCGCCGATCGGCGGCGTGGTGATGGAGCGCGCGCTCAACGTCGGCGACGTCGCCGCGGACGACGCGATCTATGTCATCGCCGATCCGCAGAAGGTGCAAGCCGAGTTCCACATCTTCCCCCGCGACGCCGAACGGATCCGGCCGGGTCAGGCGGTGGAGGTGCGCAGCCTGGGCGGAGGCGCGGTCTCCCAGGCGAAGATCGAAGCCTTCCTGCCGGCGGCCGAGTTCGACACCCAGACGCTGGTCGCCCGCGCCGGGCTGGCCAACCCGCAGGGGCTCTGGCGACCCGGCATGGCGGTGGAGGGCGCCGTGACCGTCGCGGCGTCCGAAGCGCCGCTGGCCGTGCGTTCCGCGGCCTTGCAGCGGATGGGGGAGGCGAGCGTCGTGTTCGTCCGTAACGGCGATGTCTATGAGGCCCGCCCGGTGCAGCTCGGCCGCCAGGCCGGCGGCTGGGCGCAAGTGCTGGGCGGCCTGAAGGCTGGCGAGACCTACGTCGTCGACGGCTCCTTCCTGATCCGCGCGGACATCGAGAAGTCCGCCGCCGGTCACGAGCACTGAGGACGCCATGCTGGAACGTCTGATCTGTCTCTCCATCCGCTGGCGCTGGATCGTCATGGCGATCGCCCTGGGGTTCTGCGCGCTCGGCGTGTGGAGCTTCCAGCGACTGCCGATCGACGCGGTGCCCGACATCACCAACGTCCAGGTGCAGATCAACACCGAGGCGCAGGGCTTCTCGCCGCTGGAGGTTGAACAGCGGGTCACCTATCCGATCGAGACGGCGATCGCCGGCCTGCCGGGGCTGGCCTACACCCGCTCGCTGTCGCGCTATGGCCTGTCGCAGGTGACCGTGGTGTTCGACGACGCCGTCGACATCTACTTCGCCCGGCAGCTGGTGAATGAGCGGCTGCAGGCGGCCAAGGGCCAGGTCCCGACCGGCCTGGAGCCGCAGCTCGGCCCTATCGCCACGGGTCTCGGCGAAATCTTCACCTATGTGGTCGAGCCGAAGCCGGGCGCTCGCAAGCCCGACGGCTCGGCCTGGACGCCGGAGGACCTCCGCACCTTGCAGGACTGGGTGATCCGTCCGCAGCTGCGCACCGTGCCCGGCGTCACCGAGGTGAACACCATCGGCGGCTACGAGCGGCAGTACCACGTGACGCCCTGGCCGGATCGGCTGTCCGCCTATGGCCTGACCATGGTCGACGTGATCGGCGCGCTGGAACGCAACAACGCCAACGTCGGCGCAGGCTATGTGGAGCGTGCGGGCGAGCAGTACCTGGTTCGCGTTCCCGGCCAGGCCAACGGCATGGATGACCTGCGCCGGGTGATCGTCGCCGAGCGCAGAGGCGTGGCGATCCGCGTCGCCGACGTGGCCGACGTGGGCCTCGGCCAGGAGTTGCGCACCGGCGCAGCCACGCAGAACGGTCGCGAGGTGGTGATGGGCACCGCCTTCATGCTGATCGGCGAGAACGCGCGCACCGTCTCCCAGGCCGTCGCCGCGCGGCTGGAGGTGGCGAACAAGGCGCTACCAGCCGGGATCGTCGCGACCACGGTCTACGACCGCACCGAGCTGGTGAACCGCACCCTGCGCACAGTCGAGACCAGCCTGCTGGAAGGCGCGCTGCTGGTGGTGGTGGTGCTGTTTCTGCTGCTGGGCCATGTGCGCGCGGCCTTGATCACCGCTGCGGTCATCCCACTCGCCATGCTGCTGACCATCACCGGCATGGTGCAGAACCGGGTCTCGGGGAACCTGATGAGCCTCGGGGCGCTCGATTTCGGCCTGATCGTCGATGGGGCGGTGATCATCGTCGAGAACTGCCTGCGCCGGTTCGGCCAGGCGCAGCACAGCCTGGGGCGCCTGCTGACCCGCGACGAGCGGTTCGAGCTCACGGCCCAGGCGGCGAGCGAGGTGATGAAACCCAGCCTGGTCGGCGTGGCGATCATCACGCTGGTCTATCTGCCGATCTTCACCCTCACCGGAGTCGAGGGGAAGATGTTCCACCCCATGGCATTCACCGTGGTGACGGCGCTGACCGCGGCCCTGGTGCTGTCGTTGACCTTCGTGCCGGCGGCCGTGGCGCTGTTCGTCACCGGCCGAGTGGACGAGAAGGAGGGCCGCGCGATGACGGCGGCCCGAGGCTGGTATGCGCCGCTGCTGGACAAGGCCATGCACCATCGCCGCGCGCTGGTCGCGGGCGCCGCCGTGCTCACGGTGCTGGCCGGCCTGGGCGCGACGCGGATGGGCGCGGAGTTCATCCCCAGCCTCGATGAAGGCGACGTCGCGCTGCACGCCATGCGCATCCCCGGCACCAGCCTGACTCAGGCCGTGGCGATGCAGGCCGCTCTGGAGGCGCGCCTGAAACAGTTGCCCGAGGTCGATCGGGTGTTCGCCAAGCTGGGCACCGCCGAGGTCGCCACCGACCCCATGCCGCCCAGCGTCGCCGACGTTTTCGTCATGCTCAAAGACCGCAAGGCATGGCCCGACCCGCGCAAGCCCAAGGGCGCCCTGGTCAGGGAGATGGAGGCCGCGGCTGAGGCGGTCCCCGGCAGCAGCTACGAGTTCACTCAGCCGATCGAGATGCGGTTCAACGAACTCAGCTCGGGCGTGCGTGCCGACGTCGCGGTCAAGGTGTTCGGCGACGACCTGGACCGCCTGTTGGAAATCGGCGAGGCGGTGGAAGCGGCGATGCTCGAGGTGCGCGGCGCCGAAGACGTCAAGGTCGAACAGGTCAGCGGACTGCCGGTGCTGCAGATCACGCCCGATCGGGACGCGCTGGCGCGGCTGGGGTTGAACGTCGCCGACGTGCAGGACGCCGTGCGTGCGGCGCTGGGCGGCGTCGAGGCCGGCCAGGTGTTCGAGGGCGACCGCCGCTTCGCCTTGGTGGTGCGCCTGCCGGAG
>NZ_JAUYQL010000108.1 GCF_030697305.1 Phenylobacterium sp. | reverse complement strand
ACCCGGCGGCTGTGAAGCAGGGCGGCCACCGCCGCCACCGACTCGTTGGGCGAGGCGGTGAACACCGCGTCGCCCTTCAACTTGAGGATCTGGGCACTGAGCACAGGCTTTCTCCCTATCCACGAGGGGAGAGCGTTGCGCAGAAACCCGACGGGATCAATGCACGTGCAAGTCAGCGCCTGCGCAACGCTGCGGCGAACGGGCCCAGCAGCAGCACGCCGGCGATGAAGCCTGCTACGTGCGCCTCCCAGGCGACGGTTGCGTCCCCTGCCCCTGGCGCGAAGCCGAACAGCGCGATCAGCAGGTTGATGGCCAGCCACGCTCCGCCCATGCCGAGCACCGGCCGACTGAGAATCGGTCCCACCGCGCCCCGCCCGGCGATCAGCCGCGAGGCGGCGCCCATGAGGCCCGACACCGCGCCCGACGCGCCTACCAGCAGGCCGTGCTCGCCCGCGTGCAGCACCGCATAGCCGACATTCGCGAGCGCGCCGCACGCTAGATAGAAGACAGCGAAGGCCGCGCCATCACGAAGCCTGAGCCCGAAGAACCGCGCCAGCGGCGTCGCGAAGGCCAGGGCGAAGGCGCCGTTCATCAGCGCGTGTGGCCAACTCCCATGTAGGAACAGGGCGGTGAACAAGAGGGGCCAGCGCCCGTCCTGCAGGTCGATCGGCGAGAACGCGTAGCGGGCGATCACCGCATCGCCGCCGACCGCGCCCTGCAGCGCGTAGCCGCCGATGATCACCACACAGAGCGCCAGCGCGGGCCACGGCGCCTTGAACATCGGCTCGCGCACAGGCGGGACTTGGGCTTCTGAATCAAACGGCATCTGCACCTCAGGATCGCGCATCGGTCTTAACCAATTCGCGAGGGTCTGTGGACTAAGTAGGGGCGGCTGGGGGGTTGCGCGACGCGCGCGGCCTTCCGCGCCGCATGCAGTTTCCTCCGCGGGGAGAGTTCCGCCGTCATGGTCGCCGTTTCGTCCCCAACCCTGCGCCGAGCCACGCTGGCCGCCCTGGCGCTCGCCGCCCTCGCGGCCGGCCACGCGCAGGCGCAGTCGATGTCCTCAAACTCCGCTGAGTTCAATGCCGGCTACGGTCGTTACGCCGGGCAGGAGAACCGCGGCGTGGACATCACCACCCGCGACGCCAACGGCAATCGGGTGATCGTCGACGGCCTGATCCTCACCGGCGACGACCAGTCCAGCTTCTCTCGCGCCTCGGGCGCGGCTGACGCCTATGCGGGTGTCGGCGCGGCCGGCGGCGGGGCCACGGCCATCGGCAACAACCTGGTGGTCATCACCCAGGGCAGCAACAACACCGTCATCGTGGACTCGCGCCAGACCAACACCGGTGCGGTCACGGCGACCACGCAATTGAATTCAGGGGTGGGTAATGGTCAGTAATCGCCTGGTCCGCGCCGCGGCGCTGATCTCCGCAGGCTCTATGGCCCTCGCAGGCTGCGCAACGCCCGTCGCCGGGCCCAGCGGCAACTATGCCCGCCCGGTGGGGACGGCCACTGTCACCGCCAACCCGACGCCCTACTCCCAGGCGCTGGTCTGCGAGGCGGAGTACGCCCGTAACGCCAAGATCTCCGCCCCGCGCATCGCCATCGGGCGCATCGCCGACTACACCGGCAAGGCCGAGGCCGACGGCAGCGGCCGCAAGATCACCCAGGGCGCCTCGCTGATGGCCATGTCGGCCTTCGCGAAAGCCGGCATGCCTCTGGTCGAACGCTTCGACACCTCGGTGTCTGAACTGGAACTGAAGTACGCCAACAACAAGCTGATCTCCGACCAGCCGAACCCCGCGCCGGACATGCCGGCGGAATACCGCAAGATCCTCGCCGGCCAGGTCCCTGGCTCGGACTTCTATGTGGCCGGCGGCATCACCGAGCTCAACTTCAACATCCGCTCGTCCGGTTTCGACATCTCCGGCGGCGACGTGGACGTGGACGACTTCAAGGGCTCGGCCCGCGGCCGGTTGATGGTGATGAACATCGGCCTGGACCTGCGGCTGATCAACACCCGCACCCTCGAGGTGGTGGACGTGATCTCCTACCAGAAGCAGGTGGTGGGCCGCGAAATCAGCCTCGGCATGTTCGACTTCCTGAACGGCAACGTCTTCGACGTCTCCGCCGGCACGGGTGCGCTGGAGCCGATGCAGCTTGCGGTGCGCGCGCTGGTCGAGCGCGCCGTCGTCGAGATGACCGCCAATCTCTACGGGATGTCGGGCCCCGAGGCCTGCCTGACCTCCGATCCCCTGGCCGGCGCCACCACCGGCCTGACCGGCGGCTACGTGCCTGCCTACAACAACCTGGACACCAACAATGCGCAGACCCGCGAAGATCCTTCTCGCTGGAACACTCGCCGCGATTCTGCCGTTCGCAGCCGCTTCTAGCCTCGCGGCGCCCAGCGACGTCCTGAACGACCAGATCCAGCTGGGAGACGTGTTCTCCCAGCAGACGCTGGACGTCGTCGAGGTCAGCGAGACGACCAGCGGCACGACGACCGCCACCGGCAACAGCTTCGACGGCACGGTGGACCAGGGCGACCTGGCGGTGACCTCAAATCAGAGCCTGCAGGCCAACGTCGGCGCGACCACAGAGCTCAACGTCGCGTCCAGCTCGGGCGCGGTGACGGCGCTGACCACGGCGGCGACCGGCAACACCGGCGACGCCGGCGTGTTCGCGGGCGGCCTCACGGGCTCGTTCGTCCAGACGACCGGCGCGACCAACGTCTCCGCCAACAGCCACATCGAGGCGCCCGGCGGCCAGGCCGGCGACGTCGCCTCCAGCGTGCAGGCGATCGGCAACAGCCAGGGCTTCGGCGTCACCTCCGGCGCCTCCTACGTCAGCGTCGACCAGACCAACCAGGCCCAGGTGACCTCCGACGGCGGCGGGGTCTACAACTACATCGGCGGCCAAGCGACGTTCTCGGCCGCCAGCGCCGCCAACAACCTGACCGCGGCGTCCGCTGGCGGCTCCAGTCAGCAGATCTTCGCCACCCAGGCGAACGACGCGGCGATCACCCAGGCCTCTCAGTTCACTAGCTTCGGCAACGCCTACCTGACCACGACCAGCGCCACGGCCACCGGCAACAACATCTCCGCCGGCAACGAAGGCTCGACGCTGGCGCTGACCACTGACCAGCGCAACAGCGCCTACGTGCGCGCCGAGACGGTCAGCAACGCCTATGAGTTCGGCGCGGGCTCGGCCGTCTCCTACGGCGTCGGCAACAGCGCCTTCGCCGGCAACGCCGGGACCGAGACGCTGATCGACAACACGCAGCTGAATGATGGCGGCGGCATCGACGTGGCGGCCGACTACACCGGCTATCAGGGCTACGACGCCCAGGCCTCGGCCACCGCCATCGGCAATGCGGCCACCGGCTACGCCTGCGCTGAGTGCGACGGCTATGTCTCGGTCGCCAACCGCCAGACCAACAACGCCGAGGTGGGCGCGCAAAGCTCCACCAGCGTGACCTCGGCGCGCACGGTCACCGGCGTCGCCAACGCCATCGGCAACACCGCCAGCTACTACGTGAGCCGCCCGAACCAATAGGCCGGCCCACAGCCGCGGGCGCGCACGCGTCCCGGCTGAAACGATCCCGCCTTGTGATGGCCACGCCGCACAGCGATGCTGGGCTGCGTCGCCACCTGGGATCCCCGATGAACCGAGCCTTCCGCGCGAGCTTCGCGCTCGCCGCGGCGTTGAGCCTTGCCTGCGCCGCGCCCTCCGCTTCCAGTTTTAGCCTTCCCAAGTTCAAGCTGCCGGGACTGGGCGCCAAGGAAGCGCCGAAGGCCGCGCCGACATCGGAGAAGTTGAAGCCCGGCGAGTGGCCGCAGGCCAGGTCCGACGTGCAGGTGGACCCATCGATCCGCTTCGGCGCCCTGCCCAACGGCATGCGCTACGCGATTCAGAAGCAGAGCATCCCCGCCGGCCAGGCCTCGCTGCGGCTGCGCTTCGCCGCCGGCTCGCTGATGGAGACCGACGCCCAGCAGGGGCTGGCGCACTTCCTGGAGCACATGGCGTTCAACGGCTCCAAGGCCGTCCCAGAAGGCGACATGGTCAAGATCCTGGAGCGGCTGGGGCTGGCGTTCGGCGCGGACACCAACGCCTCCACCGACTTCGAGCAGACGCTCTACAAGCTCGACCTGCCGCACACCGACGCCGAGACCGTGGACACCAGCCTGATGCTGATGCGCCAGACCGCCGGCGAACTGACCATCGAGCCCGGCGCGGTCGACCGCGAGCGCGGCGTCGTGCTGTCGGAGGAGCGGGCGCGCGACACCCCCGGATATCGGATCTACCGCTCGCGGCTGGATTTCTTCCTGCAGGGCCAGCGCCCCCCCAACCGATTCCCGATCGGCAAGGTCGAGGTGCTGAAGGACGCGCCGGCCAGCCAGATCGCGGCCTTCTACAACAACTACTACCGCCCGGAGCGCGCAGTGCTGGTCGCCGTGGGCGACTTCGACGTCGACGCCATGGAAGCCAAGATCCGCACCAAGTTCAGCGACTGGACGGCGCGCGGCCCGGCCGGCGCCGAGCCCGACGTCGGGCCCGTGAAGCCGCGCGGCGCGGAAGCCCGCCTGGTGATCGAGCCCGGCGCGCCGACGTCGATCCAGGTCGCCTGGATCGCGCCGCCAGACCTTTCGGCCGACACGGGCGCCAAGCGGCGCCACGACCTGGTCGAGCAACTGGGCTTTTCGGTGCTCAACCGCAGGCTCTCGCGGCTGTCGCGCGGCGCCGAGCCGCCGTTCCTGGGAGCGGCCGCTTTCAAGGGCGACGACTACAAGGCCGCCGAGGTCACCATGCTGACCGTCAACGCTGAGCCGGGCGGCTGGAAGACGGCTCTCGCCGCCGTCGAGCAGGAACAGCGCCGCGCCGTGCAGTTCGGCGTGCGCCAGGACGAGCTGGACCGCGAGGTCGAGGAGATCCGAACCAGTCTGACCGCGGCCGTCGCCGGCGCGGCGACGCGGCGCCAGACGCAACTCGCCGCCGAGATCGTCGATTCGCTGGACGACGACACCGTGGTGACCGACCCTGCCCAGGACCTGGCCATGTTCGAATCCGCGGTGAAGGACCTGAAGGCGGAGCAGGTCTCCGCCGCCTTGAAGGGCGCGTTCAAAGGCTCAGGGCCGCTGACCTTCATGGCCTCCCCGACCCCGATCGAGGGTGGCGAAGCCGCCTTGCTTGCCGCGCTTCAGGAGTCGCAGAAGGTGGCGGTCACGAGCCCCGCTGAGCCAAGCGAGGTCACCTGGCCGTACGCGAGCTTCGGAAACCCCGGCAAGGTCGTCGAGGAGCGTGAGGTCGCCGACCTGGACACCGTGTTCGTGCGCTTCGCCAACGGCGTGCGCCTGACCATCAAGCCGACGCGGTTCCGCGACGACGAGATCCTGATCCGCGTGCGGGTCGGCGGCGGGCTGACCGACATCCCGAAGAGCCGCGAGAACGCCGGCTGGGCGTCGGGGGCCTTCACCGAGGGCGGCCTGAAGCAGATCAGCGCCGAGGATATGGAGCGGGTGCTGGCCTCAAAGGTGTTCGCCGCGCGATTCGGTGTCGGCGACGACGCATTCACGCTGTCCGGCGGCACCCGGCCCGACGATCTGGACGTCCAGCTGCAGGTGTTGAGCGCCTATCTCGCCGAGCCCGGCTGGCGACCCGAGGCGTTCCAGCGCCTCAAGGGCGCCGGCAAGACCATCCACGACCAGTACGAAGCGACCGATTCCGGCGTGCTGGCCCGCGACCTGCCGGCGCTGCTGCACCCGGGCGACCAACGCTGGGTGTTCCCCAGCCGCGAACAGATCGCCGGCGCGAAACTCGAGGACCTGCAGGCTCAGGTGACGCCGGCCCTGAAGGACGGCCCGATCGAGGTGATCATCGTCGGCGACACCACTGTGGAGAAGGCCACAGCGGCGGTCGCCGCCACCCTGGGCGCCCTGCCCGCACGCCGCGAGCCCGCCAGGCCCGACCCGGCCCAGCTCCAGATCGGCTTCCCCAAGGCCGACGCAGCGCCCCTGGTGCTGCGCCACAAGGGGCGCGCCGACCAGGCGATCGGCTACGTCGCCTGGCCAACCACCGACTTCTTCGCCGACCCGCAGAAGGCGCGCGAAACCGCGGTGATGGGCGAGATCATGGAGCTGCGGCTGATCGATGAGCTGCGCGAGGCGCAAGGCGCGACCTATTCCCCATCGGTCAACTACAACCACAGCTTCGTCTGGCCGGGCTGGGGGTATCTCGCCGCCAGCGTCGAGGTGCCGCCGGCCAAGCTCGACAGCTTCTTCGCCGACGTACGCCGCATCGGCCACGAGCTGGCCGACAAGGGCACGACGCCGGACGAGCTGGAGCGCGCCAAGAAGCCCAGGCTCGACAACATCGAGAAGGCGCGTGTGACCAACCAGTACTGGCTGTCGGAGCTGTCCGGCGCGCAGGCCGACCCTCGCCGCCTCGACGCCATCCGCGCCGCGATCCCCGGCACCGAACGGGTCACCGCCGCCGACGTCCAGCGCGCCGCCAAGACCTATCTGCGCGACGACAAGGCCTGGATGTTGGCCGTGCGCCCGCAAAAGGAGTGAGGCGGGTCTGACGGGACCGCAAGGGGAGAAGGACCATGACGGCCGCGTCGTGCTGAGATCGGCGTGGCCGATGGCTATTTCGCCCAGCCATGATTCAGCGCCGGGAATCGCGCGTTCGGCGGAGCGAGACCCAGGAATGGGCAGAGGCGATCCCAGCCCTCACCTCCCGCAATGTCCAGCTCTAGCAGGGCATCGGGACGCCCGGCGAAGTAGCGGCGGACGTCGGCGTGGTGACGGCGGAACGCGGCGGCGAGCACGTCGGCGTCGTAGCCAACGGTCTCATAGATCGCCATGCGGCGCGCGACACGTTCGTGCTCGCCGACGATGGGCCACTGATTGAGCCTTTGGGAACGCTCCATCGAGGCCAGCCAGCCCTCCAAGGTGCGGGTCATGAGCACGAACTTCGATCCGGGGGACATATAGTCGAGATACTTGAAGTGGAGGACTAAGGTGTTGCCCGAGCCTCCGTCGAGCGTGCCCAGCATCTCGAAGGCCGCATCCTGTTGAACGCGCCGATAACCTAGAACCGACAGAGCAGCGCAAAATGAGGTGTTGCCCGTGCGTGACAGGCCCACGCCCCAACAACGCGGCGG
>NZ_JAUYQL010000106.1 GCF_030697305.1 Phenylobacterium sp. | reverse complement strand
AACGCCGGCAGCCGATAACTGTGCGCGTCCAGCTGCGCCTGATTGCTGGCGGTCGGCGGCGCGCCGGAGTCGGTGGCGGGCAGCGTCTTGGCGGAAGGTTCTTCCGAGGCAGGTCTGTCGCTCATCCGTCGTCCTGCTCGCCCGGCTTGCGGGGAAGACCGGCGCCGGCTGCAGGACTCGAACCCGCGACCTTCGCTTTACAAAAGCGCTGCTCTACCAACTGAGCTAAGCCGGCCTCATGGAATGCGTTGCGTCGCTCGCCGCCTGCGGCAGGTGAACGCGCGCCGAATCTGGTCCTCCTTAGCCGTTCCGCCGCGCCCGCGGCAACCGCTTCGCTGTTGCCTCCCTAGATATCGCACCCGTGCGTCCCAGCGGCGCTAAAACCGCTGCGCGCCGTCCAGCCTCACGGTCGTGCCATTCATGAAGTCGTTCTCGACGATGTGGGCGGCCAGCATGGCGTACTCGTCCGGATCGCCCATCCGCCGCGGATTCGGCACCATCGGTCCCCACTTGGCCTGCGCCTCCTCGTCGGTCATGCGAGCCGAGTAGGCGAGGGTAAGGAAGGTCCCTGGTGCGATAGCCACGGCGCGGATGCCCAGCGGCGCCAGGTCCCGGGCGATGGTCAGGGTCATGCCGATGATGCCGCCCTTGGCCGCGGAATAGGCGGCTTGCCCCGGCTGGCCCTCGTAGCCGGCGATGGAGGCGGTGTTGATCACTACGCCACGCTGGTTCGACGCCAGCGGTGCGTTCTTGGCCATGGCTTCAGCTGCATGGCTGGTCACAGCGAAGGCGCTGTTCAGATAAACGTTCACGGTGTGCACAAAAGCCGAGAGCGGCAGGCGCACGCCCTCGCGGTTGACCACCCGCGCCGGACCCGCCGTACCGGGCGCCGGCGGCCCGCCATGCACGACCACCGCGGCGCGCAGCGGAGCCATGTCCACCGCCGTCGCGATCGCTTGGGCGATCGAGGCCTCGTCCATGACATCGGTCCGCACATAGACGCAGCCGCCGCCGACCTCCTTCGCCAGCGCCTGACCGCGTTCGTCCGACACGTCGGCGATGACCACGCGTGCGCCTTGGGCCGCGAGTTTGCGCACCGTGGCGCTCCCGAACCCACCGGCGCCGCCCGTCACGATCGCCGAAGCGTTGGTCAAGTCCATGAATCGTCTCCCTTATCGCCCGAGTACTCACCGTCTTGGAGATGCGGTGCGGTCATCATTCAGGCTTGCCTGTCGGCGCTGGCGTTTCCTCGCCCGGCGCATCATGCGCCCGGCCGCTTTCAGCACAAGCGCCCGCGGCGCCGGTCGGACCTGCCGCGCCCCGAGGCGCCGCGGCGCGTTCGAGCTCGCGCGTATGAGCAATCGTTGGGCGTGCGGGCGATTTTGACAGACTGCAGGCCGCGGCACGGCGAGCGATCTCGCCGCGACCTTGTATCTCGGGGGTGTCCGGGCCATTTGCGGTCACCCACAGGCGCTCGCGTCCGCGCCGTTCGGCTGGGCGCCGGAGAACCAGGATGCGCATCCATACCGGCTTCGAGATCGCGTTCGACTGCGCCTCGCCGACGCTGATGCTGCTGTGCCTGAGCGTGCATCCCTCCCGCCGCGACGAGCTGGAAACCCCCGACGTCCTGCTGACCAGCCCCTATGTGCCGGTGCGCCAGTACATCGACGGCTTCGGCAACATCTGCAGCCGGGTGGTGGCGCCGGCGGGCCGCTTCGTGCTCTCCGCCGACTTCATAATCCGCGATTCCGGCCTGGTCGACGACTACGCGCCGGGCGCCGTGCAGGGCCCGACTGAGGATCTGCCGGACGCGGCCTTAGTGTTCCTGCTGGGCAGCCGCTACTGCGAGACCGACCAGCTCAGCAACATCGCCTGGTCGCTGTTCGGCGGCACGCAGCCCGGCTGGGCGCGCGTCCAGGCGATCACCGACTTCGTCCACAACCACATCGTCTTCGACTATGAGCACGCCCGCCCGACCCGCAGCGCCTACCAGGCCTATGTGGAGCGCCAAGGCGTCTGTCGGGACTACGCCCACCTGGCTGTCGCCTTCTGCCGCTGCATGAACATCCCGGCGCGCTATTGCACCGGCTACCTCGGCGATATCGGCGTGCCGGTGGTGGGCGAGATGGACTTCAGCGCGTGGTTCGAGGTGTTTCTCGGCGACCGCTGGTACACCTTCGATGCGCGCAACAACCAGCCGCGCATCGGCCGCGTTCTGATCGCCCGCGGCCGCGACGCCACCGATGTCGCGATCTCCAACGCTTTCGGCGAAGCCACGCTGGCCGGCTTCAAGGTGATCAGCGTCGAGGCGTCCGCGCCCGCCGGCCTCGCGCTCAGCCGCTAGCGACCGACGTCGCTGATCTGCAAGAAAGGCTGGGCCTGTCCCACGCTGACGCTTTGGCGAACGCGCGGCGGCGCCATATAAGCGCCGCTTCCTGTGAAAGGCCCGACGTCCGCCATGTCCCGCATCCTGATCACCTCGGCCTTGCCCTACATCAATGGGATCAAGCATCTGGGGACGCTCGCGGGCTCGATGCTGCCGGCGGATGTCTATGCGCGCTTCCAGCGGGCGAGAGGCCGCGAGACCCTCTACATCTGCGCCACCGACGAACACGGCACGCCGACCGAACTCGCCGCCGCCGAGGCCGGCCAGGATCCGGCCACCTTCTGCGCCGAGCAGCACCGCGTGCAGCACGATCTCGGCCGCCGCTTCGGCTTGTCATGGGACTTCTTCGGCCGCTCGTCCTCGCCCCAGAACCACCGGCTCACCCAGCGTTTCGCCCAAACGCTTTGGGAGGCCGGTTTCATCGAGGAGCGCGTCACCCAACAGGTCTACTCCAACGCCGACCGCCGCTTCCTGCCCGACCGCTATGTGATCGGCACCTGCCCGCACTGCGCCTATCCGCAGGCGCGCGGCGACCAGTGCGAGAACTGCACCCGCGTGCTGGACCCAGCCGACCTGATCCGCCCACGCTCGGCGATCTCAGGCTCGGAGGACATCGAGATCCGCGATTCCAAGCACCTGTTCCTCCGCCAGAGCCTGTTCTCCGAGAAGCTGCGCGCCTGGATCGGCGAGAAGCGCGGGGAGTGGCCGTTGTTGGTGACCTCGATCGCGCTCAAGTGGCTGGACGAGGGCCTGCAGGATCGCGGCGTCACCCGTGACCTGGAGTGGGGCGTGCCAGTCAACGCGTGGGAATGGGGCCCCAATCCGCAAGGCGCGCTGCCTGACATCGAGGGCCTGGCGGGCAAGGTGTTCTACGTCTGGTTCGACGCCCCGATCGAGTACATCGGCGCAACCTGGGAATGGGCCGACGGCCGCGCCGCCGAGGCTGGCGAAAGCCCCGCGCCGGATGCGGCGTGGGAGCGCTGGTGGCGCGCGCCCGCGGCCGATGACGTGAGCTACGTGGAGTTCATGGGCAAGGACAACGTACCGTTCCACACGGTCGGCTTCCCCTGCACCCTGATCGGCATGAACGAAAGCCGCGGCGACGACGGCGTCTGGTCGGCCGCGAGCGCCACGCCCTGGAAGCTTGTCGACCAGCTCAAGGGCTTCAACTGGCTCGACTATTACGGC
>NZ_JAUYQL010000084.1 GCF_030697305.1 Phenylobacterium sp. | reverse complement strand
AGCGCCAATACGTGACCGATGTGGATCAGAGCAAGCTGATCGAGTCGGCCATCGACGGCATGCTGACCTCGCTTGATCCCCACTCGGGCTATCTGAGCCCCGACAGTTTCGACGACATGCGCGATCAGACGCGCGGCGAGTACGGCGGCCTCGGCATCGAGGTCACCAGCGAAGACGGCGTGGTCAAGGTGATCTCGCCGATGGACGGCACGCCGGCGGCGCTGGCTGGCATCAAGGCCGGCGACTACATCACCGCGGTGGACGGCGCGAGCGTGCTCGGCATGTCTGTCACCGACGCGGTCAAGCAGATGCGCGGCAAGGCGGGCGAGCCTGTCGTACTGACCATCGCCCGCGAGAAGACCGACCCGTTCGACGTCAAGATCGTGCGCGAGGTGATCAAGCCCAAGTCGGTCACCGCGCGGATGGAGGGCGAGTACGGCTATTTGCGCATCGGCTCGTTCAACGAGAAGACCACCGACGAGACCGAGGCGGCGTTCGCCGACCTGAAGGCCAAGAACCCGAAGATGAAGGGGTTGGTGCTCGACCTGCGCAATAACCCCGGCGGCCTGCTCGACCAGGCGGTCGGCGTCTCCGACCTGTTCCTCGACGGCGGCGAGATCGTCTCGCAGCGTGGGCGCGATCCCCGCGATGTCGAACGCTACAACGCCCGTCCTGGCGAGATCACCAACGGCCTGCCGATGGTGGTGGTGATCAACTCCGGTTCGGCTTCCGCCGCGGAGATCGTCGCCGGCGCCCTGCAGGACCGCAAGCGCGCCGCGGTCGTCGGCCTCACCAGCTTCGGCAAGGGTTCGGTGCAGACCGTGATCCCGCTGCGCGGCGGAATGGATGGCGCGCTGAAGCTGACCACGGCGCGCTACTACACGCCTTCCGGCCGCTCGATCCAGAAGACGGGCATCGACCCCGACCTGGAAGTGGCGTCGAGCCGCGAAGAAGCCCAGGCCATCGCCAACAAGGCGTTCCAGTTCAGCGAAGCCTCGTTCCGCAATGCGCTGAACGCCGATGAGGGCAAGATCCGCCGTGGCGCCCACGAGCCCGCCGAGGCGCCCCCGGCCGACTTCGACGCCAAGAAGGACTTCCAGCTCACCCGGGCCAAAGACGTGTTGCGCTTCGGCTCGGTCGCGGCGACGCCGAAGCTGCCGAAGCCCACCGCCAAGCTCGCTGAGGTGGTGACAGGAGCCCGCGTGGCCGAAGCCAAGCCTCCAGCCGCCAAGGACGCGGTCGCCAAATAGGTCGGCCGACAGGTCCAAGTGACGCAGCCGCGGTGCGACGGACGGATTAAGCCCTTCGTTAACCATATTGACGGACCTTCCGCTCGGAGGCGTCCATCGTGCCGAGCTTTTCGAAGAAGTCCCTGAACCCGCAGCCTGCGGAACCGGCCCGTCGCCTCGACGCGGCAGCGATCGCGCGCACCGCCATCGCCAATCCCTACATGAGCGCGGGCGGCGCGGCGTTCCTGTTGCTGCTGACCATCGTCACCATGATCGCGGTCGGCGGCGACCCGAAGGCCGGCCAGCCCAGCGTGCGCATCTCGCTGGCGCGGGTCGCGGGCCCGCTGGCCCCTCCCGGCTGGCGTGAAGCCCTGGCGCCCGAGCGCGCCGGCGACCCGCTGGTCAGCGAGGCGATCTTCCAGCTTTCCCCGACCCCGTTGGAGCCGCAGTGGAACGGCGGCGGCGAAGCGGTCATCACCCTGCCCGGCCAGAGCGCCAATTTCGCCGCCGGCGACCCGCTGCCAACCGCGCCGATCGCCGGCCTCAGCGGTCCTGGCCCGTCCGGCCCGCTGCCGATCATCGGCGCCGACGGCCGCACGCCGTTCGAAGGCTACGCCCGCCCGTTTACGCCCAACGGCCGCCCCAAGGTCTCGCTGATCATCGGCGGCCTGGGGTTGAACGCCAAGGCCACCCGCCAGGCCATCGAGGGCCTCGCGCCTGAGATCACCCTGTCCTTCGTGCCATATGCTGAGGGCCTGCAGGGCTGGATCGACCTCGCCCGCGCCCACGGACACGAGGTGCTCCTGGAAGCGCCGATGGAGCCGACCGACTATCCGGACAATGACCCTGGCCCCTATACGCTGATGACCACCGCGCCGGCCGCCGAGACGGTGAAGAAGCTGGAGTGGGTGCTGTCGCGCGCCACCGGCTACTTCGGCGTCACCAACTATCTGGGCTCCCGGTTCATGACTTCCGATCCGGCGCTGGCGGGGTTCACCGCGGCGCTGTCGGCCCGGGGGCTGGCCTTCATCGACGACGGCCAGGCGGCGCGCCGCGCCGGCGGCCTGCCGCGGGCGTCCGCCGATCGCATCGTCGACAACCAGCTCTCGGAAGCCGCCGTCGATCAGCAGCTCGCCGCCCTCGAGACCTCAGCCCAGCAGCATGGACAGGCGCTCGGTTCGGGCTTCGCCTATCCCGTCACCCTGACCCAGGTCGCACGGTGGTCGGAGAGCGTCGAACAGCGCGGCTACCAGCTCACCCCGGCGTCCGCCCTGGCCACGCGCCGGTGAGGGACCTCTCGCAGTATCGGCCGAACGTCGGTGTCGTGCTGTTCAACGGAACCGGGAACGTCTGGCTCGGTCGTCGGGCGAACACGCCCGGCCCCTACAACTGGCAGTTCCCGCAGGGCGGCATCGACGACGGCGAGGACATCGCCGCCGCGGCGTTGCGCGAACTGGAGGAGGAGACCGGCGTCCACTCGGTCACTCGGCTAGGCCGCACCGACGGCTGGCTCACCTACGACTTCCCCGCCGACCACCAGGGCGCCAAGCAGATGCGCGGCTGGAAGGGGCAACGGCAGGTGTGGTTCGCCCTGCGCTTCGACGGCGCCGACAGCGAAGTGAATCTGACCGGCCACGGGCATCCGGAATTCGACGCCTGGCGTTGGGGTTACCTGGAAGAGGCCCCGGAACTCGTCGTGCCGTTCAAACGGGCGGCGTACGAGTCAGTGGTCGAGGCGTTCCTGCCGTTCGCGGCGCGCCAGCCGACGACGAGCGCCTAGCGCTTCTTGATCGCGAGCCGCACGAGGCCGATGACGGCCACCAGCGCCCAGACGCTCTCCATCACCACCGCCGACAGGTTGAAGTCGCTGGCCAGCGAATAGAGGATCAGGCTCGCGCCGACGAAGTTCGCCACGAGAGCCGGCGCGCGCTGGGGATCAAGACGGCCCAACGCCGCGCCGCCATAGGCGAAGAGGACCAGCAGGACCCCTAAAAGTCCTGCGAGATCGCTCGCTCCGATCAGAACTTCCGCTCGCTATAGAGCAGGGTGGCCTGATCGTACTTGCCATTCAGAGCCGCGCCGTCGGGACCTTTAAGCTGGACGAACACCAGACCGGTGGATTCCTTGTCGGTGAAGTACTCCCACGACAGGGTGATGCGCTTGATGTTGTCTGCACCGACCATGAAGTCGTTGCGCTGAAGCTTCAGCTCGGGGTCCTGCAGGAAGGCGTAGATGTTCAGCGAGGTGATGATCGGCTGCTCGGCGCCGAGCGCGTAACGCAGGGCGATCTCGCAGACGTTGCGGTTGGAGCCCTGCGGCTGGATCGTCGCAGTGTAGGCCCGGTCGCCCGAGAGCGTGATGGCGTAGGCGCCGCCACGGGCCTTCTTCATGCCGGCGCTCTTAGCGAGCTGATCGAAATTGCCGCCCTTGACCAGGGGCACGCAGACGCTCTGCAGCAGCGTGGTCACCGTGGCGCCGTCGCCGGTGGTCGGCAGGGTCGGAACAGCGCCCGCGGAGTCCGCGGAGGCCGGCGCGGCGCTGGGCGCGCTGGCGGTGGCGCCGGCGGGCGGAGGCGCGGTCACCGGCGCTTCTGGGGCGGGCGGTGTCACCGCGGGCGCCGGGGCGCTGGTCATCGGCGCAGTGGTCGTCGGCGCGCTCGCCGCAGGAGCCGCGGTCGCGGGCTCAGTCGGCGCCGGGGCGGTGACGGCGGCCGGGTCCTGGGCCTGGGCCGAAAAGGCCAGACCCGCAACGGCGATGAAGCTGACGAAAGCGGTTCGCATAAGTTTCCCCTGACTCGAAATCACCGACGCCTCTCTGAACGGCGGCGACAGACGCAAGTCCCTCGAACGCGGACTATAGCTTGACCGGGCGACCGGCTCTAGGCGGCTTCGACGGCGTGCTCCGCCAGGATCGTCAGGCCTTCAGGGGTCACATCGGCGAACCCGCCGCGCACCTCGTAGGCCGTGATTCGCCCGTCGTTATGCACCGTCACCCGTCCTTCTTTCAGGGCGGTCATGAACGGCGCATGACCGGCCAGCACGCCGAAGTCGCCTTCCGAACCCGGCGCGTCGACCTGGTCGACCTCGCCGGAGAACAGCTCGCGCTCCGGCGAGACCAGGGAGAAGTGAAGCTTCTCGGCCATGTCGTTTAAGCTTCCGCCGCCATCTGCTCGGCCTTGCGGACCGCGTCTTCGATCGTGCCGACGTTGTAGAAGGCCTGTTCCGGCAGGTGGTCGAACTCGCCGTCGCACACCGCCTTGAACGAGCGGATGGTGTCTTCCAGCGGCACGAAGATGCCGGGCATGTTGGTGAACTGCTCGGCCACGTGGAACGGCTGCGACAGGAAGCGCTGGATCTTGCGCGCGCGCGCCACCACCAGCTTGTCCTCTTCCGACAGCTCGTCCATGCCCAGGATGGCGATGATGTCCTTCAGCGCCTTGTACTGTTGCAGGATCTCCTGGACCCGGCGGGCGGTGCGGTAGTGTTCCTCGCCGATCACCAGCGGGTCCATGATCCGCGAGGTGGAGTCGAGCGGATCCACTGCCGGGAAGATCGCCTGGGCGGCGATGTCGCGGGACAGAACCGTGGTCGCGTCCAAGTGGGCGAACGAGGCGGCGGGCGCGGGGTCGGTCAGGTCATCGGCGGGAACGTAGATCGCCTGCACCGAGGTGATCGAACCCTTCGAGGTCGAGGTGATCCGCTCCTGCAGGTTGCCCATCTCGGTGGCCAGCGTCGGCTGATAGCCCACGGCGGAGGGGATGCGGCCGAGCAGCGCCGACACTTCCGAACCCGCTTGGGTGAAGCGGAAGATGTTGTCGATGAACAGCAGCACGTCCTTGCCTTCCTGGTCGCGGAAGTACTCGGCTTGCGCCAGGCCGGTCAGGGCCACGCGGGCGCGGGCGCCGGGAGGCTCGTTCATCTGGCCGTAGACCAGGGTGCATCGGCTCTCGCCGCCGCCGCCCGCCTGGTTCACGCCGGACTCGATCATCTCGTGATAGAGGTCGTTGCCTTCGCGGGTGCGTTCGCCGACGCCGGCCAGCACCGAGTAGCCGCCGTAGGCCTTGGCGATGTTGTTGATCAGCTCCTGCATGGTCACGGTCTTGCCGACGCCCGCGCCGCCGAACAGGCCGATCTTGCCGCCCTTGGTGTAGGGGCACAGCAGGTCGACGACCTTGATGCC
>NZ_JAUYQL010000112.1 GCF_030697305.1 Phenylobacterium sp. | reverse complement strand
AACTGGCCGAGCGCGAACTGGCCCGGCTGGTCGATGGCGTCGCCGCCTTCGACGACGAGGCCCGGCCCTATGTCTCCTGGGCGGCGCCGCATATCCTGGGCAATTTCGGCGGCAACTACGACCATCTGGCCCGGGTCTGGGAATGGCACGTCGTCGGCGGCGAGGACGAGGCCCCCGAATGACACATGTCCCGTCGACCTTGGCGCCCCTGGAACAGGCCCGCGCCCACCAGCGCACCGCCGCCGACCCCGGCCGCTCGGTCTTCGTCACCGCCAACGCCGGCTCGGGCAAGACCACCACCCTCGTCGACCGGGTGGCCCGGCTGCTGCTGCAGAAGGCCCCGCCCGGCGAGATCCTCTGCGTCACCTACACCAAGGCCGCCGCCGCCGAGATGCAGGCCCGGCTGTTCGACAAGCTGGGCCGCTGGGCCGTGATGGACGACGCCGACCTGTCGCGCGACCTGGCGCAGCTGGACGACCGCGACCCCGCCCGCCTGACCGCCGCCGACCTGTCCGACGCCCGCCGCCTGTTCGCCCGCGCCCTCGAGACGCCCGGCGGGCTGAAGATCCAGACCATCCACGCCTTCTGCGAAAAACTGCTGCGCCGCTTCCCGATCGAGGCCGGCGTCTCCCCCACCTTCAGGGTGCTGGAGAACGAGGCCGCCGTCGCCCTGTCGCATGCCGCGCGCGAGGACCTGGCCCGCGCGGCGCTGGCCGATCCCGACGGTCGGTTGGGCGCCGCCTACGCCCATTTCGCGGTCGAGCTGGACTGGAAAGCCTTCCACGCCCTGTTGGCCATGATCGAATCGGAACGCGGCAAACTGGTCGCCTACGTCGACCGTTGGACCTCGGGCTTCGCGCCCGGCCCGCACATCCTCGCCGGCGTCTCCGAGGACGAAACCCCGTCGGCGATCGAAGGCGATTTCCTGAGTTGGCTCGACCCCGCCGCCTGGCGCGCCGCCGCCGACGGCTTCGCCACGGGCTCGACCAACGACCAGAAGATCGCCGCCCGGATGCGCGAGGCGGTCCCGCCGCACACCAGCCTGGCCGCCCTGAAGGCGCTCTTCATCGACTCGGAGGGCAGGGCGCGGACCAAATTCGGCACGAAGAACGCCCCGCCCGCCGCGGCGGCCTACCTCGACTCCGTCTCGCACAAATACTGCGCCGTCCTCGACCGCATGCGCGCCGCCCGGGTGGCCGACGACACCGTCAAGGCCCTGACCCTGGCCCAGGCCCACGCCGCCCTCTACGAGAGCGCCAAGGCCCGGCAGGGCGCGCTCGACTTCTCCGACCTGGTAGTCCGGACCGTGGACCTGCTCACCCAGCGGTCCACCGCCGCCTGGGTGCTGTTCAAGCTGGACGGCGGCATTGAACATGTCCTCGTCGACGAAGCCCAGGACACCGCCCCCGACCAGTGGGCCATCTTCAAGGCCCTGACCGAGGAGTTTTTCTCGGGCGAGGGCGCCCCGCGGCGGGGCGAAACCGTCCCCCGCATCCCCCGCACGGTCTTCGCCGTCGGCGACGAGAAACAGTCGATCTACTCCTTCCAGGGCGCCCGCCCCGAGCGGCTGCGGCAGGAGGCCCAGGCCTATGAGGCCCTCGCCCGCGGCGCCGGCCGTCCGTTCCAGGAAGTGCCGCTGGACACCTCCTTCCGCTCGACCGAGGAGGTGCTGGCCTTCGTCGACGCCGCCTTCGAGGGGCCCGAGCGGACCCGCGCCCTGGTCGGCGTCTCGGGCGACATCCCGACCCACCATCCGGCCCGCGTCGGCCAGCACGGCTCGGTCGACCTGTGGCCGCTGTTCCGGGATCCGGCCGCGCCGGACCGCGAAGCCTGGAACGCCCCGGTCGACAAGGAGGACGCCCGCGGCGGCCGCAAACAGCTGGCCCAGGCCCTCGCCCGCGACATCCGCAAACAGGTCGAGGCCGGGACCGCCGTCCATGACCACAGGAGCTCCGAAGGCCTGCGCCCCGCCCGCTGGGGCGATTTCCTCGTGCTGGTCCGCCGCCGCGACGCCCTGTTCGAGGAGATCATTCGCGCCCTCAAGGCCGAGGCCGTGCCCGTCGCGGGGGCCGACCGGCTGAAGCTCAGCAGCCATATCGTCTTCGACGACCTGATCGCCGCGGCCCGTTTCGCCCTCTACCCCGACGACGACCTGAGCCTGGCCGAGGTCCTGCGCAGCCCCTTCTGCGACGTCAGCGATTTCGGCGACCCGCACAGCCTCTACCCCCTGGCCGACAAGGAGGCCCGCGCGGGCCGCTCCCTGTGGCGCACGCTGCGCGAGCGGGCCGGGGAACAGCCGCAATGGGGCCGCGCCCATGATTTCCTCCAGGCCGCGCTCGACGCCCGCGACCGCGACCCCTTCGCCTTCTTCTCCAGCCTGCTGAACCGGGTCGACGCTGCCGGCGTCTCGGGCCGCGCCCGCATCCTCGCCCGGCTGGGCCGCGAGGCCGAGGAGGCGATCGACGAGACCCTGGCCCAGGTCCTGGCCGCCGAGGGCCGGGGCGGCGTCGATCTGGAGACCTGCGTCGCCCTGCTGGAAGCTGCCGACGTCGAGGTCAAGCGCGAGATGGAGGGGGCCCGCGACGAGGTCCGGGTCATGACCGTCCACGGGGCCAAGGGGCTGGAGGCGCCGATCGTCATCCTTCCCGACACCACCTCGCGGGCCAAGCCGCAGGGCCCGACCCTGATGCCCGCCGCCGGCGAGGACGGCGCGGAGGGCGAGGGCTGGCTGATGTGCCCCGGCTCGTCGAAGGACGACTGCCCCGCCTCCAGGGCCGCGCGCGAGGCCCGGGTCGCCCGCACCGACGCCGAGTCCCTGCGCCTGCTCTATGTCGCCCTGACGCGCGCGCGCGACCGGCTGGCAGTCATGGGACGGGCGCTCCGGCGGCCGGAGGAAGGCTTCGAGCCCGGCAGCTGGTGGAGCGTCATCGCCGAAACCTTCGCCCGGTTGGGCGAGGATGAGCCGCTCAACGCTCGCGACATCGGCGACGGCGTGCTGCGCTTCGGCGTCGATCCGGAGCGCCTTCTCGCCGGAACCATCGGACGCGCGCCATCCGCCGTCGTTCCCGCCTGGGCGCGGGAGGCTCCGGCGGCCGATGGAACCGCCCGCTTCGCCTCGCCCTCGAAGATGGACGCGCTGATCCGCATTCCCGCCCCCTCGCCGCTGGCCGTGACCGCCGGACCCGGCGCGCCCCTGGGCCGGTTCCGGCGCGGCGATCTGATCCACCGGCTGCTGGAGCGGCTGCCCGATATCGCCCCCGATGCGCGGGCCGACGCCGGTCGCCGCATGATGTCGCGGGAGCGGGACCTAGACGACGCGCAGCGGGCTGAGATGATCGCCGCCGCCTTCGCGGTGCTGGACGATGCGCGGTTCGGGCCGGTCTTCGGTCCGGGATCACGCCCCGAGGTGGCCGTAACCGGGACGGTCGCGGGCGTGGCCATCGCCGGACAGATCGACCGTCTGGTCGTCGCGCCCGACCGGGTGCTGGTGGTGGACTACAAGACCAACCGGCCCGCCCCGGACAGGATCGGGGACGCCGACCCCGCCTATGTGCTGCAGATCGCCCTCTACGTCGCCGTGCTGAGGCAGTTGTATCCCGACCGCGCAGTCGAGGCGGCCCTGGTCTGGACCGACGGTCCGCGCCTGATGCCGGTCCCGCCGGCGATGATGGACGACGCCCTGATGTTGATTTGAGCGCCGCGACCGCCCACATCCGCTGCGAAGCGCCCGGTTCGCCCCGGGACCCCGCCCATCTGGAGAATTTTCCCCATGGCCACCGTCAAGGTCACCGACGACAGCTTTGAAGCCGACGTCCTCAAGTCGTCCACCCCCGTGCTGGTCGATTTCTGGGCCGAATGGTGCGGCCCCTGCAAGCAGATCGGCCCGGCCCTGGAGCAGATCGCCGACGAACTGGCCGGCCAGGTGGTGATCGCCAAGGTCAATATCGACGACAGCCCCATGATCCCGTCGAAACTGGGCGTGAAGGGCATCCCCACCCTGATGCTGTTCAAGGACGGCCAGATGGCCTCGATGAAGGTCGGCGCCATGCCCAAGGGCAAGATCGTCGAATGGCTGGCCGAGGCAGGAATCGGCCAGGCCGCCGCCTGACTCCGGCGCCGGCCCGCTCCCCCGGCGGGCCTCAGTCCGGCCAGGTCTCGCGCGCCGCGCCCAGCACCTCGCCCGCCAGATAGAGCGAGCCGCAGATGACCACCCGCCCGGCGCCCAGCGCCAGGGCCCGGGTCAAAGCCTCTTCGATCGAGGCGCAGGGAGTCGCGCCGAGCCCGCGCCCGCGCGCCACCGCCGCCAGGGCCTCCGGTTCGGCCGCCGCCCCCTCGAAGGGCACGGTGAATACCGCCGCGCCGGAGGCTTTCAGCGCCTCGAAGAAACCGCCCGCGTCCTTGTTGGCCAGCATGCCGACGACCAGGGCCAAAGGCCGCGGCGCCCTGGCCTGCCGTTCGGCCAGCGCCGCCGCCAGCGCCGCCGCCGCATGCGGATTGTGCCCACCGTCCAGCCACAGTTCGGCGTCGGCCGCCCGCGCAGCCTCGGCATAGGGGCCTGCCGTCAACCGCTGCATTCGCGCCGGCCAGCGAACCGTGCGCAGCCCCTCGGCGATGGCCGTCTCGGGCAGGTCCAGTTCCAGGGCGACCGCCACCGCCAGCCCGGCGTTGTCGATCTGGTGCGGACCCGTCAGAGCCGGGACCGGCAGGTCCAGAAACCGCTCCGGGTCCTGGAAGGCCAGGCCGCCGCGCTCGGCCCAGGCGTCGAAATCCACCCCCATGACGGTCAGGGGCGCATGCACCGCCCGCGCCGCCGCCTCGATGGCCGCCATGGCCGTCTCGGCCTGACGGGCGATCAGGCCGCGCGCGCCCGGCTTGAGGACGCCCGCCTTTTCCACCGCCACGCCATGCAGGCTGTCGCCGAGGAATTCGGCGTGGTCGAGGTCGACCGGGGTGATGACGCTGAGCAGCGGCCTCTCGATCACATTGGTGGCGTCGAGCACCCCGCCGAGACCGACCTCGACGATGGCCAGGTCGGCCCGCGTCTCGCTCATGGCCACAAAGGCGGCGGCCGTAGCGCTCTCGAACACCGTCGCCTCGCTGCCGACTGCTTCGATACGGTCGAGAATGGCGTTCAGCGCCTCGTCCTCGATCAGCGTGCCGGCCAGCCGGATGCGTTCATTGAACCGCACCAGATGCGGCGAGGTATAGGCGTGGACCGTCAGCCCCGCCGCCTCGGCGATGGCGCGGATGAAGGCGACCGTCGAACCCTTGCCGTTGGTGCCCGCGACATGGACCACCGGCGGCAGCCTGTGCTGGGGATCGCCCAGACCGGCGCACAACACCCGCATTCGGTCCAGCGACAGATCGATGCGCTGCGGATGGCGTAGCCTGAGCCTCTGGGAAATCGGATCCACTACCCTTCTCCCCTTGCAGGTGGAGGGCGCATTCAAGCCGCCCGGCGCTTCCCGCCCATCAGCATCGACAGGATCCGGCCCAGGGTCTCGGGCAGCTCCGCCCGCGGCACGACCTTGTCGACCATGCCCTTCTCCTGCAGATATTCGGCGCGCTGGAAGCCGGGCGGGAGTTTCTCGCGGATGGTGGCCTCGATCACGCGCGGGCCGGCGAAGCCGATCAGGGCCCCCGGCTCGGCCAGATGGACGTCGCCGAGCATGGCGTAGCTGGCGGTGACCCCGCCGGTGGTGGGATCGGTCAGCACCACGACGAAGGGCAGCTGCGCCGCCTTCAGCTCCTGGATGGCCAGGGTCGTGCGGGCCATCTGCATCAGGCTGAGGGCGCCCTCCTGCATCCGCGCCCCGCCGGCGGCGGTGAAACAGACCAGGGGCACGCCGCGTTCGATGGCCGCCCGGGCCGCGGCGATGAAGGCCTCGCCCGCCGCCATGCCCAGCGATCCGCCCATGAAGGTGAAGTCCTGGACGATGACCACCGCCGGCGTGCCGTCCAGTTCGCCGAAGCCGATGGCCATCGCATCCTTGCGGCCAGACGCCTTGCGCGCGGCGGCCAGACGGTCCTTGTAGGGCTTGCCGTCCGAAAATTTCAGCGGGTCCTCAGGCACGTCCGGCGTGTCGATGGTCTCCCAGGCGCCGTCGTCGAAGGTGGCGCGCAGCCGCGTCGGGGCGTCGATCCGCATATGCCGGCCCGAGGGCGTGACCCACAGGCTGGCTTCCAGATCCGGGCGGTACAGCATCTCGCCGGAATCGGGGTCCTTGACCCACAGATTGTCGGGCGTATCGCGCCGGCTGACGATCTTGCGAACGCCGGGCGCGAAGCGCGACAGCCAGCCCCCCCGTCGTTCCTGGGGTTTTTCCTGGGGTTTGGGAGGGTTCTTCTCAGCCATGGGCGCGCTTTAGACCGTTTCCGCGACCCGCGCACCCCGGACCGCGTCCGCGAGGGCCTTCACCTTCGCCAGAACGCGCGGAACGGCGGGTTCGTTCGCCGCCAGCGCCGCCGCCACCTCGTCGACCAGCACCGAACCGGCCACCACCGCATCGGCGACCCGGGCGATCTCCGCCGCGCGCTCGGGCGTCCTGACCCCGAAGCCGACCGCCACCGGCAGGCCCGAGGCCTTGCGCACCCGCTCCACCGCCGGGGCCACGGACAGGGTCTGGGCCTCCTAGACCCCGGTCACGCCGGCGACCGAGACATAGTAGACGAAGCCCGAGGTCCGTTCGGCGATCAGTTTCAGCCGCGCGTCATCCGAGGTCGGCGTGGCCAGCCGGATCAGCGACACCGACGCCGCGTCCAGGGCGTCCGACAGCGGCCCCGCCTCCTCCGGCGGGCAGTCGACCACGATCACCCCGTCGACGCCGCTGGCGGCCGCGTCGCGGGCGAAGGCGGCATGGCCATAGCTCTCGATGGGATTGAGATAGCCCATCAGGATCACCGGCGTGTCCGCGTCGCGGGCGCGGAAGTCGCGGGCCAGGTCCAGGGTCCCACGCAGCGTCAACCCGGCCTTGAGGCCGCGCAGGGCGGCGCGCTGGATCGGCGGCCCTTCGGCCATCGGGTCAGAGAAGGGAAATCCCAGCTCGATGATGTCCGCGCCCGCCGCCGGCAGGCCGCGCAGGATCTGCAGCGCCTCGTCCCGCGTCGGGTCCCCGGCCATGACATAGGCCACGAACCCGGCCCGGCCGTCGGCCTTCAGCGCGGCGAAACGGGCGTCGATGCGTTGGGTCGTCATTCAGCGGGCGGCGCGGGCGTCGCCAGCGGAGCCGGCTGGTCCGAACAGACGTCGCCCGGGATCGGGCCGAGCCCGAGGTAGCCCACAGCCTCCGGGCCCGTGGGCAGGGAGGTGTTGTAAAAGGCGTGCATCTGGAGACCGTCGCAGCCGCCGCCGTCGCGGCGGCGCACGAACACCACGCGGTTGTCGTCGCCGCCGGCCGGGATCCAGCCCCGGGTCTGGAGGTCGGCGATATAGGCGTCGGCCAGGCCCCCAATTTCCGTCAGCGGGGCGCTGACGCAGAAGGCCCTCCCCGCGAGGCCGTACAGATTGCCGCAATCCGGGGCGAGGGTCGCGCCAGGAAGCACCATGGCCTCGGGCGAGGCGGCCGGGTCCTGGCCCGCCGTCGCCGGCGGGGCCAGCAAGGCCGCCGCGGCGGCCAGAACGATCATATTCATCTCTACAACTCCACGCCCAGATGTTTCGCCACGGCGAAAATGTCCTTGTCGCCCCGCCCGCACATATTCAGCACGATATCGCCGCCCTGGCCCACTTCCTTCGCGATCTCGCCGACACGAGCCAGGGCGTGGCTGGGCTCCAGCGCCGGAATGATCCCCTCCAGCTTCGAACACAGCTGGAAGGCTTCCAGCGCCTCGGCGTCGGTGGCGGCGCGGTATTCGGCGCGGCCGATGTCCTTGAGCCAGGCGTGTTCGGGGCCGATGCCGGGATAGTCGAGACCGGCCGAGATCGAATGGCCTTCCAGAATCTGGCCGTCGTCGTCCTGCAGCAGATAGGTGCGGTTGCCGTGCAGCACCCCGGGGCGCCCGCCCTGCAGGCTGGCCGCGTGATCCGGACCGTCCAACCCGCGCCCGGCCGCCTCGACCCCGATCAGACGCACGCCGGCGTCCTCGATGAAGGGGTGGAACAGGCCGATGGCGTTCGACCCGCCGCCGATGGCCGCGACGCAGGCGTCGGGCAGCTTGTCCTTGCGGGCCAGCATCTGGGCCCGTGTCTCCTTGCCGATCACCGACTGGAAGTCGCGCACCATGGCCGGATAGGGGTGCGGCCCGGCCGCCGTGCCGATCAGATAATAGGTGTCCTCGACATTGGTGACCCAGTCGCGCATCGCCTCGTTCATGGCGTCCTTGAGCGTCGCCCGGCCCGCCGTCACCGGCACCACCTCGGCTCCCAGCAGCTTCATGCGGAAGACATTGGGTGACTGCCGCTCGACGTCGGTGGCACCCATATAGACGATGCATTTCAGGCCGAAACGGGCGCAGACGGTCGCTGTCGCCACGCCGTGCTGGCCAGCGCCGGTCTCGGCGATGATCCGGGTCTTGCCCATCCGCATGGCCAGCAGGATCTGCCCCATGCAGTTATTGATCTTGTGCGCGCCCGTATGGTTCAGCTCGTCGCGCTTGAACCAGATGTCGGCGGCTCCGTAGTGGGCGGTCAGCCGCTCGGCCAGATACAGCGGGCTGGGCCGGCCGACATAGTCGGTCAGGAAGCCGTCCAGCTCGGCCTGAAAGGTCGGATCGGCCTTGGCCGCCTCATACGCCGCGTTCAATTCATGAACCAGCGGCATCAGGGTCTCGGCCACGAACCGGCCGCCATAGGGACCGAACCGGCCTTCGGCGTCAGGCATGGCGTAGCGGTTGGGGATGATGGCGTTCACGGATGAAGCTTTCACGCACAATCGGGCTTTTTGGGGAGGCGACGGAAATCAGGCCGACCGCACCGCCTCGAGGAACGCCGCGATCAGGGCGGGGTCCTTAACACCCGGCGCGGTTTCCACGCCAGAGGACACATCCACCAGCGGCGCCCCTGAGACCCGGATCGCCTGCGCCACATTGTCCGGGGTCAGGCCCCCTGCCACGAACCATGGGCGACGAAAGGCCCGGTCGGCCAGCAAGACCCAGTCGAACCGCGCCCCGACCCCGCCCGGCAGATGCGACCCCTCGGGCGGTCTGGCGTCGAACATCAGATGATCGGCGAACGGCTCCCAGTCGTCCGCCTCGGCGAAATCCTCATGCGTCCGGATCGGCAGGACCTTGATGATCCCCGCCCCGGTCAGCAACCGGACCCGCTCGGCCCGCTCGCGCGTCTCATGGCCGTGCAACTGGACCAGGTCCGGCTTCAGGATCAGGGCGATCTCGGTCAGCAGGGCGTCGTCGGCGTCCACCGTCACGGCCACCACCTTCGCCTTGCCCCGCGCCCGTTCGAACAGGGTCGCGGCGTGCAGCGGGTCGATGTGGCGCGGGCTCTTCGGAAACACCACCGCCCCGACGAAGGCCGCGCCGCCCGCCAGCGCCGCATCCAGCGTCCTGGGCGTGGTAAGGCCGCAGATCTTGGCGTGGGCGCTCATCCGCCGCAGTTGCCCCCGCCGTCCGCCGGGGTCAAGGCCGGTACAGGTCTGCGTCCGGGTCGACCCCGCCGCGCAGCGCTGTGGACACCACCTGCGAGGCGATCACCGAATAGGTGATGCCGTTGCCTCCGAACCCCATCACCGCCCAGGCGTGCTCCATGTCCGGCACCGGCGCGATCGAGGGCAGACCGGTCGCGCTCTCGCCGAACGCCCCCGCCCAGCTGTAGTCGACCTCGAATTCGACTCCGGGCAGCAGGGCGTGGAGTTTCTTCACGATGGTCTCGCATTTCCGCTTCAGCTTCGCCTGATCCGCATGGGCGTCCGGCGTCGCCTCGTCCTCGCCGCCGACGATCAGCCGGCCGTCCCCGCCCATGCGGAAATAGAGGTATGGATCCGACGCCTCCCAGACCAGCGTCTCGCGCAGCCACGCCGGACAACGCTGGCGCGGCTTCGAGGCCATGGCCCAGGTCGAGATCACCTCCGCTCCCGGCGTCGGCACGCCCCTGGGAAACTCGTAGCCGCAGCAGAACACCACCGATTTCGCCCGCACCGCATGGCCCGCGTCGGTCAGCAGGGTGACGCCGTCCGGATCGCTGGCGGCCTCCATCACCTCGACCCGCGAATACACCCTGGCTCCGTTCTCCTGCGCCCGTCGCAGCAGGGCCGCCGCCAGCCGCGCCGGATCGCCGCTGGCCGAGCCGCGGCTGACGATGGCGCCGGTCCGGTCGACGCCGAAGCGATCACGCAGGGCCTCCGGGCCGATATATTCGCTCTCCAGTCCGATCGCCTCCCGCGCCTCCGCCTCGGCCTCCAGCGCCCGGTGGCCATAGGCGTCGCCGGCCAGATACAGGGTGTCCTTGTCCTTCAGCCCGCAGACGATCCGCTCCCCGGCCACGATCCGCTTCAGGGCATCGACCGCCGAGCGCGAGCGCAGCCAGGCCCGCTTCGCCTTCGCCATCCCGACCTTCCCGGCCAGGGCCGTCAGCGGCAGGTCGATCTCCCATTGCAGCAGGGCGGTGGAGGCCACGGTCGATCCGGTCAGCGGCGGCCGCCGGTCCAGCACCGCCAACGAATGATCCCGGCTCAGTTCATGGGCCATGAAGGCGCCGCTGATCCCGGCCCCGACGATGGCGACATCGACCGAAATCGCCTCTTTCAGCGGCCGCACCGGCACGCCCAGCCCCGGGGCTGTCGGCCCACAGCGACCGCCCCGTGCGCAGGTCTCTCTTGATCGTCGCCCCGGTCATGCCGTCTCCGCTGCAAGCGCAGCGATAAGTCGGCCGCGGCGCAGCGGTTCCGTCAGGCGAAGACCAGATCGATCTGGTCCTGATCCAGCAGCCGCCAGTCCCCCGGGGCCAGATCGTCCGGCAGGGCCAGGCCGCCGACCCGTTCGCGGTGCAGGCCCTCGACGTGGTTGCCCACCGCCGCGAACATCCGCCGCACCATGTGATAGCGCCCCTCCGTCACCGTCAGCCGCGCCTCGGTCGGCGACAGCACCTCCAGCACCGCCGGCGACAGCGGCTTGTCCTCGCCCTCCAGCACCAGGCCGCCGGCGGCGAACACCGCCTCCTCGGTCCCGTCCAGCGGCCGCGCCAGGGTGGCGCGATAGACCTTGGCCACATGGCGTTTGGGCGAGATCACCCGGTGCAGCAGGTCGCCGTCGTCGGTCAGCAGCAGCAGGCCCGTTGTCTGTTTGTCCAGCCGGCCGATGGTCGAAATGGCCGGGTCGCGCCGCCGCCAGCGCGGCGGCAGGACGTCATAGACCAGGGCCCCGTCCTCCTTGCGCGAACAGGTCATGCCCAACGGCTTGTGCAGCATCATCACCAGCCCCGGCGGCGGATCCAGCGGCTCGCCGTCGATCTCCATCCGCGCCGGCAGGTCCGGCGTCACCGCGATGCGCTTCGACACGTCTGTCAGATCGGCCCCGTCCAGAACGATGCCGCCGGCCTTGCCCAGCCGCGCCATCTCGGTCCGCGAGCCATAGCCCATCGAGCCCAGCAGCTTGTCGACGCGCGCGGTGGGGGTTTTCACTTGATGGCCTCGAACACCTTGTAGCCGCCCGCGTCGGCGGCCATCCGCACGCGTTTGAAGGCCGCGTTCAGCTCGGCCTCATAGGGCAGGTGGCGATTGGCCACGAGCCACAACACCCCGCCCTTGCCCAGCATGGCCGCCGCCTGCCGGATGAAGGCCTGCCCCAGCCGCTTGTCCTCCGCCCCGCCGTCATGGAACGGGGGATTGGTGACCACGAAGTCGAGGTCGCCCGCCGCCTCCAAAGTCCGCGCATCGGCCCATTCGAACGTCGCGCGCGGGTCGGTCACATTCTTCCGCGCCGCCGCGATCGCCCGGCGGTCCAGATCGATCAGCCGCAGCGAGGCTGCCGCCGGTGAACCCAGCACCACCGTCGCCAGAGCGCCGTAGCCGCAGCCCAGATCGGCCCCGGCCCCCTTCAGCGCCGGCGCGGTCTGCGCCAGCAGCAGCGACCCCGCGTCGATCCGGTCCCAGGCGAATACGCCCGGCTGCGACCAGGCCTCCAGCCCCTCGACCAGACGCGGCGCCCCCGCCGCGATCGCCTCATCGATTCCGATCAGCGTTTCCGGCCGGATGACGACGCAGCGGCGGTGGTGCGCCTTGGCGCTCTCGCCGACCTCGACGCCGAAGCCCTCCAGCTCCTTCTTCAGCCGCGAGCCGCCCTTGTCCTTGGCCGCCATGACGTCCAGCCGCCCGCCCGGCTTCAGCGCCTTCAGCGCGAGAGCCAGGGTGTGGCGCCGCTCCAGCACGCCGGGCGGGGCATAGATCATGACGGCGTCGGCCGAGCCTTCGGCGACATCCTCGAGCGATGTCGAGCCCGGGATCAGCGGAGAAACCTGCGTCGCCGCGCCGGGCGGATCGAACACCGCCGGCGGGCGGCCATACAGAAGGGTGGTCATGGCGCGGCCTATAGCCGGATTGCCGCGCCGCGCGAACCCGGCCTTCCTTCCCGTCCCCTCCCCCCCTGGAGCCTGACCGGTTGAGGAGGGCGTCCGGGCCGACTTCGCTCCAGGAAGGGGAAGGACCTGCGATCAGCCCTTCGCCCACACCCCGAACGGATCGCTCCAGGGCATGTCCAGCGCCTCGGCGACCGCCGGATAGGTGATCTCCCCCTTCAGGACGTTGAGGCCGCGCGCCAGGTGAGGGTTCTGCTTCAGCGCTTCGAGCCCCTTGTCGGCCAGGGCCAAGCCGAACGGCAGGGTGGCGTTGTTGAGGGCTTCCGACGAGGTGCGTGGCGCGGCGCCCGGCATGTTGGCGACGCAATAGTGGACCACGTCGTCGACGACATAGGTGGGGTCTTCGTGGGTCGTGGCGTGGCTGGTCTCGAAACAGCCGCCCTGGTCGATGGCGACGTCGACCAGCACCGAGCCGGGCTTCATCTGCTTGAGGTGTTCGCGCTTGATCAGCTTGGGCGCCTCGGCCCCGGGGACCAGCACGGCGCCGATGATGACGTCGGCCTTGACCAGTTCTTCCTCGATCGCGCCGATCGAGGAATAGCGGGTGATGACGCGGCCGTTGGTGACCTCGTCGATATAGGCCATGCGCGGGATCGAGCGTTCGAGGATCACCACCTCGGCGCCCAGACCCATGGCCATGCGGGCGGCGTTGAAGCCGACCACGCCGCCGCCCAGCACCAGCACGCGGGCGGGGGCCACGCCCGGGACGCCGCAGAACAGCAGCCCCATGCCGCCGTTGTGCTTGAGCAGGGTCTCGGCGGCCGAGAAGACGGCGATCCGGCCGGCGACTTCCGACATCGGGGCCAGCAGGGGCAGACCCTTGCGGTCGTCGGTGACGGTCTCATAGGCGATGGCGGCGCATTTGGAGGCCAGCAGGCCCTTCGTCTGTTCCGGATCCGGGGCCAGGTGCAGGTAGGTGAACAGGATCTGGCCAGGCTTCAGCCGCGCCCACTCCTGGGCCTGCGGCTCCTTCACCTTGACGATCAGTCCGGCGCTCGCGAACACCGCCTCGGCGCTGGCCTCCAGCGTCGCGCCGGCGCGCCTGTAGGCCTCGTCTGGGTAACCCGCGTCGGCTCCGGCTCCGGCCTCGACCACCACCTGGTGGCCATGCACCACATATTCGCGCGCTGCGGTGGGGGTGAGCCCCACGCGATGCTCGTCAGGCTTGATCTCCCGCGGGACGCCGATGCGCATGGGGCAGCTCCTTGATCGCCGTGGAACGGCTGCACGCCGCCCGATCCGTCACTAACGCAGGACGCAGGCCGCCAGACCATCGCGGCGCACGGTTCCTGCCGCAGCCCCGATCCTTCCCGAGCGGCGCTTCACGTAGGGCCCGGGAGCGGCGGCGCGCCATTTCAGCGGGCTGGGCAGGATCGCCGCCAGCCGCGCGGCCTGGGCCTGCGACAGCTTGTCGGCGCCGACCCCGAAGTTGCGCCTGGCGGCCGCCTCCGCGCCGTACACCCCCGGCCCCCATTCGATGGAGTTGAGATAGACCTCCATGATCCTGGGCTTACCCCACAGGAACTCGATCAGCACCGTGAAATAGGCCTCCAGGCCTTTGCGCACGTAGGAGCGCTGCGGCCACAGGAAGACGTTCTTGGCGGTCTGCTGCGAGATGGTCGACCCGCCGCGGATTTTGTTCGGCCGCCGTTCGTTGTTCTTCATGGCCCTTTCCATGGCCGCGAAGTCGAAGCCGTGGTGGTCGCAGAAATGCGCGTCCTCAGCCGCGATCACCGCGCGGACGAGCGCCGGCGAGATCCGCTCCAGCGGTCGCCAGCGCCGGTCGAAGCCCCGTCCGTCGACCGTGCGCTCGATCATCAGATAGGTGATCGGCGGCGGTACGAACCGATACACCGCGGTGACCAGCACCGGCCCGATGAAGCCGAACACAAGCACCAGCGTGAACAGCGTGCGCATCATGCGACCGAACAGGCCACGGCGCGGCGCCTTGGGTTCTCGGCTGCGGGCAGGCTTGGCGTTCACGCGCGGCTTCCTTGCGTCACCCCCAGGGAGCGTGCTTGCGATGCGCCGCAATCCGGGTCAAGTCGCGCTGAGGAGCCTGCCCATGAACGTGTCCGAAGCCGTCGCCAACCGGATCAGCATCCGCGCCTTCAAGACCGACCCCGTGCCGGGCGCTCTGGTGCGTGAGATCCTGCAGGCCGCGGCCCAGAGCCCATCGGGCGGCAATCTGCAGCCCTGGCGCGTCTACGCCCTGGCCGGCGAGGCGCTCACCGAATTCAAAGCCGCGGTCGCGGCGAACCCTCTAGGCCAGCCGCCGCAATACGCCGTCTACCCGGCCAACCTGTGGGACCCGTTCCGCACGCGGCGCTTCCAGAACGGCGAGGACCTCTACCGGTCCATCGGCATCCCGCGCGAGGACAAGCCGGCGCGCCTGCGCCAACTCGCCCGCAACGCCGAGTTCTTCGGCGCGCCGGTTGGCCTGTTCTTCTGTCTCGACCGCAATCTTGGCCCGCCGCAGTGGGCGGACCTCGGCATGTTCATGCAGAGCGTGATGCTGCTGGCCGTGGAGCGGGGGCTGGACACCTGCCCGCAGGAATACTGGGCCAACCACTGGCGCACCGTGGCCGATTTCCTCGGCTTGCCGGACGACCACATGGTGTTCTCTGGCATGGCGCTGGGCTATCGCGACGAGGCGCACGCGATCAACACCCTGCGCGCCAGCCGTGACCCGTTCGACGTCTGGGCCGAAATGCGCGGCTTCGACTAATCGCAGGGGGCCGCGTCGCCGGAGCCCAGGTCGATGCGGAAGCAGTGGCGCTCGCCGCTATCCTGGTCCTCGACCATCACCGAGGCCTCGCCATCGCCGTCCGCATCCACCCCCCACTCCATCGCGAAGTGTACGGCGGCGTCCTCGAACGAAGCGCCTTCGACCATGTGCGCACGGCCGGGCGCACCCTCGGTCGCGTGGACGGAGAATGACCTGAGCGGGCTGGCGGCGGGGGTCGGGGTCATCGCGATCTCCTCGGGACTGCAAGCGTAACGCAGTGTCCGTGGAAAGGATTCATCCGGCGACTGCGGCCGGGCAGGTCCGCGTCAGAACGGGATGTCGTTCGACTGGTCTTTCTTCGCGGCGACTTCGCGATCGCGGGAGACGGCCTTGCGCTTCGGGCGGGCGACCGGCTTTTCGTCCTCGACCAGCACCGCCTGAGCGGCCAGCAGAACCGGCGCCGCGGCGACGGCCTGCACCGGCGCCGCGACCGGCGGCGGCGCAGCGGCGACCTGGGCCGTTGGCGCGTGCTTGCCGCCCAGCAACTTCGGCGTCGCCAAGCCGATCACCGCTAACGCGGCGACGCCGGCGGCCAGCAGGGCCGCACGCCACAGTCCAGGCGAACGGCGGGCCGGCGCCTGGTGTTCGTCGTCGGCCTCTTCTTCCGCGTCTTCGTACTCCACCTCGGCTTCGGTGTCGTCGTTGGCCAGCACCGGCAGCGACGTCGAGTAGGGGTCGAACGCCTCCTCGGGCTCGGACTCGACCTCGGGCTCCTCGACGGGCGCGGCCTTGGCGACGCGCGGCTTGGAGGGGGTGATGACGGGTGCGATGACCGGCGCGGGCGCCGCGGCCTGAGACGGCGCCTCAACGGGATGGCCCTCCAGCGCCCGGCCGATGCGGCGGCACAGCTGATCGATCGACGACTCCCAGTCGGAGAACACGTCGATCCACTGACGGGTGGCGAATTCGTAGGCGAAGGCGTCGTTCGGCGTGACATCCTCAATGCGCAGCGGGATGACGATCAGCTTTTGCTGGCTAGCCAGCGCCAGCTCCTTGGTCATCTCTTCGGAGGTGTTGGAATTGGCTGTGAAGACCAGCAACATGATCTTCGCGCGCCGCAGAGCCTGGACGATCGAGACCTGGAAGTTCTCGCCGGGTTGGATGTCGCGGGCGGAAATCCAGCAGGCGAACCCGCGGCTTTCCAGCGCTGAACACAGCGTTGTAGCCACCTTCACGTCCTTGGACGCAAAGCTAATGAATATACTGGCCGACATTACAACAATCCCATCCCCCGAATGAGCTGCTCAATTCGAAGACCCTGGAAGCAAAAAACGCAACCTTAATATTCGGTTAACGCAATAAATTATGCCTCAGTGACCGCGTCGGCGGCTCACAGGCGGAACAGACGCCTACGATCTGTGCCGTCCCGCCAGTGACTGGATTCGGCGAGATGGACGTTGACGGCGGCGCGTCCAACGTCCTGCAGGGCGCTGTAGGATGGCGCCGGTCCGAGGCGTTTTGCAAGGCTGTCGAGGGTGTTGGCGATCCGGCGGCTGCGCGCGCTGTGTTCCTGGAATTCGAGCTTGGCCTCCAGTGCGATGCTGGCGGCCGCCACCGCGGGCACCACGGTGCCGGTCATCGAGACCGCGCCGGAGATCCAGTGCGGCAGGTCGTGCCCGAAGCCGAAGGCGTGCACCGTGACGTAGAGAGCAAACACCACGAACAGGAACAGCAGGCTGACATCCTCGACGATGTGGATCCGGTGGGCGATCCGCGCCTCCCTGATACTGATCGCGTGGTGATAGGCCGCCTGTCCCTGCACCAGTTCGTTCATCGCCCAGGCGCCCCATGACCGAACGCGCTCGGCGTCGAAGGGCCCGTTCGGCAATCCCGCCAGCCGCGCCGCCTCGCGCCCCGGACGATTGTCGAGCTTCACCGCCCCCGGCGTCGCGCCGCCGACGCCGATCACCCAGCCGGCGCGCGCCAGCCGGATCTGTTCGGCCAGGAACCGCTGTTCGCTCCAGCGTTCGTGCTGGCGGGCGTCCCGGGCGGTCGCCCAGACCAGCAGGCCCAGGGCGCTGAGCGCCAGTTCGATGCAGACCGCGGTCACCTTGAACTCCGGCCACACCGCCGGCGCGGAGCCGACCAGGGCGGCGGTGATCATCGCCAGCACCAGCAGGACGAGTTCAGACCGGTGGATCGCCGACAGCCGGTTGGCGATGCGATCGGCCCGAAGATAGACCTCGCTGAGCAGGACGAAGCCCGGCTGGGCGGCCAGGCTGGCCGGGACCGGCACGTCGGGCGCCGACATGTCCACCCGTCCCCCCAGCAGGCTGCGGAACGTCGCATAGGTCCGCCAGAGCGAGCGGTGCAGGAATTCGTCGAGCTCGGCCTTCCAGCCGGCGACCGGCTCGCGCGGCGGGGCCGGGGTCGCCGCGGCCGGCGTCAGCAGCTCGCGCAGACTGTCCTCGGTAGCGATCTCCACGTGGTCCAGCCCGCCGCGCTCCAGCAGCTCCTGGAACTCCGGAAAGTGGAAATCCGCCGGCAACCGCTCGGGGCGGATCAGCCGGATCGGATGCGGCTCCATCGGCTTGATCCACAACACCGGCAGACCGACCTCAAGCGCGCAGAGCACCGCGTCGGCGGTGCCCCCGGCGCCCTTCGCCGGACCGCCGGTCCAGACCACCACCACCAGGTCGGCCGCCTCGACGATCAGCCGCGTCTGCTTCAGGTGCGGATTGCGTCCCTGGGCTTCCGCCGCCGCGCCGTCCAGCAGGGTGACGCTGTCGGCCAGACCGCCCGGACCAACCTTTGAGACGTCGGGATCATCAAGGAACGGCAGCACCGCGTGCACCGGCCCCAGCCCCGCCTCGCGCCAGGCCGCGGCCGCCAGTTCGTCGGCGCCCGACGCCAGGCCGCTGAGCAGCCGCGCCTCGCCGACGCCGGTCGCCTTGATCAGCGCGAACGTCGCGGCCAGCGCCGCCGAGGCCTGTTCGCGGTGGCCGAGGTCATCGGGGCGGTTATGGCCCGCGAACGCGATCTGAATCATCCAGGCGCCCCCGCGCAGGCCGTCCACCGCCTGATGCGGCGCCCCGGCGACCCTAGACAAGGCGGAACGGCAGGATTTGCCAAGCCCAAAGCCGCACATCTTCCGCTGTCTACCAAGGAGGCGCGCGGCGCCGCGTTTTCAGCCGCAGACCCGCCAGTTCCGATCGTGAGGGAAACCGCCGAACCGGTATCTTGCGTCACCCCTCACATGGGGCCATCGTGCTGAAGCTTGGGAGGCTTGGCCATGGACGCTCGTTTCGCCTACGTCGCCGCTTGCCTGACGCTAACCGCCTGCGCCACCACGCAAGGCCCGGCCCAGGTCGGCGTGACCACGCCTTCCGCTCAGCCGTCGAGCGCAGCCTTCCGCTCCACCGATTTCGCCTGGTCCACGGCGCCCGGCCGCGCGGTCATCCAGGGACAATTGACCTTCCGTCCCAACGGCGTCGGCTATAGCTGCGCCGCCGCCGGCGTGGTCGCCACGCCCGACACCCCCTGGGTGCGCAGCCGCATGCAGATCCTCTACAATTCCGCCGAGGCCGCCTCGCTGCCGGCTGAAGAGGTGCGCCGCCGCACGCCGCCGGAGCGCAGCCAGGACTATTCCAGCTTCGTCAAACGCGCGACCTGCGACGCCGTCGGCCGCTTCAGCTTCACGGGCGTTCCCGATGGCGCATGGTACGTGATCACCGTCGCACGACCCGTCTACGCCGGTTCCGGCAAGGATATGGCGCTGATGCGCCGCGTGGTCATCCGCAACGGCAAGACGGTCAACGTCAAACTCTAAGGCGGGGGAGAAGGCTCTTTTAGGAGGACGCCATGAGCCGGAAATTCATCGACTGCCGCGAATACCCCAGTGAATCGAATTGCACGGTCGCCATTTCCGCCGACACCGAGGACGAGCTCCTGAGCGCCGCCGCGCAACACGCCGTCCAGGTCCACGGACACGAAGACGGCCCCGAGCTCCGCGCCCAGCTCCGCCAGATCATCAAGGACGGCGCCCCCGCCGCCTAACGTCATGAACGCCGATCGCTTCGACCTGGCGTGAACCCGGCGGCGTGTTCTAGCGCTCGAACTCCGCGTCCGTCCTGGGCGCGCCCGGCGCTTGCCTGTCCAACGACTCCCGATAGGCGACGCAACCGCGCAAGAAGCGTGGCCATTCCGGAACTTCGATCTCCGGATCGACGCCTTCGGGCAGCAGCGCCCACATCCTCGGATGGTGCCAGCACAGCGCGTGCCCGGTCGCATCACGATGCTCGCGGATCGCCGCTCGCAACCGCCGCACCTCCACCCTCAGGGCGTCGGCGCTCATGTCTTCAAGGTCCTGGTCGGGAGCCATCGACGCCTCCTCACGCCTCATCCAGAACGAGGCGCGGCTGCGTCGGTTCATCTGCGCCGGGTCAATCCGGCGCAGCGTACGTCGGGTCCATCTGCCGCCAGCCGCTTGGAGCCTCGCCGCCCTCCTGACCCACGACCACATTGCCCGCGCCGTCGGTGTAGGCCGTCGATCCGTGGGGAACGAAGGTCTGCACGCCGCCGCCGTTCACGGTCGTTCCTTCGTAGATGTAGTCGTTGAAACGCCCCGTATTGCGCTCGGCGGCCGCCTGGCCGTTGGCCCAGGTCTGGTTCATGGCCGCATAGCTTTCCTGCCGCGCCTGATGCGCCGCCTGGCCCGCGGCGGCCTGCGCCCCCAGCCGCGCCATGTTGGCGGCGTGGTTGGCGTTCATCTGCGAGCGCCAGGCATCCATCTGCGCCGCGCCCTGCGCCCCGGCCTGCATCACCTGGGCGCTCTCGGCGTATGCCTTCAGGATGTTCTGCGACATGGTGATGAGCATCTCGCAGGCGCGCTGGTCGCCGGCGCGGCAGGCCTGCCCTGCCTGGGCGAGCTGCTGATCCTGACCCGCAAACGCGCCAAGCGACTGGCACGCCAGCGTGTTGCCGGTTTGGCACTGCTGTTGGCGGATCGCGTACAGCCCCTGCAAGGCCTGCTGAGCCGCGTTCGCCGACGGTTGCGGGGAGCCGCCCTGAGGCCCCGGCTGCGGACCGCCCTGAAACGCCTGCTGCGGGTCCCTCGGCGCCGTGGCCTCGCCGCCGCCTTCACCGCTGCACGCCGCCAGAGCCAGCAATAGACCTCCGAGAACGAACCGCCTCATGCAATGCCCTCCGACCACGCCCAAGCTAACCGCGGAAGGCGCCGCCGAGTCCAGTCCGGCCCGCAGAGTCGTCCGCCGCCCGACGTTGCGGTCTCGCTTACAATGCGGCTTTCCGTAGACTGTTGGCAGGCGTGGAGCCGCAACCGGACCTAAGAGACCGCACCGGCATCTCCGGGCGGCTCTTGCCCCAAGAGCCACCCGAAGAACCCCACGCCGACCCCCGCGCCGATCAACTGCCCCAGGATGAAGCCGGGGACGGACACGGGCGCGATCCCCGCGAAGGTGTCGGACAGCGACCGCGCCACGGTCACCGCCGGGTTGGCGAAGGCGGTCGAGGCGGTGAACCAGTAGGCGGCGGTGATGTACAGGCCCACGGCGGCGGGCGTGAACTGCGGCCGAAAGCGGAGGGTCGCGAGGATCGTCCCGATGAGCCCAAAGGTCGCCACCGCCTCGGCGAACACCTGGGGTGGCCCCGCGCGGAGCTTGGCGGACACCTGGAGGATCGGCTCGGCGAACATCGCGTGCGCCGCCCAGACCCCCGCCACCGCGCCCAGGAACTGCACCGCCAAATAGGCCGCGGCCGTGCCCATCGTGAGTTCGCGCCGCACGAGAAACGCCAGGGTCACCGCCGGGTTGAACTGCGCGCCGGAGATCGGGCCGAAGATCGAGATCAGCACGACGAGCCCCGCCCCGGTGGCGATGGTGTTGCCCAGCAGCGCGACGGCGTCATTCCCGGCCGACAGGCGTTGGCCCATGATCCCGGAGCCGACCACCACCGCGAGCAGCAGCGCCGTCCCCAGGCCCTCGCTGGCGAGCCTTCGCCCGAACCCGAAGCGGCTCACCGCGCGGCGGTGTCGTTGGCGGCTTCGACCACGTCCTTGCCGATCTCATCCATGCGCCGCTTGAGCGACAGCCGGTCGAGGCTCGCCAGGGGCAGCTCCGCGAAAGCGCCGATGCGGTTGCGCAGCATCCGGTAGGTGTCAGCGAACGCCAGGGCGATTTCAGCATCCGTGCCGGCCACCTCCGCCGGGTCGGGGAGCCCCCAGTGCGCGGTCATCGGCTGGCCCGGCCAGATCGGGCACACCTCGCCCGCCGCGTTGTCGCAGACGGTGATGACGAAGTGCAGCGGCGCGGCGCCTGGGACGGCGAACTCATCCCAGGACTTGGAGCGCAGCCCCGCGGTGGGGTGGCCCAGCTTGTTCAGCAGCGCCAGGGCGTGCGGGTTGACCTCCCCGCGCGGCATAGACCCCGCCGAATAGCCGGTGAACTTGTCGCCGGGCAGGGCGTTGGTGATCGCCTCCGCCAGGATCGAGCGCGCCGAATTGCCAGTGCAGAGGAAGAGGATGTTGAAGGCGCTCATCGGGTCACCCGTGGGTCAGCAGCAAGCGGGAGCGGCGGCCTTGGCCGGTGCGCCGCAGCAGGAGGAGGTCTCAGCCTTGGCGGGCTCGGCGTCCACCGCGAGGTCCTCGCCATAGGAGGTGGCGTCGCCGAACGTGAAGAACGTCTCCCAACGCAAACCGGACGGATCGTTGACCCAAGCCTTGTCCGACTTCGCATAGCAACAGGTGGTCGCCTCCTGGTCGAAGGTGATCTCCCCCGCCGCCTTGAGCCGGGTCGCCAGCTCGCCCAGCTCTTCGGGACTGTCCACCTGGATGCCGACGTGATCGACCCCGCCCGCGCGGCCCCGCTCGGAGATCGCGAAGTTCACGCGCGGGTCCTCGAGCATCCACTTCGCATAGTCATCCTTGGTGACGACGGGTGGCATGCCGAACAGAGTGGAATAGAAGCCGATAGACTTGCCGAGGTCCTCGACGGCGACGTGCAGGTGAAGGCGCTTCATGACGTGGTCTCCTTGGCGGTGGTGTTGGGCGCGCAGCAGGACGCGGCCTGAAGGACGGGCGCGCAGACCTCGGGTCGCCCCTGGCAACAGTCCTGCATCAGGAACCCGAGGAGCCCGGCGACCTCGCCATAGTCCGCCGAGTAGATGACCGACCGGCTCGCCCGCCGCGACCGGATGAGCCCCGCCCGCGTCAAGATGGCGAGCTGTGTGGACATGGTGTTGGCCGGGGTGTTGAACGCGCGAGCAATCTCCCCAGCCGGCATCCCCTCAGTCCCCGCCTGGACCAGCAGACGGAACACGGCAAGCCGACCAGGGTGCGCTAGCGCGGATAGGCTCTCGATGGCGTCATCAGTATCCATATTTCCACGTTCGTAGAAATTTGGCCCTTCGTCAACCGTCAAAGCGTTTGACCCGAAAGCGGGCCTCCGCAACGTCCGAGATGGCGACAACGGACGCGGCGCGATAGAGACGTGATGTCCGCTTACTGGCTCGGCCCGGGAGGCTGCTGTTGTCCGCCGAAAGGCCCCGCCAAGGTCTGCTTTATGGATGTGAGTGAAGTTCCGTGCCTTGCCGCCACGGCCGTCGGGCGCACGATCGGCTATTTCCCCGTCAGGGCCCGGTGGGAAACCGCATCAGCACGTCCCAGTACGCTCGGCTCGTCGACCCGATCGTCCAGGATCGATCTTGAACCGTCAGCTTGTGGAACGCCGTATCCCGAACCGTCACCTCCAGCATCGACAAGACCCACTGTGCCGGATCGAGCCGCTCAGAGATTTTGATCCCTTTTAGACGCTAAGGCGAGTTTCTCAACGAGGCCGTCAGGGATCGGTTGGTTCGGCGAGAAGGTGACGCCGGTCTTGGTGGACTTGAGCCCGGCCGCGGCTATTTCGTCGGCATACGACGCGATGGCGGATGGAGTTAGATAAAGGCCGCATTGCTTACTGAACGCTGCGTAACCCGCGACGATGGATTGTCCGATCCTGAACCCTGGCATCTTGTAGGCAATGACTTCTTCGGCGTCCGGCAGCGCACTGGCAAGCTGAGCGCGCAATCGAACCAGCAGAGGGCGGAGGTCTTCAAGAGCCTCAGCTATGTAGGCGTCGTGATCAGCGAACATCGTCAATGCATGCTTCCGCTGGCGTGACATTCAAGGCAAGCGCCCACCGTTTCAGTTTCAACCCGTTGGCTAAGTGGATCAAGTGAACAGGAGGAAGCTCCGAATTGGGTCGGAAGCGAACAGGAACGTGCGCCGGTGCGACGGCCATAGCCCGCTCGGCGAGCACGGGCTGCCGGCCTATCAGGAGAGCTCCAACCCGCGGAACATCCCACTCTATGCGCGGTACGGGTTCGAGGTCATCGGCGAGGTTCGCCCTGACGACTTCCCTCGCGTCTACCCGATGCTTCGCCCGGCGCGATGAGGGCCGCGACCTCGCCATAGTCCGCCGAGTAGATGACCGACGGGCTCTTCCGCCGCGACCGGATGAGCCCCGCCCGGATAAGCTCTCAATGGCGTCTTCAATATCCATATTTCTATAGTCCTAGAAATATGGATATTGGTCACCCGCTGGAATGGTTGCCCGATTGCGGAACTTCGCAACGTGCGGGCGGGCGGATTGTGGCTTTCCGCATCCCCTCTTGACCTGGACCGTGGGGCCGGCCGGATAAGCGTGACGGTCAGCAGAATCGAGGTGAGTCGTGAACGCTTCCGTCAATTTTCTAAGCCCATCCGAAGCCGCTCTGCGTCTTGGAATTTCGGTGAAGGCGCTTCGGCTCTATGAGGAGCGCGGTCTCGTATCCCCAGGTCGCACGGCCGCAGGCTGGAGAGCCTACGGACCCGACGACTTGGCGCGCACCGCTGAGATCGTCGCGCTCAGGGCGTTGGGGTTCAGCCTAGCCCAGGTGGAGGGTGTGCTCAGCGGCGTCGCCGACCGCCTGGAACCGGCGCTCGCCGCCCACCAGTCAAGACTTGAAGGCGACCTCGGCCAGCTCGGGCTCAAGTTGGACAAAGTCCGAGGACTGAGGCGAGAGCTGGCGCGGGGCGAGGTTCCCTCAGCGAAGGATTTGGCTGGCCTGATCCAGGCGGCTGTCGAGCCGATGGCGACGTTCGACTTGCCGTGGCCGTGGGGCGGCGAGCGGTTCGCCGTACGTGACGTTCGCCCCATCAACTACATCGTCGGTCCGCTCGGGAGCGGGAAGACGAGGCTCGCGAAGATGCTTGCAGAGCACTTGCCGGATACGGTCTTTCTCGGACTAGAGCGGATCGAGCGTCAGGCGGCCATAGCCAGATCGGCCGTGGAAGCCAACGCCGGCTTGCGGGAACGCGCCGAGGCGGCGTTGGCCTGGCTTCTGGAAGACGGCGCTCGCGAGTCAGACGCCCTGTTCGCATTGGTCGTCGGCCTGGAACAGGACGCCTCGAAGATCCTGGTGATCGACATAATCGAACAAGGCCTCGATGAGGTCACCCAGCAGGCCGTCATGGCCCACCTGCGCAAACGCGGCCCCGGCGATCGCCCCGTGTTCATAATCACCCGCTCGTCTGCAATCCTCGACCTTTCAGCAACGACGCCGCACGAGATCGCCATCTTCTGCCCTGCCAATCACAGCCCCCCACAGACAGTGCGTCTGCAGCCGGGCTCGCCTGGCTACGAGGCTTTGGCCAGTTGTCTTGGTCCGCCGGAGATTCGCGCAAGGACAGAAGGAATGATCGCCTGGATTCCCCAAAGAGGGTCGGGCGAGGGCAACCCTGAAGCTGACCCCGCCGACGTCCGCTAGGGGTGGAAGACGGACATTTACCTTCGGCCGCCGACCGGACATTCTGCCGCGACCCGGCGGCCGAACGCGCGGGCCGGAGGGCTAGCTGGCCCCAACGAGGCCCGCGTGCTCCGCCATCGACCCGTCCCCATCCGGGAAGACCAGCAGCGTCCAGTCGGCGACAAGCGCGGGCTTCTCGCTGCCCTCGACCTCCACGATGCAGTGCGTACGGCACAGCATGCCGTCGCGGCGAGGCTCAGCCCCGATGATATCGGCGGTCAGCCGTATCCGATCGCCGCCGTGCACCACGGACAGGAAGCGGACGTTGTCATACCCGTAGTTCAGGTCGTTGCCGTGGTCGGTGATCCTCATGATCTCGTTCATCATCTTGGGGACGAGCGAGAGGGTCAGCAGGCCGTAGACGATGGTCCCACCGAAAGCCTTCTTGGCGCGGGGCACGTCAACGTGGATCCACCAGAGATCCCCCACAGTCTCCCCGTAGGTCTGCACCATTTCCTGGGTGACGGTCATCCAATCCGACGGGCCGAGCTTGTGGCCCGCCATGGCGGCGAATTCCTTGGTCGACACGTTCAGGTGCGCCATCGTCGTTTCCTCCTGTCCTGCGCGACGGTCGCGCAGGACAACCTTGGTTCGGACCGCTGGCTTGTGCAATCGGCGTGCGCGCGCAGGGGTCTGCCTCAGGAGGCTCGGCCTGCGGCCATCTCTGCGACGACAACCGGCCGCGCGGGCGCCCTGGGTCGATTTCGGACAATGGCGCCGGCGCGAAAAGCGGACGCCACGAAAGTCCGCTTAAGTCGAAAGCTGACCCGCAGCGAACGCAGACCAGCGGATCTTCAGCGCCGAACTTCCGGGAGGAGTGGTGCCGCTTACAGGACTCGAACCTGTGACCCCCTCATTACGAATGAGGTGCTCTACCAGCTGAGCTAAAGCGGCGTCCGGTCCGCGTTTCGCAGACCCTGGTGTCTATGCATCCCTGATAGCGCCCATGACCTAACCACTGGTGAACCGTGGCGAAGTTTGGGGCCCTGGTCGGGGCGTCCGCACGGCGAGCCTGAGGGGCTGGTGCGCGAAGGCGCGCCTACTTAGCGGCTCTTGGCCCGCTCGCCAAGCGTCGCCGCGCAACCGATCTGCGAGGCGGCGGCGCGGGCGGCGGCGGCAGGGCGGGTTCCTGCGCCGCGGCTTCGTCCTCATAGGCCTCGGCCGCCGTCGGATAGAGCACCGGCGGCTGGTCTCCGAAACCTGCGGCCGGCGGCGGCTCGACATAGGCCATCGGCAGGTCCGGCAGATCGCCCATGCTGCGCTCGCGCCGCTCGTGGCGCGGGTGGATCAGGGCGCCGGTTTCGGCGAAGGCGGCGACCAGCCTCGCCCAGTCGGACGGCTGGTAGGCGAAGGCGCGGCCCTCCGGATCGAGATCGGACCAGTCCGGCTCCTGCGGCGCCTGCGCGGCGCGGGCCATCCACATTCGCGCCTCGTCGGGCTGCGCATCGGCGAAGGCGGTGCGGGCGAACAGGCCGGCGGTGCGCGCGGTCAGCGGCTCAGCCTGCAGCGCCTGGGCGCCCAGCCGCGCGGCGGCCGCGTCGCCGATCACCAGCGCCCGTTCGATCGCCAGGATGCGGCTTTCGCGCGGTTCAGGGTTCACCCGCACCAGCGCAGCCAGGCGGTCGGCGCGCCGGGCCGGCGTCTCGTCGGTGTGCAGGTCACGGTAGGCGAGCCACAGGGCGGGGTGCGGCGAGGCCTTCCACGCGCCCTCCAGCGCTTGGGCGGCGCGGCCGAACTTGCCGTCGCCGGCCAGCAGGCGCGCGGCCATCACCACGCCGGGCGCGAACCCCGGCTGGCGTTTGGCGGCTTCCAGAGCGAACTCCAGCGCCCGGGCGCGGGCGGCCGGGTCCGGACTGGCCTCCAGCCCCGCGGCGGAGGCCGCGAGCAGCGCCGCGCGGGCGCGGTCGGCGACGATCGGCGGGACGATCTTGCGGTCGAGGGCGGCGCGCACCAGCGCCAGCGCGCCATCCCAATCGGCCGCCTCCAGCCTGGCCTCGAACAGGGCCCTCCACGGCCAGCGGGCGGTGCGGGCGAGCGCGAAGGCCTGCTCGGCGTGCTCCAGCGCCTGGGTCCGGTCGCCCGCCTGCAGGGCGAGTTGCATCAGCCCGCGACGCCCGGCCAGGCGCATCTCGGGAAAGTCCAGCATCGCCTGATAGGCGGACTGAGCCTCGGCCGGATCGCCAGCCGCTTCGGCGGCGTGGGCGGCCAGGATGCGGGCCAGGCCCGGAGTCTCGTCGGCCAGTTCGGCGGCCTTGCGCGCCAGCCTGCGGGCCTCCGACCCGTCGCCGGCGGCGGCGGCCAGGAAGCCGCGGGTCAGCGCCTCTGCCGCCTGACGGCGGCGCAGGTCGTCGCGGGCGCGGGCCGCGCGGCGCGGCGTCTCCAGGATCCACAGCAGCAGCCGCCAGGCGATCATCGCCGCGAGAGACGCGGCGCCGACGAACAGGCAGGCCGCGGCCGCGGTGGTGTCCAGCCGCCAGCCTTGCCACACGACGCTGGCCCGGCCTGGATCGCCGGCCAGCGCCAGCACGGTCAGAGCCACGGCGGCGACCGCCAGGAACACCAGGATGATGCGGATCACGACGCCGGCCTCTGCAGGCTGGTCAGATCCTGCAGCGCGCGGCTGCGGACGGAGGCCACGCGCCGGTCGATCTCGGCCCTGCGCTCGGCCCGCAGCCGCCAGGGGGCGATCGCCTCGCGCGCGCCGGGCGGCAGGCTGTCGAGCGTCTTCAGCGCCAGGTCGATCTCGCCGTCCTCGACCAGCCGCTCGGCGCGGGCCAGCACGGCGTCGACGCCGGAGCCGGGAACCTCGCCAACCCGGCGCACCGAGACCACACGGGTGAGCGCATAGAGGGCGCGGTCCAGCAGGCCCGCGCCGTCGCCTGGCGCGCGGCCGGCGACGGCGGCGCGCGCCGCATAGTCCGGGAAACCGGAGGCCAGGGCCGCGCGGCTGGGCGCGCCCTGTTCGGCGAGGCGACGCAGGGACTGCAGTTCGGCCGACGGCGGGGACACCGCCTCCAGCGCCGCCAGTTCCCCGGCGAACGGGCGAGAGCCTTGCGACGCCTCGACCAGGGCGGCGGCGGCCAGAGCCCCGGCCGCGGCGGATGACACCCCGGCCTCGCGGGCCTCCAGCGCGGCGATCCGCGCATCCAGGCGATCCAGGTCGGGCGATGGCGCGGCCGGGCTCGTGGCGGCCGGCGCCGCCACGATGACCGGCGGGGGGCTCACGGCTGGCGGCGTGTGCACCAGCGCCGGCGTCGTCTCGCGGTCGCTCGATCGTTGGGTCAGGAATCCCGGCAGGAAGGCGACGATGGCCGCGCCGGCGACCACGCACAGCACGCTGAAGGCGATCATCGCCCAGAAGCTGCGACCCATCAGCGCCGGCGCGGGATCATCGGCGGGATCGGGCGGCAAGGGGTCGGGCGCGACGCTCATCGGCCCCGCCCGATCAGGTTGAGCAGGGCGGCCTCGAGCGGGAACGGCGGCGATTGCTTGGCCGCCATGCGCACCCGCGCCAACGGTTTCAGGACCGCCTTAGACAGGGCGACCGCGCGCATCTTCGGGGCCGGATGGTCCTTCAGGAACCGCGCCAGCACGCGGGCGGCGGACGGCGAATGCAGCAGCGCCACGTCAAGTCCGACGAGCTCGGCGATGCGCCCGTCGGGCGGCGAGACGGGCACGGAATCGTAGAGCGCGACGGTGCGCGCCTCCACCCCCTGCCCGGCGAGGATGCCGACCAGGTCGCCGGCCAGTTCCGTCGCCCCTGGATGCAGAACCACGCCATCCAGCTCGCGCTTGCGCGCCGCCAGCCCCTCGGCGAGCGCCGCGACGTCGCCATCGGACGAGAACACCGAGCGGAAGCCGGCCACCTTGGCCGCCTGGGCCGTGGCCGCGCCGACGGCGAACACCCTCAAGCTCCGCTCCGAGCTGAGGTCGGCGAAGGCGCGTACGCCGTTGGCGCTGGTGAAGGCCAGCGCCGCGACGCCGTCCAGATCGATCCGGGCGTCCGGGATCGGGCGGAGGTTGATCAGCGGTTCGACGACGGGATCATGGCCCAGCGTGGCCACGCGCTCGGCGGTCGCCGCGGCCCCTGGTTGGGCGCGGGTGATCCAGATCCTGAGACGCGCCTCGTCAGCCATGGCGGAAAAACCCTATCCGCCACCCATTAAGGATCAATCGCTAAGGATGATCGCGTCGCCGGCTTCCTCGCGCACCGCATGGCCCAGGGCCAGCCCCAGGTCGCGCGCCGCTTCGTGTGGATCGGCCGCCGCCGACAGCTCGGCGTCGCCCTGATGGCGGAAACGCAGACGGCCGTCCGGCGACAGCGCCTCGACCACCAGCTTCAGCCGGCCGCCCTCCAGCCGGGCGTAGGCGCCGATCGGCGTGCGGCACGACCCCTCCAGCGCCGCCATCGCCCCGCGCTCGGCCGCCACCGCGACGCTGGTCGCCGGGTCGCGCAGCGCCACCAGCCAGGGCGCGTCACGGTCCGCCTCGCGGGTCTCGATGGCCAGCGCGCCCTGGCCGGGCGCCGGCGGGCATTCCAGCGGGTCGATCAGGCTGCGCGGCAGGTGGCCCAGCCCCAGCCGGTTCAGCCCCGCCATGGCCAGCAGGATCGCGTCGGCGTCCCCGGCGGCGAGCTTGGCCAGGCGGGTGTCGACATTGCCGCGCAGCATGGCGATGCGCAGGTCGGGCCGGCGATACAGGGTCTGGGCCTGTCGGCGCAGGCTGGCGGTGCCGATCACCAAACCCGCGTCCAGCTCGTCGATGCTGCCGGCCCGCGTGCTGATGAAGGCGTCGCGCACATCCTCGCGCTCGGGGATCGCGGCGATGCACAGGCCGTCGGGCACGATCGCCGGCATGTCCTTCAGCGAATGGATGGCGCAGTCGATGCGGCCTTCGAGCAGGGCCTCCTCGATCTCCTTGGTGAACAGGCCCTTGCCGCCGACCTCCAGCAGCCGGCGGTCCTGGATGCGGTCGCCGCTGGTGGTGATAATGGTCAGCGGCGCCACGCGCTCGGCGTCGGCCGGGTCCGCGCCCAGCGCCGCGGCGATCCGGCGTTGCATGATGCCGGCCTGGGCGAGCGACAGCTTGGAGCCGCGGGCGCCGATCCGGACAGGCGGTTGCGTGGGCACGGGCGGCGGTCTACCTCGGAGGCCGAACCAAGAGCGCCTGCTACAGGAGCCGGCCCCCCGCCGCAACCGATGCCCGAAGCCGTCCAAACCATCCTCGGCCTGGAAACCAGCTGCGACGAGACCGCCGCCGCCGTGGTCCGTCGCTGGCCGGCCGGGCGCGTCGAGGTGCTGTCCTCGGTGATCGCCAGCCAGATCGCCGAGCACGCGCCCTATGGCGGGGTCGTGCCGGAAATCGCCGCCCGCGCGCACGTGGAGTCCATCGACGCCATCGCCGCCCGGGCGATGACCGACGCCGGGGTCGGTTATGACGGCCTGACCGGCGTGGCGGCGACCGCGGGCCCGGGCCTCGTCGGCGGGGTGATGGTGGGCTTGGCGTTCGGCAAGGCGGTGGCGCTGGCCCGCGGCCTGCCGTTGGCCGCGGTCAACCACCTGGAGGGCCACGCCCTGTCGGCGCGGCTGGCGGCCGAGGTTCCCTATCCCTTTCTGCTGTTGCTGGTCTCCGGCGGCCACTGCCAGTTGATCGAAGTGTCCGGGCCGGGCGCGCACCGCCGCCTCGGCACGACCATCGACGACGCCGCCGGAGAGGCGTTCGACAAGATCGCCAAGTCGCTCGGCCTGCCCTATCCCGGCGGCCCGGCGCTGGAGCGGCTGGCGAAGAGCGGCGACGCCACGCGGTTTCCCCTACCCCGCGCCCTGTTGGGCCGCGCCGGCTTCGACTTCTCGTTCTCCGGCCTGAAGACCGCCGCGGCGCGCCTGGCCGAGGCGATCACCGAGGACGCCCACCGCGCCGACCTCGCCGCCGCCGTGCAGACGGCCATCGCCGGCCAGCTCGCCGAACGCACCGACCGCGCCATGGCCGCCTACGCCCGCGAGCACGAGGGCCGTGACCTGCGCCTGGTGGTGGCCGGCGGCGTCGCCGCCAACGCCTGCGTGCGCGCGAAGCTCGAGGACGCGGCCCAGACGCGCGGCTTCAGCTTCACCGCCCCGCCCCTGACATACTGCACCGACAACGCCGCGATGATCGCGCTGGCCGGCGCTGAACGCCTGGCGCTGGGCTGGAGCGATCCCCTGGACGCGCCGGCCCGCCCGCGCTGGCCGCTGGACGCCGCCGCGGCGCTGGCCAATCCGACTCACGTCGCCGGCCGCAAGGGAGCCAAGGCGTGAAGCGCGCAGGAGTCATCGGCGCGGGGGCCTGGGGCACGGCTCTGGCTCAGGTCTGCGCCCGCGCCGGCCTCGACACCACGCTCTGGGCCCGCGAGCCGGAAGTGATCGCCGCCATCGCCGAGCGTGGCGAGAATTCCGTCTTCCTGCCCGGGATCGCCCTGGAACGTTCGATCCGCGCCGTCGGCGACATGGCCGTCCTCGCCGACGTCGACCTGATCCTCGCGGTCGCCCCGGCCCAGCACTTGCGCGCGGCGCTGGCCGTGCTCGCGCCGCACGTGCGCCCCGGCCTGCCGATCGTGCTGTGCGCCAAAGGCGTCGAGCAGGGTTCGCTGAAACTGATGACCCAGGTGCTGGCCGAGACTGTGCCCCAGGCTGCCGCCGCGGTGCTGTCGGGCCCGAGCTTCGCGGGCGAGGTCGCCCGCGGCCTGCCCACGGCCGTGACCCTGGCCTGCGCCGACGAGGACCTCGGCCGCGCCCTGGCTGAAGCCATAGCTACGCCCACCTTCCGCCCCTACTTGGCCGTCGACATGATCGGCGCCGAGGCCGGCGGTGCGGTGAAGAACGTCCTGGCTATCGCCTGTGGCGTCGTCGAGGGGCGCGAGCTCGGGCGCAGCGCCCACGCGGCCCTGATCACCCGCGGCTTCTCCGAGATGACCCGATTGGCCATCGCGCTCGGCGGTCAGGCCGACACCGTCGCTGGCCTGTGCGGCCTAGGGGACCTGGTGCTGACCTGCTCCAGTCCGCAGTCGCGCAACATGAGCGTCGGCCTGGCGCTGGGCCGCGGCGAGAGCCTGCAGGCCGCGCTCGCCGGCAAGCTTTCGGTGGCCGAGGGCGTCGCCTCGGCGCCCGCGGTGCGCGAACTGGCTCGCCAGCTCGACGTCGATACGCCAATCTGCGAAGCGGTCGCAGGCATCCTGGCCGAAGAGCTGGATGTCGACGCGGCCATCCGCGGCCTGCTGTCACGGCCGCTGCGCGAGGAACGATAGCGAAGACCGCGCGACGTCAGCGCGGCCGCAGGGGAGGAAACATCATGGGATCGGTCGCATGAACACCGACGACGCCACCGACGACAATCCGGCGCGGCCGCCCGCGGGCGTGCGCCTGTGCGCGGTCGACGAGTTGAAGGACCCAGGGGCCAAGGGCTTCCACTTCCGTGAGGACCTGCGGTTGTTCAATGGCTTCGTGCTGCGACGCGGCGACACCGTCACCGGCTTCGTCGACTGGTGCCCGCACGTGGGCTGGCCGCTCGACGTCTACGAGCAATATGTCACGCGCGACGGCCGCCACCTGCTGTGCACCGGCCACGGCGCGCTGTTCAACTTCGACGGCCTGTGCATCGCCGGCCCCTGTGAAGATGACCATCTGGTGCCCTGGCCGGTGGAGGTGCGTGACGGCGAGGTGTTCACCGCCTGACGCGCTGTTCGTCACCGCGGGCCTGACCGTTCCTTAACTTGCATTCGCTATGGCGGGATCCTTGGACGAGAGAGGATCTGCAAGCCATGGCCGACGCCCTGCGCGCGCTCGCCACGATCAACGCGCGGTTCGCGCCGAACTTCGCCCGCACCATGCTGGCGTCGCGGACGGCCGCGGACGCACAGGCTTTCGCCGCACACTGCGAGGCCAAGGGGTTCGAGTTCACCACCGCCTGGGCGGACAACAACATCCCCTACGTCGCCCCGCTGCTGCGTAAGTTCGCGCAAGGGCGCGAACGCATCCGCTACCTGGAGATCGGCGCCTACGAGGGCCGCAACCTGGCGCTGATGGACTGGCTGCTGCCGGGCCAGCTCGACGTCACCGTCATCGACCCCTGGTTCGACGAAACCCTCAACCCCGAAGAGAAGTACCTCGCCGTCGAGCCGCGCTTCCATCGCAACGTGAACAAGCTGGGCTTCCCTCAGATCGACGTCCGAAAAGGCTTTTCCACATATGAACTGCCTCGGATGCTGCAGGCGGGGAACTCTTTCGAACTAATCTATGTTGATGGTTCACACACGGCCTGGGCGGTCGGCGTGGACTTGGCATATTGCGCCGCGATGCTGGCGATCGGCGGGATGGTGGTCCTGGATGACTACTGGCACGACGAGAGCGAGATCGGCGGACCCGGAGTAAAACAGGCTGTAGATCGCTTCTACGGCGTGTTCGGCCGGTATTTCGAGATCGCTGCCGTGTATAGGCAGGTTGTTCTCACGAAGACCGGCGAAATTCCACGTTAACCAGCTAACCAAACACGCAGACGGAACTTTAGACTGCTTAAGGAATTTGGTTAGCAACTCTGTATCATTCTGAGGCGCCGAGGCGGGATTAACCGTCTGTTAAAGATTTATCTGGCGCTAACCGCCTTTTGGCCTTATTGCGTCGCTGAATGCGATCGCAACCTGACACCAATCCGAAGACCGTGTTCCCGCTCACCCCGCGGGAGACGCGCATCCACGACCGGGCGATTCACCTGGTCGGCTTGGAGCTGTGCGTGGTCGGCGCCATGACCGCCAGCATCGCCTTTGCGGCTGTGCCCGAACAGACCGCGCCGCGCCATGCCGGCGACGTCTCCGGCGAAGGTTTCACCCGCCTCACCGACCGGATGGACCCGGCGATGCTGTGGCTGGCCAGCCGGTTCGAACCGCGCGCCGATTCGCTGATCGATCAGACCGGCCTGCGCGGCGCCGGCCCCACGGCCGAAGCCGTCGCTGCGAGCCAGGAGGACTCAGTGATCCGCCTGCAAGCGCTGACCCCTGACGCCGCACGCCTCTACAACGCCTCCGTGCCCGCCGCCGAACTGCCGAACGCCTCGGCCAAGCCGTTCAAGCTGAACGCCGGCGCCGTGCTCGACGAATCCCGCGCCACCGACTGCCTGACCGCGGCGGTCTACTATGAAGCCGCCAGCGAGAGCCTCGACGGCCAGCGCGCGGTCGCCCAGGTGGTGCTGAACCGCATGCGCCACCCCGCCTATCCGAAGACGGTCTGCGGCGTGGTGTTCCAGGGATCCAATCGCACCACCGGCTGCCAGTTCAGCTTCACCTGCGACGGTTCGCTCGGCCGCCAGCCCTCTGCGGGCGGTTGGTCTCGCGCCCGCCAGGTCGCGGTTGAGGCGCTGAACGGCTACGTTATGCGCAAGGTCGGCACCGCCACCCACTACCACGCCAACTACGTCGCCCCGTACTGGAGCCCGAGCCTGGTGAAGATCGGCGCGATCGGCGCTCACATCTTCTATCGCTGGACGGGCCGCAGCGGTTTGCCGCCGGCGTTCAGCGGCGGCTATGCGGGCGGCGAGATGGCCGGCCTGCAGATCGCCACCCTCGACGGCCTCGCCAAGTCCCAGGTGAAGCTCGACATGTCCGACGCGCCCGAGAGCATGGCGGCTCCGGCCGAGTCGGTGGTGTTGGCCGCCAACAGCACGACCCAGCGCAATGCTTCCGGCCAAGGCGCCGCCTCGCCGCTGGACGACGCCGAGACCCTGGCCGCCATCGACATGGGCCAGGATGCGGGCGCGATCACCAAGCCGGAAGAGCTGGACTGGGCCGGACGGCCGAAGCCCAAGGGCCCGCCGCGCGTCGCCGTCCCCGGCGGGCTCTAGGGCCGCTCCAGCGCCGCTTCGCTCGCGAAGCTCTTGAAGTCCTCGATCAGCGCGGACACGCAGGCGGCGACCAGTTCGCCGCCCTTTTCCGGCGTCGCCAGGCCGGGATCCGAACCCATCCGGCCGTCCGCATAGCGGGCGCGGAAGTCCATCGCCTCGCGGATCGGCCCGCTGGGCGCGATCTGCGGCGCATAGTTGGCGGCCTTGATCGCGTCGGGATAAGCCCACTGGGTGATGGCGATCTCCGACGGCGTCGCGTGGCTGCCGTGTCCCGAAGGGTACTGGCGGTTCACCAGGCCCATCACCCCGCGCAGTTGCCACCAGTTGACCACCCGTAGCGCGAAGCCCCGCGGGCGCCCCGCGTAGCTGGCGTCCGCGTAGATTTCCGAGAACGCCGCCTCGATGGTCGGCAGATTGCCCCCGTGCCCATTGAGGAAATACAGCTTCTCGAAGCCGTGCAGCGCCAGCGAGCGGCACCAGTCGCCGATCGCCAGCATGAAGGTCGAAGGCCGCAGCGCGATGGTGCCGGGGAAGCCCAGATGGTGCTGCGCCATGCCGATGTTGAAGGTCGGCGCCACAAGCATGTCGGCGGTCTTCTGCGCCTCGTGGGCGATGATCTCGGGGCACAGCCAGTCGGTGCCGAGCAGGCCGGTGGGTCCGTGCTGCTCATTAGAGCCGATGGGAATCACCACCGCCTTGGAGCGCCCCAGGTAGCTTTCGATCTCCGGCCAGGTGGAAAGGTGCAAAAGCATCGTGCGCGCGTCCTTCGGACGGTGAAAATCGGCCTCCGGCATATTACGTTCGCAGCGGGCCGGTAAGACCAATCGCGCGAAGGAGGCCAGACATGGCTCTGCAACTGAACGACGTCGCCCCGGACTTCACCCAGGATTCCACCGAGGGGCCGATCCACTTCTACGACTGGGCGGGAGACTCGTGGGTCGTGCTGTTCTCGCACCCCAAGGACTTCACCCCGGTCTGCACCACCGAGCTGGGCGTAGTGGCCAAGCTCAAGCCCGAATTCCAGAAGCGTAACGCCAAGGTCATCGGCTTGTCGGTGGACGCCGCCGCCAGCCACACCGGCTGGTCGAAGGACATCGAGGAGACGCAAGGCGCGAAACTGAACTTCCCGCTGATCGCCGACCACGACCGCAAGGTCGCCGACCTTTACGGCATGATCCATCCGAACGCGTCCGACACCATGACCGTGCGCTCGGTGTTCATCATCGACCCGGCCCACAAGGTGCGTCTGACGCTCACCTATCCGGCGTCGACGGGGCGCAACTTCGATGAGCTGCTGCGGGTGATCGATTCCCTGCAGCTCACCGACAAGCACAAGGTCGCCACTCCGGCCAACTGGCGTCAGGGTGAGGACGTGATCATCGTCACCTCGGTGACCAACGACCAGGCCAAGGACCTGTTTCCTGACGGCTGGACCGAGCACAAACCGTATCTCCGGACGGTCAAGCAGCCGGTGGGCTGAGGCGCTCTAGTCCGCCGCGTCTTCCACCGGCGCCACATTGGCCGGCGTGATCGATGGATCGGCGAGCTGCACGCCCAGGTCGGCGGCGTGCAGCGCCACCAGCTTCCACGCCTTCGCGCGCTTGGCGAACGTCAGCAGGCAGAGGTCGCGCACGCCGGGGTCGAGCAGGCACACCCTGCCGCTGTCCAGCTTCTTGAGGGCGCGGGCGACATCCGCTCGACTGCTGTCGCCCGACAGCGACAGCAGCGGGCCGCCCCGCGCCAGCGCCAGCGCCTGCGGCGCGATCATCCGGTCCACCGCCACGTCGCCCACATCACCCAACTGGGCGTGAAGCGCACGAACGTCGGGCGACTCCAGCAATTGGGTCTTCAGGTCAGCGCGCAACGCCTTGCGGTCGAGATGCGCCTCCAGCGCCTTGGCGTCGTCCTTCTCTGCGGCTTGCAGGAAGGCCCGCACGTCGCCGGCGGCGTCCTTCCTCACCGCGCCGCCGCAGGCCGCCAGGCTCAGAGAAAGCGCCAGGGCCAGCAACAGGCGCGGTCCGCGCAACGGGGAAGATTTGAGCGCCATGCGGATGAGTCTAGAGGCGCCCGCGCGCCGGGTTAAGCGTGTTGCGGCGCATATGGCGTTGTCGTGACCGCGTCCTTGGCCCAAGCCTCACTCAGGCACGGATTCGAGAACGATGCGGGCATGGCGGCGACTTCGGGGTTGAGCGCGGCGGAGCAGGCCGGCCGCCGGCTGGGCGTTGTCGAATGGCTGGCGCTCGCGCTCTGCATCGGCGCGTCCGCCTACCAGCTTCACACCATCTTCGCGCCGGGCTTCATGTCGTTCGACAGCCTGCTGTTCTACGAAGAAGCGATCGACGGCGTCACCCGCAGCACCTGGCCGCCGGCCTACGCTTACCTGATCCAGATCACCCGCGCGCTGGGCGGCGACTACGGCGCCCTGTTCCTCGCGCAGACTGCGATGGTGTTCGGCTTCGGCGGATATCTGACGATGCGGCTGGCGGCGGGATCGTCGGTGCGCAGGCTCTTGGCGCTGGTGCTGTTCATGGCCGCCTTCATCGCGGTTCCGCCGCTGTTGGGCACGATGATCGTGCTGTGGAACGCGGTGCCGGTGGCGGGCTTCATGCTGGCCGGCGCCGTCTTCCAGCTGGCCGGCGCGCGTGGCCAGCGCATCGGTTGGGCGCTCGCCGCGATTCTCGCCTACGCGACCTGTTTCGCTCTGCGCTACAACTCGGTGTTCCTGATCGGGCCGGAGATGCTGCTGCTGTTGGCCTTTCCGCTGGGCGCGCGCAGCACGGCGAAGCACCGGATCACTGTCGCGACCGTCGCCCTGGTCGCCTTCGCGATCGCCCTGGTCAGCTTCAGCCATCGCCTGCCGGACCTGAAGCCGCTGCCGTTCAACGCCGGGGTGCGCACGATCCAGAGCTTCGACCTGATCGGCGTGTCGGCGCTGTGCGGCGAGAGCTTCCTCACCCCCGAGATGACCGCCAAGGGTCCGGTCTCCATCGCCGCCGTCCGCCGCCACTATGATCCGCGCCACCTCAACGTCAGCCTCGCCGACCGGCCCGGCGTCGCCTCGATCGTCAAACCTGCCGACGCCGACCAGGTCGACGCCGCCTGGCGTCGCGCGGTGGCCGCCCATCCCGGCTGCTACCTGAAGCACCGCTGGGCCGTGTTCACCGAGCAGATGGGCGCGGCTCCCGGCGGCCTGTTCTATGCGACGCACGGCGGAATTGACCCCAACCGCTTCGGCTTCGTGCTCGACAATCCCGAGCAAGCGCAGCGCGCGGCGGTGGCGATCTCCCAATCCGCCAACGATCCGCTCCGTCGGCCGGTGTGGCTCTACCTGGGCGCGGTTGCGGCGGTCCTCTGGCTGGCCCTGCGCCGCGACGTGCGCGCCCTGCCGTTGGGCCTGCTCACCTTGAGCGCGCTGGCCTACGCCGGCAGCCACCTGTTCATCGCCGCCGCCGCCGACGCCCGCTACATCTTCCCGTCCAATGTACTGTGCGTCGTGGTGATCGCCGCGGCGCTGGGCGGGCGCCAGGCGCTTCTCACGCCTGCCGGGCGGCGCTAGTGCTGCGGATGACGCGGGCCGCACAGCCCTGGCGAGCGGAGCGGTGATGGCGGATTCGGACCTTCAGGACCTGGACTTCGACCACCTGGATCCCGCCTACCGCGCCTTCATCGACGAGGCGCTGGCCCAGTACGGTCTCGATCCGGCGGTGTTCTGCACCCCGGTGCCGGCGGCCGACGAGATGACCTTCAAGGCGCTGTTGCCCAACTACGAGTTCGACCGCAACATCGGCGCCTTCAAGTTCACCGAGGCGACCCTACGCCACTTCGACGCCTACGATCAGATCGTGCGCGGCGTGTTCGGCGGGTTCGAGCGGCTGAATTCGGTGCTCGACTTCGCCTCCGGCTACGGCCGCCTGACCCGCATCCTCATCCAGAAGCTGCCCCGCGATCGCATCTGGGTGTCCGACATCTATGCCGAGGCCGTGGATTGGCAGGCGCGGACCTTCGGCGTCAACGCCTTCGCCTCCGGCCCCGACCCCGCGCTTCTGGACCACGCCGGCGGCCACGACCTGGTGTTCGTGGGTTCGATGTTCTCCCACCTGCCCGCCGGCCTGTTCCACGACTGGCTGGCGAAGCTCTACGGGTTCCTGGGGCCCCGCGGCGTGCTGGCGTTCAGCGTCCACGACGAGGCGCTGCTGCCGGCTGGCGAAACCATGGACGCCACCGGCTTGCGCTACTTCCGCACCAGCGAGAGCGGCAGCCTCGACGCCGACATCTACGGCATGTCCTACGTCACCGAAGCCTTTGTCGCCGACGCGATCGCGCGCGTCGCCCCCGGCCTCGCCTGGCGGCGCTTCCCCAAGGGGCTGTACGAGAACCAGGACCTCTATGTGGTCGGAACGCCTGGCGTCGAGCTCCAGCATCTCATGCTCGCCAGCACGCCGATGGGCGGACTCGAAACCATCACCCTGTTGCCCACCGGCGAGGCCGAATTCGCCGGCTGGGCGATCGAGCGCACGCCGGGGCAGCGGATCGAACGCATCGGCGTCCTCGTCGACGGCGCCCCCGCGGCCGAGATCCTGCCTGCCGCCGAACGGCCGGATGTGCTCGCAGCCTTCCCGGGCGCCGCTAACACGCCGGTGGGCTGGCGCTTCCGGTTGTCGGCGGCCGAGGCCGCGCCTGGCGCGCGCCTGCGCCTGCAGCTTCAAAGCACGTCAGGCCTCTCCGGCCACGTGTTCGCGCAGATGCCGGCGCCGGCGGCGATGACCTATTCCGGCTGGTCGCGGCGCGCGCTGCGCGACTGAGCGTGCAGGGTGTTGCGCATCGCGCCGGGTATCGCCTAATTCGCGCATCCGGCCCGGCGAGGTCGGCAGCGGGAGGAGTGACGCGGTGAGCGATGGCGAGGTTTTTCCCGTTCCCGAGGCCTGGGCGAAGCGGGCGCTCATCGACCAGCAGGCCTATCAGGCCGCGGTCGCGCGCGTCGACGCGGATCCGCAAGGGTACTGGCGCGACTTCGCCAGCCGCCTCGACTGGATCACCCCGCCCACCGAGATCAAGGACGTCTCCTTCGATCGCGAGGACTTCCGCATCCGCTGGTACGCCGATGGCGTCCTGAACGTCTCGGTCAACTGCCTGGACCGCCACCTCGAGACCCGCGGCGATCAGACGGCGATCATCTGGGAAGGTGACGACGGCGAATACTACCCGATCAGCTACCGCGACCTGCACGCCGAGGTCTGCCGGATGGCCAATGTGCTCAAGGCCAAGAACGTGGCCAAGGGCGACCGGGTGACCATCTACCTGCCGATGATCCCGCAGGCGGCCGTCGCCATGTTGGCCTGCGCGCGGATCGGCGCCGTGCACTCGGTGGTGTTCGGCGGCTTCTCCCCCGACAGCCTGGCCGGACGCATCCAGGACTGCGACTCCCGCATCGTCATCACCGCCGACGAAGGCCTGCGCGCCGGCAAGCCCGTGCCGCTGAAGGCCAATGTCGACGAGGCGTTGAAGGAGTGCCCGGGCGTCACCGACGTCATCGTCGTGCGCCGCACCCGCGCCGACGTGCCGATGGTGGAGGGTCGCGACGCCTACTATTCGGACCTCAAGGCGACCGTCGCCGATACCTGCGATCCCGAGCCGATGAACGCCGAGGATCCGCTGTTCATCCTCTACACCTCCGGCTCGACGGGTAAGCCCAAGGGCGTGCTGCACACCACCGGCGGCTATCTCGCCTGGGCCGCCTACACCCACGAGGCGGTGTTCGACTATCGGCCGGGCGAGGTGTTCTGGTGCACCGCCGACATCGGCTGGGTCACCGGCCACACCTATGTCGTCTACGGCCCGCTGGCCAACGCGGCGACCACGGTGATGTTCGAGGGCGTGCCCACCTACCCGACCAACTCGCGGTTCTGGGAGGTGATCGACAAGCATAAGGTGGAGATCTTCTACACCGCCCCCACCGCCATCCGCGCCCTGATGCGTGACGGCGAGGAGCCGGTGAAGCGCACCTCACGCGCCTCGCTCCGGTTGCTCGGCAGCGTCGGCGAACCGATCAATCCCGAGGCTTGGCTCTGGTATCACCGGGTGGTCGGCGAGGGGCGCTGCCCGATCGTCGACACCTATTGGCAGACGGAGACCGGCGGCGCGCTGATCTCGCCGCTGCCGGGCGCGACGGCGCTGAAGCCCGGCTCCGCCACCCGCCCGCTGCCGGGGATCAAGGCTCAGCTGGTCGACGCCGACGGCAAGGTGCTGGAGGGCGCGGTCAGCGGCAACCTGTGCTTCACCGACTCCTGGCCCGGACAGATGCGCACGGTCTACGGCGACCACGAACGGTTCATCACCACCTACTTCGCCACCTATCCCGGCAAGTACTTCACTGGCGACGGCTGCCGCCGCGACGAGGACGGCGACTACTGGATCACCGGCCGGGTCGACGACGTGATCAACGTCTCCGGCCACCGCCTGGGCACCGCCGAGATCGAGAGCGCCCTGGTCGAGCACCAGGACGTGGCCGAGGCCGCCGTGGTCGGCCGCCCGCACGACGTGAAGGGCCAGGCGATCTACTGCTTCGTCACCCTGAACAGCGAGGTGAAGCCCACCGACATCCTGGAGGCCGAACTGAAGGGCTGGGTTCGCCGCGAGATCGGCCCCTTTGCGGCCCCAGACGTCATCCAGTTCGCGCCCGGCCTGCCCAAGACCCGGTCGGGCAAGATCATGCGCCGCATCCTGCGCAAGATCGCCGAGGGCGACCTGTCCAACCTCGGCGACACCTCGACGCTGGCCGACCCTGCGGTGGTCGACGACCTGGTCGCCAACCGGGCCAAGGACTGAGCCGGCGGCGTGAACGCCGAACTTCCCGCCGCCCTGAGCGAGGCCATCGCGCGCGAACTGGACGGTGTCTCCGGCCGCGCGCTGAATGAGCGCGCCACACAGGTCTCCGAACGCTACCGCCGCGGCGACACCTCGGCCAAGGCGATCGCCGATGGCGAGGACGCGCTGGCCTATGCGCTCGCCCGCGCGCCTGCGACCTACGCGGCGTGCGCAGCGGCTTTCGCGCGAGGCCAAGCGATGGCGCCCGACTTCGCGCCCCGCCGCCTGCTCGACGCCGGCGCCGGACCGGGCGGCGCGAGCTGGGCGGCGCTCGAGCGCTGGCCGAGCCTCGAGCACGTCCGGATGATCGACGCGAGCCCCCCGTTCCTGGCCCTGGCGCGCCGCCTCGCCGGGTCCGGATCGCCCGCGCTGCAAGCCGCAGAGATCACGCGGCGCGACCTCCTCGCGGCCGATCCCTTCCCCGTAGCCGACCTCGTAGTGGCGAGCTACGCCCTGGCCGAACTGGGCGTGGACGCCCAGGCGCAGGCCGTCGCCGCCCTGTGGGACGCCTGCGCGGGTTTGCTGGTGCTGGTCGAGCCGGGAACGCCACAGGGCTTTGAGCGCATCCGCGCCGCCCGCGCGAGCCTGATCGCCACCGGCGTGGCCATCGCCGCGCCCTGCCCGCACAACGACGCCTGCCCGATGGTCGAGCCGGACTGGTGCCACTTCGTCCAGCGCCTGCCGCGCAGCCGCGCCCATCGCCTGGCCAAAGGCGCCGACGCCCCGTTCGAGGATGAGAAGTTCGCCTATGTCGTCGCCGCCCGGCCGACGGTGCGCCTCGCCGCGCGCAGCCCTCGCGTCCTCGCCCGCCCCCGCCACCTGAAGCCCGGTGTCGAGCTGAAGCTCTGCACGGCTGGCGACGTCGAGCATCGCTTCGTGCCCCGCCGCGACAAGGCCGCCTACCGCGCCGTCCGCCACATCGACTGGGGCGACCCCATGCCGGGCGACGACTGAGTTCACACCTGCGATTCAACTCGCGAGCGATCTGCTCTAAGGGTGGGGCCTCCTCCTCGCATCGGAAGCCCGCATGTTCCGCAACGCCCTTCGCGCCGCCTGCCTGTCGTTGACGCTCGCCCTCGTCGTCCCGACCGTAGCTGCCGCTCAAGGCGTCCAGGTGCCGCCGATCGTCTACAAGGAACGCACGCTCGCCAACGGGCTGAAGGTGTTCACCTCCCGCGACCGTTCGACGCCCAATGTCAGCGTCCAGGTCTGGTACGGCGTCGGGTCCAAGGATGATCCGAACGGCCGCTCGGGTTTCGCCCACCTGTTCGAACACATGATGTTCAAGGCGACCAGGGACATGCCGGCCGAGAGCATCGACCGCTTCACCGAGGACGTCGGCGGCGTCAACAACGCCTCCACCTGGGACGATTTCACCAACTACTACGAGGTGGTCCCGGCCAACCATTTGCAGCGCCTGCTGTGGGTCGAGAGCCAGCGCATGGGCTCGCTGGTGGTCGACGAGGCCAACTTCAAATCCGAACGCGACGTGGTGAAGGAGGAGCTGCGCCAGCGGGTGCTGGCCGATCCCTACGGCCGGCTGTTCGCGCTGATGTTGCCCCAGGCGACCTACACCAAGCATCCCTACCGCCGGCCCGGCATCGGCTCCATCGAGGAGCTGGACGCCGCCACGCTCGACGACGTGCGCGCCTTCCACCAGGCCTACTACCGACCCGACAACGCCGCCCTGATCGTGGTCGGCAACTTCGACGAGGCGGACCTCGCCGCCTGGGTCGACAAGTACTACGCCGCCCTGAAGAAGCCCGCCGCGCCCGTCCGCCGGGTGACTGCGGTGGAGCCCGCGCGCAAAGGTCCCGGCGTCTATGACGGCTTCGGCCCCAATGTGCCGCTGCCGGCTGTGGCGATCACTTGGCTGGGCGCGCGCGCGGCCGACCCCGACGCCCCGGCGCTGAAGGTGCTGGACGCCATCCTCTCGGCCGGCAAGTCGTCCAGGCTCTATGACGCGCTGGTCTACGACAAGCAGATCGCCGCCCAGATCTACTCCAACGCAGACCTGCCGCAGCAGCCGGGCATGGTGGTGGTCGGCGCGGTGATGGCCAGCGGCCACACCCTGGCCGAGGGCGAGAGCGCCCTGCTGGCGCAGGTAGCGAAGCTGCGCGACGCAGTCCCCACACCGGAAGAGCTGGACGAGGCGAAGAACGAATTGATCGCGAGCACCCTGCGTGAACGCGAAACCCTGGAAGGCCGCGGCTTCGCGCTCGGCTATGCGCTGCAGGTCGAGGGCGACGCCGCCCGCGCCAACACCGCGCTCGCGGACCTGCAGGCGGTCACCGGCGCCGACGTTCAGCGGGTGGCGGTCAAGTATCTGGCCGACAACCGCCGCATGACCATCCGCTACCGTCCGGAGTCCGAGCGCTCGGCCAAGGCGCCGGCGACGCCCCCCGCCCGCAAGGTCGCCTCGGTCAAATACACCGGCCCGGTGGTCGCCTTGGCGCCGGAAGCCGCCCGCGAGGCGCCGCCGCCGATCGCCGACCCCATCGCTCCCACCTTGCCGACGCCCGCAGAACGCACCTTGCCGAACGGCCTGCGTGTGATCGTCGCCCGCTCCAGCGATCTGCCGCTGGTCACCGCCGACCTCACCGTCAGGACCGGCGCCTGGGCCGACCCGACCGGCCTCGCCGGCGCGGCCGGCCTCACCGCCGACATGCTCAGCGAAGGCACCAAGACCCGCAGCGCCCGCGAGATCGCCCGTGAAATCGAGGCCCTTGGGGCGACGCTGGGCGCCGGGGCCGCGTCGGATTCCACCTCCGTCACCCTGAACGTCACGCCGGACAAGCTGGCCCCGGCCATGGCGATCATGGCCGACGTCGCCCGCAACCCGGCCTTCGCGCCGGAGGAACTGGAACGCCAGCGCCAGCTCGCGCTGGACGGCCTGCAGGTCGCCTACCAGGAACCGGGATCGGTGGCCGCATTTGTCGCCGCTCCGGTGGTGTTCGGCGGCACGCCGTTCGGACACCCGGCCACGGGCGCGCCGGCCTCGATCGCCCGCATCCAGACCGACGACCTGGTCAAGCTGCACACCACCTACTTCCGGCCCGACAACGCCGTGCTGGTGCTGACCGGCGACATCACCGCCGAGGACGGCTTCGCCCTCGCCTCGCAGGTGTTCGGCGGGTGGGAAAAGCCCGCGTCGCGGCTGCCCGACCAGCCGAACGTCAAGGCCGACGCCAAGCCCCGCGCCGTGGCGGTCGACATGCCGGGCACAGGCCAGGCGGCGGTGACGGTGACCGGCCCCGCCATCGCCCGGGATGATCCGGCCTTCTATCCTGGCCTGGTCGCCAACGCGGTGCTGGGCGGCGGTTATTCCGCCCGCCTGAACCAGGAGATCCGCATCAAGCGCGGCCTCAGCTATGGCGCCGGCTCGGCCATCTCGGCCCGGCGCACCACCGGTGTGTTCACCGCCCGCGCCCAGACCAAGAACGAGTCCGCGGCCCAGGTGCTCGACCTGATCCGCGCAGAGCTGGACCGCCTGGCGACCCAGCCCGCCGGACCGGAAGAGCTGAAGGCGCGCAAATCGGTGCTGATCGGCGGGTTCGGGCGCCAGCTCGCCACCACGGGCGGCCTCGCCGACATCCTCGGCGAACTGGCGCTCTACGGCGTACCGCTGGGCGAGATCGGCGCCTACACCGGCAAGGTGGAGGCGATTGACGCCGCGCAGGTGCAGACCTTCGCCGCGCGCATCCTGGCGCCCGACAAGGCCAGCGTCATCGTCGTCGGGGACGCCAAGGCCTTCGAGGCCGAGCTGAAGACCCGCGCCGCCAATCTGGAGGTCATCCCCATCGACCAGCTCGACGTCGAAAGCCCGACCCTGCGCAAACTGGCGAAGTAGGGGCTGCTTCACCCACTCAACACCCGCTCACCCCGGCGAAAGCCGGGGCCCAAGCGGGCTCTAAGCGGATCAACCAAAAGTCAGCTTGGGTCCCGGCTTTCGCCGGGATGAGCGGCTGTGGGAGCCCGCATCGTCCAGCGGCCCAAGTCGCGCTCCAGGCCCATGAGGGCCAGGCCTGAGGCGATCGATTCAAGCTCGCCGCCCGACTCGATCCGCTCGGCGGCGAAACGGCGATGGAAGACCTGTCGCACCGCCGGAACCAGCGACGAGCCGCCGGTGAGGAACACCCGGTCGATCTGATCGGCCCCCAGGCCGGCGTCGGCCATCGCCGAATCGACGGCGCTCTCGATCAGCGCGAGCTCCGGCGCGATCCACGCCTCGAATTCCGTGCGCTCGACGTCGCGGGCGATCTCGATGCTGCCGGCCGCGAAGCTGAACGCCGCCACCTCATCGACCGACAACGCCTCCTTCAGCCGGGTGACGGCGCGGTACAGCGGATAGCCCAGGTTGTCGTCCAGCACCTCGACCAGGCGCGACAGCTTCTCTGGCTCCACTGCGTCGCGGACGAGGCCGCGGATCTCGCGCATGTCGCGTGAGGCGCGCATCAGCGCCAGCTGATCCCAGCGGGCGAACGCCGCGTAGTAGCGGTTAGGGATCGGCAGCACCTTGTCGAACGCCGTATAGCTCGACCCCTTTCCGAGCTGCGGCGAAACCAGTCGGTCGATGATCCGATAGTCGAAGGCGTCGCCCGCCACGCCCACGCCGGAGCGTCCCAGCGGCGTCGCCCGCATCGCGTTTCCCACGCGCTCGAAGCGGATGATCGAGAAGTCGCTTGTGCCGCCGCCGAAGTCGCCGACCAGCACCGTCGCGTCCTCGGTCAGGCCACGAGCGAAGAAGAACGCCGCGCCGACGGGCTCGTAGGCGTAGAGCATCTCGGTGAAGCCCTGCCGCCGGAACGCCTCCTCATAGCGTTCGAGCGCCAGCGC
>NZ_JAUYQL010000056.1 GCF_030697305.1 Phenylobacterium sp. | reverse complement strand
GCAATGGCTTGTTCATAGTGCCCCTCTTCGTTAAGTGCTTGAAAACATTGACATCTGGTTCTCGCCGACCGCCTGACACGGGCCGAGTGTCCGCGCGGCCGCCTCGATCACGCGCGGATCGAGCAGATCGGATGCCCGAATCTGATACGGCGCTCGCGGCACAACCTGCTCTGCGTACAGGATTCCTTGCTTGATCAAGCGCCGAATACGGTGGTTGTTCACGCCGAGCTTTGCGGCGGCTTCCGACATGGTGAGCCACTGTCCGTCCTTGTTCGCTGACCGGTACGCACGAATGTCGTTCACCATCCGCACAGAACTTACGCGATGCGCGGTCCAAGTCTTGCCCTGCCCGGTGGGCAGGGCCATGCGATTGAGCGTCGCGGCAATATGCTCGTCGGACCACTTGCCCGCCATGCTGCGCATGACGGCCAGGGCTTCATCGGATGTACGACAGCCATGCTCGCCAGACCTTGGCTTCGCGACCCTGACTTCCGAATGCTGGCCTCCACGCCAATGAATTGTCAGAACGATCTCTCGCGTCTTCTCATCGAGATCGGCAATGATCTCCTGGACCAAGGTGTGAAGCAACTGCTGGCGTGTGCGCATCGTCACGCCGGGCGCATCCCATGCGGCGGCGAGATCTTGGGCGAGCCCACCGAGGTCGGGTGTTGCCACGGCCGACAGCGTTTGTTCGACTGCGTCGACGCGCCGTTGGCATGCCTGCACACGCTGCAACGCTGACTCCCAGCTCCGTTCGAGTTGTGCGGCGATCAAACGGTTGTCAGGGTCACAGGCCGCGTAGCGTCGCTCTGCCAGCGTCGCCTCGTAGCGTGCTTGCTGTAGTTCTAAATTCACGATTCGCCGTTGGTCCGCTTGGACTTCCATGTGCCTCCGTTCAGCAAGCGACGCCGCTTCGACGGCCAGAGGCTCGACCGCTCGTAGCAACTCTCTTGCCATGGCCTCGTCGGCTCGCCGGCCGCCAAAAGTAAAACACCGCGGCTGCGCCAGCTGCACGTGCGGACGGTCGCACCGATACACCGGTTGACGTGCACCGCGGCCGGTATACGCGACCGTCAGACGGCGGCCGCAACGCGCGCAGCACAGCATACCCGCGAGCAACGCACGCCCGCCGCGACCCGACTTCACACCATCCACTCTACCGTAGGCATTGACGGCAAGTTGCTTCTGATTGCGCTCGAATTCGGACCAGTCGATGTAGGCTTCATGGTGGCCCTGGAGCATCACCTCCCAATGCTCGACCGGCTTGCTATGGCCATAGCTCTTGCGCAGTCGTCCATCGACGAGGGCCGTGCGCTTCTCGCTCTTGCCGTAGGCATAGGTGCCAGCGTAAAAAGGATTCTTAAGCACCGCGATCACGTTGCGATAACGGATTGGAGTCCAGTCGAACGTCACCATCTTCTTGCCATCAGATGGGCGCGGGAAGTGAACCTGTTCGGCAGCAAGCGACAGAAAGGCTTGGCGGGCGCTGCCCAGCTTGCGAAACCGCGCGAAGATCAATCGGATTGCCTCCTGCAGCCGTATGTCGGGATCGAAGCCCAAACCGACCTCGCGGTGCCAGACGTAGCCGATAGGCACGCTGATGCGCAGCTCGCCGCGCTGGGCCTTGGCGCGGGCTGCCTCGAACATGCGCGCCCTGAGCACGCCGAGCTCGAATTCGCTGATGCTGCCCTTCATGCCCAGCAGCAGTCGATCATTAGGGCGACATGGGTCGTAGACCCCATCCAGGTCGATGACCCGGGCCTCGACCAAGCCGCACAGCTCCAGAAGGTGGTGCCAGTCGCGGCCATTGCGTGCCAGCCGCGAGGCGTCGAAGCACAGCACGGCACCGACCTCGCCGGCGCAGAGCCAAGCGACAAGCCGGTCGAAACCTGGTCGGGCCACCATGCCACTGGCGGAACGGCCGAGGTCGTCATCGATGACCTCGACCTGCGCAAAGCCACGGCGGCGTGCTTCCTCGACCAGGTCGTACTGACGGCGCTGGCTCTCCAGGTTATTCTGAACCTGCGTCTGGGTGGACTGCCGCACGTAGACGACGGCCTTCCGACGCAGTACGGTGGCGGGCAACAGATCAGTGTTCGCCATCGTCAGCTCCCGTCTGTTGAACACCCGCTGCTTGCAGCAGCAGGACCGCCAGTTGCGCAATCGCGGTGGCGCGTTCGCCCGGGCTCATCCCCTGGAGAACCGGGGACTCGAATACCATGCTCAACTGTCTCTGAGACATGGGAGCCGGCGGTGCCAAGCGCATCAGTTGGGTTCGGGGCGAATTGGTCATGTTGCTCCTCGCGGGGGTGTTGAACACCAGCGGAGCTTCGCCGAAGACCGCGCTGCGACAGCAGTTGATGCAGTTCGGCAAGGGCGGAGATGGATGCGCGTGGAGCGCCAAGGTTCATCCCTGCGCAAGAGGCCGCGTCGAGCATCCAGGCCGCCACCACGATGACGACGCCAGGACTCACCTCAACGTGGACCACCTCGCCCGTCGCTCGTTGCTCGCTGTATTGCCGCCGCACCCGACGTCCGTACAGCGCATGCCAGCGGTAGAAGACTTCGACCTCTTGCCCGACATGGGCAGAATGACCCTGTGATTGC
>NZ_JAUYQL010000029.1 GCF_030697305.1 Phenylobacterium sp. | reverse complement strand
GACGAGGAGATCCGCCGCACCATCCAGGTGCTGTCGCGCCGCACCAAGAACAATCCCGTGTTGATCGGCGAGCCCGGCGTAGGCAAGACCGCCATCGTCGAAGGCCTGGCGCTGCGCATCATCAACGGCGACGTGCCCGAGAGCCTGAAGGACAAGAAGCTCCTGTCGCTCGACATGGGCTCGCTGATCGCCGGCGCGAAGTACCGCGGCGAGTTCGAGGAACGGCTGAAGGCTGTGCTGGGCGAGGTGACCGCGGCCGAAGGCTCGATCATCCTGTTCATCGACGAGATGCACACCCTGGTCGGCGCCGGGAAGAGCGAAGGCGCGATGGACGCCTCCAACCTGCTCAAGCCCGCCCTGGCGCGCGGCGAGCTGCATTGCGTGGGCGCGACCACGCTCGATGAGTACCGCAAGCACGTGGAGAAGGACGCGGCGCTGGCGCGGCGCTTCCAGCCGGTGTTCGTCGGCGAACCGACGGTCGAGGACACGGTCTCGATCCTGCGCGGCTTGAAGGAGAAGTACGAGGTGCACCATGGCGTGCGCATCTCCGACGCCGCCATCGTCGCCGCAGCGACCCTGTCGAACCGCTACATCGCCGACCGCTTCCTGCCGGACAAGGCCATCGACCTGATGGACGAGGCCGCGAGCCGCGTGCGCATGGCGGTCGACTCCAAGCCGGAGGAGCTGGACGAGATAGACCGCCGCGTCGTGCAGCTGAAGATCGAGCGCGAAGCGCTGTCCAAGGAGACCGACCAAGCCTCGAAAGCCCGGCTGGAGAAGCTGGAGGAGGAGCTCGACGACCTGGAGGGCCGCTCCGCCGAGATGACTGCGCGGTGGCGCGCGGAAAAGGAGAAGGTCGGCCAGTCCGCTCAGGCCCGGGAGGCGCTCGAGCGGTTGCGCGCGGAACTGGTCGCGGCCCAGCGTCGCGGCGATCTGCAGCGGGCCTCGGAGATCGCCTATGGCGAGATCCCTCAGCTCGAGCGCATCCTGGCGGCGGAGGAGGCCGAGTCCGGCAAGAACCCGCTGTCGCCCGAAGTCGTCGACGCCGAGCAGATCGCCGCGGTGGTCTCGCGCTGGACCGGCGTGCCCGTGGAGAAGATGCTGGAGGGCGAGCGCGAGAAGCTGCTGGCCATGGAGGACAAGCTCCGTGACCGCGTGGTCGGCCAGGAAGAGGCGCTGTTGGCCGTATCGGACGCGGTTCGCCGCGCGCGCGCCGGCCTGCAGGACCCCAACCGGCCGATCGGCTCGTTCCTGTTCTTAGGACCCACCGGCGTCGGCAAGACCGAGCTCACCAAGGCGCTGGCCGAGTTCATGTTCGACGACGAGTCCGCGGTGACCCGCCTCGACATGAGCGAGTACATGGAGAAGCACTCGGTCAGCCGCATGATCGGCGCGCCTCCCGGCTACGTCGGCTACGACGAGGGTGGTGCGCTGACCGAGGCGGTGCGCCGCCGGCCGTATCAGGTGTTGCTGTTCGACGAGGTGGAGAAGGCTCACCCTGACGTTTTCAACGTGCTGCTGCAGGTGCTGGACGATGGCCGGCTTACTGATGGGCAGGGGCGCACGGTCGACTTCCGCAACGTGATCATCATCATGACCTCGAATCTAGGGTCGGAGCATCTGGCTGCGCTCGCGGACGATGAGGACGTGGAAGCCGCGCGCCCTGGCGTGATGGACACCGTGCGCCGTCACTTCCGGCCGGAGTTCCTGAACCGGATCGACGAGATCATCCTGTTCAAGCGCCTGGGCCGCGCGGAGATGGACAACATCGTCCGCATCCAGCTCCAGCGCGTGGAAAAGCTGCTGGGCGACCGGCGCATGGCGATCACCCTGGATCCGGCGGCCATGCACTGGCTGGGCGAGCGCGGCTACGATCCTGTGTACGGGGCGCGTCCGCTGAAGCGGGTGATCCAGAAGGAACTGGTCGATCCGATCGCGCGCAAGCTGCTGGCGGGCGACCTGGAGGACGGGGCGGTGATCGACGTCACCGCCACCAGCGAGGGCCTGGAGATCGGCCGCGCCAAGGTCCACTGACGAAACAGGGGCGTCGCCAGCAGGCGACGCCCCTTGATCGGCTATCGGCAGTAGGTGCGCTCGACGTAGCCGCCATAGTACGGGTCGTAGCGCTGAGTGGTCGTGCAGCGGCGATACGAAGAGCCGTAATAGCCGCGCCCGTAGGAAGGCTGGCCGTAGTAGCCGCGCGGGGCGTAGCCGTTGTCGTAGTAGCCCCGGTCGCGGCTGCCGGAGGCCAGCGCCGCGCCAATCGCCAGGCCCGCGATACCGGCTACGATCGCCGCGCCGTCGTCGTTGTTCCGGCGGTAGTTGCGGTTGTTGTAGTAGTAGCCGTTGTTGTAGCCCCGGCCGTCGTAGGCGCGGTGGTTGCGGTAGTCGCGCGCTTCCGCGCTGGTCGCCGTGATCGCGCCGCCGGCCATTGTCATGGCGGCTAGGGCGATGGTCATGATCTTGCGCATGGATCCCTCCGTGCCGAATTCCCTCGAAAGGTAAACGCGCAGCGCGGCCACAAGCTCCGTCCGGCCGTCTATAGGCCGCAGCGCACCCAAACGCCGGGCCTGGCCAGGTAGCTGTCGGTGCGAGCGTTGTAGCTGCGATAGCGGCTCATGCAGGCGCGCACATGCTGCCCCCACGACCCGTCGCGCCGCCAACCGAGGTAGCGGTTCTCGTCGTCGCGACCGTCGCCCGCTTCATTGCGAATGTCGTCGCGCCCATATCGGTCGTCGCCGAAGTCCTCGTCCTCGCGCCCGTAGCGGGCGGCCTGGTCGCGAAGGTCCTGATCATAGCGCCCGGCGGCACGGTCGTATTGGCTGGCGGGAGCGGGCCTCGGGTCAGGCGTGCGCGGCGCAGCGGAGGCTGGCGGCGGTGCGGGCAATGGCTGCGGCCGCTCATAGTAGTTGTGGCCGTCCCAATAGGTCTGGGCGTGGGCGGCCGGCGATCCGGCGACGGCGATTGCCGCGAGCGCCGCGGTCAAAATCATGCGCATGGCGCAACTCCCCTCTTTCAAGCCCGCGGCCGGAACACCACAAGCTCTGCTTTCGTTCGCCTGACCGACGATACCGGCCCCGTGCCTGTTAAGATATGTTAATGGACATCGCCGCGTGGCGCTCAACTGCGCGGCCGGGAGGATAAGGACGCAATGGCCGAAGAGCAGTTTGTCCAAATGTACGTGCGCGACTTCGCCAATCTGGCGGCGCGTGCGGAGTCCGGCACCGACGTGGACGCCTTGGTGCGCAAGCGTATCGAAGAGGCGCGCAAACACGCGGCGCTGATGGATTTGCGTAAAAGCGAGGGCCACCTGGCCGCGGTGTCGCAACGCCTGCGGCTGGAATCACGCCGCAATGCAGCGGCGGCTGTGCGTAATGCGCCCGATCCGATCGCGGCGGCGGCGCGGCGCGAGTCGTTCATGCAGGAAATCGCCGACCTGCTCGACGCCGACCCCACCGAACCGATCAAGCGCGGGGTGGAGCGGTTCTGAGCCGCATCCAGGACTGCCGGACGCCTTAGAGGCCGACCGATGTGGGTCGGCCGCCACGGGTCTCGACGCGACGCATCACCGCGATGCTGGGGCCTCGGCCTTCAGCGGGTTTGGCCACTGAGATCACGTACCAGGCGCCGTCCGGCAGCCCAGAAAAGCTGAACCGGTCGGTGGCGTCGCACGTGGTGCGGCGCACGAAGGCGGAGAAGTCCTCGCCGTTGCTGGCGGGCGTGCGGGCGCGCACCTCCTCGACCGGCAGAGCGGCCGAGATCGGCGAGTTGTACAGGATGCTCATCCGTCGGCGCGTCCACAGCGTCTCCGGCGTCAGCACGACGGCCGCGCCGGCGCAGGTGTATCGCGCCTCTGGGCGCTTGTAGGTAAGCCGCCCGACGACGGCGTTGCGCCCCGGCACCGCCGACCACGAGAAATCGCTCGGACGGAACACCGTGGCGGACGGCGGGGCCATCGGCGGCGGGGGCGGCGGCGCGCCCACGGTCTCGCAAGCGGCGAGCAGGGCGAGGGTCGAAAAAGCTACGAAACGACGAAGGACGCGCATGGCGGGGACCTTATGCGGAGCGGGGCGGGCGCGCCAAGAGGGCCTGCGCAAAATGCCTGAGCCGCGTCAGCCGCCTTCAGCTCAGTCTTCGCGACCGGGCCGTCCGCGCATCGACTTGACGCCGGAGCGCTTCGACTTGCCCTCCAGTCGCTTGAGCTTCGAGGCGTAGGTGGGCCGGGTGGGGCGGCGCGACTTGGGCCGGTGCAAGGCCTGGCGCACCAGCTCGGCGAGGCGCTCGCGGGCGTCCTGGCGGTTCATCTCCAGTGAGCGTGAGCCCTGGGCGAACAGGATCAGCACGTCCTCCTGGCTGAGCCGGCTGCCGGCGAGGCCGCGCAGCCGTTCCTTGACGTCGTCTTCCAGGCTGGAGTTTCCGACGTGGAACCTGAGCTCGATCGCGCTGCTGGTCTTGTTGACGTGCTGGCCGCCGGGACCGCTGGCCTTGACCATGCGTTCGCTGAATTCGTCATCGGCGAGCGAGACGCGGGCGTTCACGACGATCATCGGTGCGCCTCCCTCTCTGCGCGTGGCCTGGCGGCGGCGCCGCTTCCTACAGGGTGTGGCGAACGTCGTCTCGCTTATGATCGGCGCGCCGGCTTGACCTTTCTGTAAAAAAACGGTCGATAGCGCCGCCTTTGCTACGACGTCAGTGCGCCGTGGCCTGCCCGACGATCAAGTTCTGGAGAACGCCCATGCGCGTCTATTACGACCGCGACGCCGACATCGCCCGCATCCTGGACAAGAAGATCGCCATTGTAGGCTATGGCAGCCAGGGCCGTGCGCACGCGCTCAACCTGGTGGATTCCGGGGTGAAGAACCTCGTCGTCGCCCTCAAAGCCGGTTCGGCCACGGCCAAGAAGGTCGAAGCTGACGGCCTGAAGGTGATGAATGTCGCCGAAGCCGCGGCCTGGGCCGATGCGATCATGATCCTCGCGCCCGACGAGCTGCAGCGCGGCATCTACAACAACGAGATCGCCCCCAACATTCGCGACGGCGCTGCGCTGCTGTTCGCCCACGGCCTGAACGTCCATTTCGGCCTGATCGACCCCAAGCCCGGCATCGACGTGCTGATGATCGCGCCCAAGGGCCCAGGCCACACCGTGCGCAGCGAGTACCAGCGCGGGGGCGGCGTGCCCTGCCTGATCGCCATCGACCGCAACCCGACCGGCAATGCGCTGGACTTCGGCCTGGCCTACGCCTCGGCGATCGGCGGGGGCCGTTCGGGCATCATCGAGACCAACTTCCGCGAAGAGTGCGAAACCGACCTGTTCGGCGAGCAGGCGGTGCTGTGCGGGGGCCTGGTGGAGCTGATCCGCGCCGGTTTCGAGACCCTGGTCGAGGCAGGCTACGCGCCCGAGATGGCCTACTTCGAGTGCCTGCATGAGGTGAAGCTGATCGTCGACCTGATCTATGAAGGCGGCATCGCCAACATGAACTACTCGATCTCCAACACCGCCGAGTACGGCGAGTACGTCACCGGCCCGCGCATGGTGACCGCCGAGACCAAGGCCGAGATGAAGCGCGTGCTGGACGATATCCAGTCGGGCCGCTTCACCCGCGACTGGATGATGGAGAATGAAGCCGGTCAGCCGAGTTTCAAGGCCACCCGTCGCCGCGCCGCCGAACATCCGATCGAGGAAGTGGGCGCGCGCCTGCGGGCCATGATGCCGTGGATCACCAAGAACGCGCTGGTCGACAAGGGCCGGAACTAAGGTCCTACGGCCTAGTCCCAGGCGAGGTCCGCCTCGCCGCGCAGGATCGCTTCGGCTTCGGGCGTGTGCTTGTCGCCCGAGCGCGGATGCAGGATCAGGGCGGGCAGGAGCCTCAGCGGCGCCTTGCCCGCCTTGACCGCGCGCACCAGCACCCGCTTGGCCGGGGCGTCGGCGAAGGCGTGCACCGGCCGCACGCAGAATGATCCGCACGATCCGGCCAACAGCGCCAGCAGGTCGGCCAGCCGGTCGGCGCGATGGATCACGATGATCGCGCCGCCCTGGCGCACCGCCTTCCCGGCGAAGGCCGTCCACGCTTCAAGACCCTGATCCGCCATCCACGCGCCGCGTTTGGCGGGATCGGGTGCGCGCAAAGCGGCAGGGTCGTCGAAGAACGGCGGGTTGGCGATCAGGGCGTCGAACGGCGCCAGGCCGGTGCGGCCGAACGGCTGGTCGACATCGCCCAACTGGACCTCGACGCGCGCCTGTAAGCCGTTGAGCGCGATATTCTCCTGGGCTAGGGCGAATGCGTCCGGATCGCGTTCCAGGCCGACGAAGCGCGCACCCGGCCGTCTCCACGCTGCGGCGAGCAGGGCCGCGCCGGCGCCACAGCCGGCTTCCACCACCCGCGCGCCTTCATCCGCATCGCAGGCCGCCGCCAGCAGCGCCGCGTCCATCCCCGCGCGATAGCCGCGCCTGGGCTGGCGCAGCAGGACGCGTCCGTCCAGCAGGCGGTCCTCGGTGACATCGGACGCCTCTGCACCCTGTGGTTTGTCGTTCGAAGGCTTCATGCGTGCGGCGACATACGCGCCTTGACCACCCCCTGTCGCCCCACCATTGTCCCCCGCAACGACCTCCGGCGCCAGGACCCCCGCCGGTAGTCAGGAGTTCGGACTTCCGTGAACGTAGCGACAGCGGCCCTCGCCCCCAGCCCATCGTCGATCGAGGCGCTGCTGAAGCTTGCGCGGGCGGACATGGCAGGCGTGGACGCGCTGATCCGCGACCGGATGCAGAGCCCGGTGCCGGTGATCCCAGCGCTGGCCGATCACCTGATCAGCAGCGCCGGCAAAAGGCTCCGGCCGCTGCTCACCATCGCGGCCGCCAGATTGGCTGGCGCGCGCGACGACGCCTGCTTGAAGCTCGCCGGCGCCGTCGAATTCATCCACACCGCGACCCTGTTGCACGACGACGTGGTCGATTCTTCCGAGCTTCGCCGGGGCAGGGTGGCCGCCCACCTGATCTGGGGCGCGCCCTCCAGCGTGCTGGTCGGCGATTTCCTGTTCGCCCGGGCGTTCGAGCTCATGGTCGAGGCGGGATCGATGCCGGCGCTGGAGATCCTGGCGCGCGCCTCGCGCGTCATCGCCGAGGGCGAGGTGCTGCAACTCACCCGCGCCCACGACCTGGACCTGACCCAGGAACTGTACCTGGAGATCATCGGCGCCAAGACGGCCGAGCTGTTCGCCGCCGCTGCCGAGGCCGGTGCGGTGTCGGCCGACGCGTCTCGCGAGCGCTGCGCGGCGTTGCGCCGCTTCGGGGCCAATCTCGGCATCGCGTTCCAGCTTGTCGACGACGCGCTCGACTACTCCGGCGCCAGCGAAACGCTGGGGAAGAACCCCGGCGACGACTTCCGAGAAGGCAAGACGACCCTGCCGCTGCTGCTCGCGATCGCGCGCACGGGCGGGGCTGAGACCGAATTCTGGACCCGCGTCATCGGTCGCCGCGACCAGACGGACGCCGATTTCCTGCGCGCCATCGACCTGATGCGCGCCACAGGGGCGTTGCAGTCGACTCTGGATCTGGCCGCCGACTATGCCGAAAGCGCCAAGGCCGCGCTGGACGATTTCGCATCGACCAATGGGTGGCGACCGGCGCTTGAGGACCTCGCGGACTTCGCGGTCACACGTCGCACCTGACGACTCGCCGACATAGGAACCAGTCGTCTCCTCGAGCGCTCCGCTGGCTCATGGAGCGCCTCAAGTGACCACAGCTATCGATCTCTCGGCGTTCGGCGCCGACAGCACTGCCGATATCAATCCCCAAGGACTGCACCAGGCGCTGGCGCACTGGAACAGACGCCGCCTTGCGGCGCGGACGCCCGGTTCCGACTGGCTCGCCGAGGTCGACGAGGACGCGCGCATGCTGCGCGTCGAAGGCGGATTCGTGGAGGCGTTCCGCGCGCGGATTGCACCGCTAGTCGCCCACGTGCCGTCTGACCCTGACGGCTTCGTGGCCTGGTTCGAAGCGCTCAGGGAGAGCGGTCCCGGTCAATGGGACCCTCTGTTTTCTTGGCTCGAAACAGAAGCTTCTCTCGAAGAGATGAAGTGGTTCCTCACCCAGGAAGCCGCAGGCGAAGCGGGCTTCGATGACCTTGTGGCCATGACCCAAGTCAAGCTGCCGTCCCGTGCGAAGCTTGAGCTCGCCCGCAATTATTGGGACGAGATGGGCCGGGGCCATCCGAACGGGATGCACGGGCCTATGCTCGACCGCACGGTGCAGGGCCTCGGCCTGCGCCCGACCATCGAGGGCACCGCCTGGCAGTCGCTGGCGCTGGCCAACACGATGACGGCGTTCGCCGCCACGCGCCGCTACGCCTACCATTCGGTGGGCGCGCTGGGGGTCGTCGAACTCACGGCGCCGACCCGGGTCAGCGCGGTGGCCGCCGGCCTGAAGAGGCTGGGCATCGCGCCTGAGCAGCGCAAGTACTTCGTCCTGCACGCCAATTTGGACGTCGAGCACTCCAGGGCGTGGAACGCCGAGGCGCTCGCGCCACTGGTCGAGGAGGACCCGACCTGCGCGCGCTCGATCGCCGAAGGTGCGATCATGCGGCTGATCTGCGGCGAGCAATGCTTCGAGGCATACCGGACGCACCTGTGGAGCGCCGGCGCGGATAGCCGCTACCGCTACGCCGCGGAGTAGGGCTCAGCCGGGCGAGATCATCTTCTCAGGGCGCACGAGGGCGTCGAACTCCTCGTTGGAGACGTAACCGCCGCCCACCGCCTCGTCGCGCAGCGTGGTGCCGTTCTTGTGCGCGGTCTTGGCGATCTTGGCGGCGTTGTCGTAGCCGATCTTCGGCGCCAACGCGGTGACCAGCATCAGCGAACGCTCCATCGCCGCGCGGATGTTGTCCTCACGCGCCTCGATGCCGACGACGCAGTTGTCGGTGAACGACACCGCCGCATCGCCCAGCAGCTTGCAGGACTGGAGGAAGTTGTAGGCCATGACGGGATTGAACACGTTGAGCTCGAAGTGGCCCTGGCTGCCGGCGAACGCCATGGTGGTCTGGTTGCCCATCACCTGGGCGCAGACCATGGTCAGGGCTTCCGACTGGGTCGGGTTGACCTTGCCGGGCATGATCGACGAGCCGGGCTCGTTCTCCGGCAACGACAACTCGCCCAGGCCCGAGCGCGGGCCCGACCCCAGGAAGCGGATGTCGTTGCCGATCTTGAACAGCGCCGCGGCGGCCGAGGTCAGGGCCCCGTGGCTGAACACCATGGCGTCGTGGGCGGCCAGGGCTTCGAACTTGTTCGGTGCGGTGATGAACGGCAGGTGAGTGATGGCGGCGATGCGCTCGGCCACCTTCTCGGCGAAGCCCACGGGCGCGTTGAGGCCGGTGCCGACCGCAGTTCCGCCCTGCGCCAGCTCGTAGAGGCCATAGAGCGTCTCCTTCAGCCGGCGCACGGCGCTGGCGACCTGGTGCGAATAGCCGGAGAACTCCTGGCCCAGCGTCAGCGGCGTCGCGTCCTGTGTATGTGTCCGGCCGATGTTGATGATGTGGGCGAAGGCCTCGGTCTTGACCTTCAGCGCGGCGTGCAGGTGTTCCAGTGCCGGCATCACGTGGCGGGCGACTTCCCCGGCGGCGGCGATGTGCATGGCCGTCGGGTAGGTGTCGTTGGACGACTGGCTCATGTTGACGTGGTCGTTGGGGTGGACCGGGCTCTTGGAGCCCTGGACGCCTCCCATCATCTCGATGGCGCGGTTGGAGATCACCTCGTTGGCGTTCATGTTCGACTGGGTGCCGGACCCTGTCTGCCAGACCACCAGCGGGAAATGATCGTCGAGCTTGCCGTCGATCACCTCCTGGGCGGCGGCGACGATCGCGGCCCCGATCGTCGGGTCCAGCCGGCCCAGCGCCATGTTGGCCTCCGCCGCGGCGCGCTTGACCACGCCCAGGGCGCGGACCACCGGCTGGGGCTGCTTTTCCCAGCCGATCTTGAAGTTGCCGAGCGAGCGCTGGGTCTGCGCACCCCAGTAGCGGTCGGCCGCGACCTCGATGGGGCCGAAAGTATCGGTCTCGGTACGCGTCGCGGTCATTTGTTCCTCCAGCCTGGACGCCCGCCGGTTTAACGAGACGGAGCGAGACTGCAAGCCGTTCGCCGCTTAGAGGAAAATGCGATGGACGATGGCTGGACCCAGCACGGCAAGGTGCGCGCCCGCGAGGGCCCCGACGAAGGCGCGGTGGAGATCGTCGTCGACGGCCTCACCACCCAGGCGAAATACTACAAGCCGCTGATCTACGAGTTCTTCCGCAAGGCCTGGCGCGGCGCGCGTCCCGCCTGGGGCGAGTTCGCCGTGGAGATCCGCATGGAGTATGTCGGCGATCCGCCATGGATGGACCTGGACAACCTGGCCAAGGCGATCCTCGACGCGATCAAGGGCTACGCCTTCCATGACGACGCCCAGGTGGCGCGGTTGCTGGTGGAGCGCCACCCCGGCGAGCGCGAGCGCATCCTGGTCAACGTCCGGCGCGTGAAAGCCTGAACCCAAAAAAGCAACGGCCGCGCCCTGCGAGAGGCGCGGCCGCTTTGTGTCGTCGGCGAGAGGGGTCCTTGCTCGACGTCAGCGATATTGTTGCAGCCGGGTGGTCCGAAGACCGGCCAGGCCGTGGCGTTCGATCGACCGCTGCCACGCTAGGAACTCCTCGGCGGTCAACGAGTAGCGTTCCAGCGCCTGGTCGAGACTGAGCAGGCCGCCGCGCACGGCGGCCACCACCTCCGCCTTGCGGCGGATCACCCAGCGGCCAGTGTTGGCCGGCGGCAGATCATTGATCGTCAACGGAGCGCCCGTCGGGCCAATGACATAGACCTCGCCGCGGCTGTTCGTTCGTGTCTGCTGTTGCTGCTGCAGCATGGCTTTACGCCTTTCCCACCATCACAGTTCGGGAGGAATGTAGCGCGCAGGGCATAACGGCCGCTTAATTGCGATAGTAAAAAAAGAACTAACCAAGTCGCCCCCCGTGTGCGAAAACGATACATGCAACGTTGTTGACCAACATTAAACGCCGTTAATGAATATTATCAGCGCTTAATATTTATCAATTCTTCCAACATCTGATCTGCTGTCGTAATAATCTTGGAAGATGCTGAATAGGCGCGCTGTGTAGTGATCAGTCCGGTGAATTCCGCGGACAGATCGACTGTCGATGCTTCGAGGGTCGAGGGCGAGATGATGCCAGCGCCGCCGCTCGACGGCTGCTTCAGGGCGAACTCGCCGCTTTTGAGCGTCGGGCGGAAGGCGTTGCCGCTCACCGCCTGCAGGCCGTCGGGGTTGGGGAAGGTGGCCAGGGCCACCTGCGCCACCTTGCGTACGTCGCTGTTGTCGAACAGCGCCGAGACCACGCCGTTCTCGTCCACCTGCACGCCGATCACGCTGCCGACGCCGGCGCCGTCAGGGTTGACCGAGTTGACCGTCGAGGCGTCGGCGAGTTGCGACAGCTTGCTGAAGTCCACCACGATGGTCTGCGGCGCGATGCCGGCGTCGGTCCACGTCACCGGGATCGACAGGCCCTGCTGCGTCGGGCTGTTGACCAGCGTGCCGCCGGTCACCGTGGTCGGCGCGGCGAAGATCGGCTGGCCGCTGGTGTTGAACGCCAGAGTGCCGCTGGCCACCATGCCGGAGCCAGCGACGTCGGGAGACTGGATTTCGTAGCTCCACTGGTTGGCCGTGGCGCTGCGGCGCACGGCGACGTTCACAGAGTGGGAGCCGCCCATGGAATCGGTCACCGACATCGGAATGGTGAAGTCGGGCGCGACGCCGGCCGCGCCGCCGGGCGTCAGGTAGTCCGACATGTTGGGCGTGGCGTAGGCGCCGGCGCTCGCTGACCAGGTGCTGGGCCGTTGCAGGTTGGCGTTGACCAGGACTTCGGTGGTCGGCAGCACCGTGGCGCTGATGTCCTTGACGTTGATCGGTTGCAGGGTGGTGAGGTCGGAAGGGTTGGTGCTGACCTGGCCGTTCACGAACGGCCATCCTTGCAGGTAGAGGCCCGCGTCATTCTTCAGATAACCGTCAGCGTCGACGCTGAACGAACCGGCCCGGGTGAACATCCGCGCATCGGCGTCGGTCAGGCCGCGCCCCTTGTCGGTCACCACGAAGAAGCCTTCGCCTGAGATCGCGAGGTCGGTGGGCGAGCTGGCGCTCTGTAGCGTTCCCTGCTGGCTGACGTATTGACGAGCGACGCCCTGCACGCCGCCGGCGCTGTATTGACCGGCGACCGCCTGGGACGTCACCATGTTGGCGAAGTTCACCTGGCTGCGCTTGTAGGCGACGGTGTTGACGTTCGCGATGTTGTCGGAGATCGCGGCGAGCGCGGAGGAGTTGGCCACCAAGCCCGAGACGCCGGCGCGCATTGCGCTGTTGATGCTCATGGGTTTTCGCCTTCTTTCTTAGGTTCTGTTGGGACGCCGGATCAGGCCGCTACGGCCGGTTTGTCGGCGTCGTCGTCGTTGGATGTGGTCTGGGTCGGGGCCTGGGTGACGCTGGTCACCACGTTCCACGGCACGCGCGCGCCGTTGATGACCAGGAAGGCCTCGCCGTTGGACTGCTCGACGCCGGTGACGACGCCCTGCAGGAAGGTGGTCGAGGTGATCGTCTCGCCGGACTCCGCCTTGGCGGTGACGCGCAACGTGTAGGTCCCATCGGGCAACCGCTTGCCGCCGGTGTCCTTGCCGTCCCACGAGAAGGCGTGTTCGCCGGCGCCGTTGTCGGAGCCTGCCTTGACGGAGACCACGCGGCCGTTGGAATCGAGCACCTCGAGCTTCACATCGGAAGCGGCGGCGTCGAGCTTGTAGAGCCAGTCCGCCTTGCCGTTGACGAGAGCCGCGTCGCCGGTGACGGCGCGCACGTCCTTTCCGATCAGGCTGACCGCGGTGGAGATCCCGCTGCCGGTGTTGCCGACCAGCTTCAGCAGCAGGTCGTTGGTGAGCAACTGCTGCTCCACGCCGGTCATCTGGACGATCTGCTGGGTGAACTGCGTCGAATCCATCGGCGACAGCGGGTCCTGGTTCTTCAACTGCGTGGTCAGCAGCGACAGGAAGGTGTCGAAGTTCTCGGCCAACCGGGTGCGACCGGCGGCGGACGCGGCGCCGGTCGCTGCGGCGGCTGTGGCGTCGATGGCCATGGTTGCTGTTCCTCTAGATCTTGATGTCGAGGCCGGCGTAGGCCCGGCGTTGGAGACTGGGGGGCGCGGCGGTCACGTCGGCTTCGCCGGCGACGCCAAGCGCCTCGCGGAAGGCCTGGCCGCGCCAGGTGGAGCCTGTCTGGGCCTGCTGTTGTCCGCCGCCTTGTCCGGACTGGCCGCGGTCGCCCGCCACGTCGAACGACAGACCCCCGGAGACGTCGAAGCCGGCTTGCTCCAGGGAACGGGACAGTTCTTGGGACCGGCCGCGCAGTTCGGCGGCGGCCTGTGGGTTGTCGAACGACAGCGAGGCGGTCAGCCGGCCGTTCGCGCCGATCTCCAGGCGAACGTCGACCCGGCCGAGGCCCTCCGGCTGAAGCTGGACGTCGAAGCGGGTCGAGCGTTCGTCGAGCTTCTTGAGGATCTGCGCCGACAGGTGGGCGATCGTCTCGGGAGAGCCGCGGGCAGGGGCCGCCGCGACGCTGGCGATGTTCGCCTGCTGCAAGGCGGGCTCGGCGGCGGCGCGGGGATTGGGCGGTTCCGGGGTCGTGTCGTGCGAGGCGATCTTGCTCGCCGCATTCTCGACGTCGCCGCCGGCAGATTCCTGACCCTTGCGGGCGTCGATCACGCCGGCGGCGCGCGCGTCGTGCGGCGTGGCCTTGGCGGAGGCGGCCGGTTCGACGGCTGATGGGGCGTTGAGCGCGTCGGCCGCGTCGGCGGTGCGCGTCGGGCGACTCTGCGGGCCGGACGTCGGCGCGGGTTGCACCGGCTGGGCCGTCGCTGCGCCGGCCAGGGTCTGCGCCTGGGCGTCTGTCGTCGGTGGTGCGGGCGGCGGAGTCGGCTGAGGCGGCGGGCTCGGCGATTGGGGCGGCGCTGCAGCGGCCTGTGGGTTCGCCGCGGCCGCAGGGCTGCGATCGCTATCGAGTTGCGCCAGGGCGAAGGCCGTCGCGGAGGGGAGCGAAGCGGGCTTGGCGGGTTCAGCCGGCGTTTCGGCGGCGATGGGCGTTGCGCCCGGCGCCAGGGCTTCGAAGGTGGGCGTGGGCGGCAAGGCCGGCGCGCCAGATGCAGTGGGTGCGTCCTCGGCCTCGGTCGCCACGGCGGGCGCGGGGACTTGTAGGAACATGGCCAGCAAAGCCTGCGCCTGGGCCTGGCCCTGGACGTCCTCGGCCGGACCCGGGGCTTCGGCGGGGAGCGCTTCGCTCTCGCCCTTGCCGGGCTCGGCGCCGGTTAGGACGCTGAGCAGGGCCTCGAATCCGGTCGCAACCCCGCCTTGGGCGGAGGACGCGCCCCCGTTGGGAGGCGATGCGGGCGGTGCGGCGGCGAGAGGTTGGACTGACATCGGTCGGAAGGAACCGTCGGCGAGGGGAGCGCATGCTGCGCAAATGTTCGACGAGACCTGAGCAACCTTCGCGCCAGTCGGCTCCCGTACACTTAGTGTTTTGAAAACGCAGAACTAATTGGACAAATCTGCGACCCGGCAAAGGCCGCCAAAGCGACGTTTTTTGCCGAGTGGGCGGAAAGATAGGCCTTTGCTGCCGCCCACCGGCGCCGATCCGGCCGGCGCTGGGCGCCAACGGTTGGCGCAGCTCTTGCGCTCCTGTTTCCCGTGGCCGGCGACGCCCAGGTGGGATTCGCTGAAAACAAAAGATTTTTCGGAGCGCCTTGCGCGCGCGTTCACCAAACCCTCGGCAGATTCAGCCGGGTCGCGCGTCAGGCTTTGCCGAGTGGAGAGCAGTCGATGTCATTGTCCGTCGCCCTGAAGACAGCGAACTCGGGCCTGTTGGCCGCCCAGGTCGGCCTGCGAACGGTTTCCGACAACATCGCCAACGTCAACACGCCCGGATACGTCCGCAAGACCGTCAACCAGCAGCCGCTGGCGGTCGCCGGCCAAGGCATGGGCGTCAAGATCGAGGGCGTGAAGCGGATCACGGACCAGTATCTGCAGCTCGCCAGCCTGACCGCCGGCTCCGACGCCAGCCGCTGGGGCGTGGTCTCGCAGTATCTGGACAACGCCCAGAGTCTGTTCGGCGACCCGTCGAGCGACAGCTTCTTCTTCAGCCGCCTGGACGACGTCTGGTCGGCCTTCGCGTCGGCCGCCGACGACCCGTCCTCCAGCCTGGTGCGTAGCCAGGCGATCTTCAACATGCAGGACTTCCTGAGCGACGCTGACCGGATCAACGGCCAGATCGAGGACCTCGGCGCCAATCTCGACACCCAGATCCAGGCCGACGTCGGCCGCGCCAATGACCTGCTGGGCCAGATCGACAAGCTCAACCAGGACATCAGCCGCGCAACGCTGGTCGGCGGCGACGCCTCGGGATCGCAGAACATCCAGAGCCAGCTGATCGACGAACTGTCGACCCTGCTGAATGTGAAGGTCATGGAACGACCCGACGGCGGAGTGACCATCCGCTCCACCGAGGGCGTGGTGCTGGCGGGCGAAGGGGCGGCGACCCTCACCTACAACCGCAGCGACGGCTCGAAGGGTTACATCACCGCCGCGCCGGCGCTGGGCGTCGCCCAGGCCATCCAGGTCAACTCCGGCGAGATCCGCGGCCTGCTCGATCTGCGCGATGACAAGCTGCCCGGCCTGTCGAGCCAGCTCGGCGAGTTCGTTTCGCGTGCGGTCGACCGGATCAACGCCGTGCACAACGCCTCGGCGTCGCTGCCCGCGCCGACCAGCATGACCGGCCGCAACACCGGTCTCGACTCCGCGACCGCGGCCAGCGGCTTCACGGGCTCCAGCACGGTGGCGATCGTCAACGCCAACGGCGTCATGCAGCGCCGGGTGACCGTCGACTTCGCCGCCAGCACAATCAGCATCGACGGCGCCGCCGCGACCCCGTTCGTGGGCAACCCGATCACGGCGCTGAACACGGCGCTGGGCGCCTTCGGTACGGCCACCTTTGCAAATGGCGCTCTGAGCATCGCGGCCGCCGGCGGAAACGGCGTCGCCATCGACGAGGGGACCTCCGCCAAGGCGGGCCGTGGCTTCTCCGCCTTCTTCGGCCTCAACGACGTGATCCGCTCGACCGGCTTCACCAACTACGACACGGGCCTGAAATCAACCGACGCCCACGGCTTCACGCCGGGCGGCTTGATCACCTTCCAGATGGCGCAGGCGGACGGCAAGCCGCTGGCCCAGGTGCAGGTGGCGATGCCTGCGGCGGCGAACATGAGCGATCTGCTCACCTCGCTGAACAGCACCTCGAGCGGCGTCGGCCTGTATGGACAGTTCAATCTGGACGCCAACGGCGCGCTGGCCTTCACCGCGACCCAGCCTGCGAACGCGAGCCTTTCGGTGATCGCCGACGCCACCCAGCGCGGGGTCGGCGGCCCGGGCCTGAGCCAACTGTTTGGACTAAGTTCGATCGATCGCGCATCGCGCGCCAGCCGCTACACCATGGACGCCGCCATCAGCGCCGACCCGATGAAGCTGGCGCTGGGCAAGCTCGACACCACGGCGGGCACGACGCCGGCGTTGAGGCCGGGGGATGGCACCGGCGCCCTGGCGATGGCCGGCGCCGGCGATACGCCCACCGGCTTCAGCGCAGCCGGCACGATGGGCGCGGTGACCATGACGGTCTCGCGCTACGCCCAGGAATTCGGCGGATCGATCGGCCGCGAGGCCGCCGCCGCAGACACCCGCATGACCAGCGCCCAATCGGTGCAGACCGAAGCGATCGCGCGCCGCCAGTCGGTCGAAGGCGTCAATCTCGATGAAGAGCTGGTCATGCTCACCACCTACCAACAGGCGTTCAACGCCTCGGCCCGCATGATCCAGGCGGCCAAGGACATGTTCGACGTCCTGACGGCGATGATCTGAGGAACCCCGCCATGAACCGTGTCTCCACCGTCGGGAACTACTCCGCGATCCTCGCCAATCTGATGGCCGCCCAGCGCAAGCAGGTCGAAGCCGGCGAGCAGGTCTCCACCCAGAAGAACGGCAGCGACCTGAAGGACTACGCGCGCAACGCCGAGATGCTCACCGCGATGCGTTCCGTGAACGCGCGCGCAGGGGGCTTTCTGGAGCAGAACGCCCTGATCGCCGATCGCCTGACCACTCAGGACACCGCGCTCAGCCAGGTCAGCGACGCGATTAAGGCGACCCGCGAGGCGATCGCCGAGGCGCTCGCCAGCGGTCGGGCCGACACCCTGGTTGAGGATGTGGACGCCCAACTGCGCAACGCGGTGGAGGGCATGAACGCCCGCTACGGGGGCAAGTACCTGTTCTCCGGCGGCCAGATCAACACCAAGCCGGCGGTGGCGACCGGCCTCGCGGCGCTGACCGCGCCGGGCTCGGTGATCGCGGACTTCTTCAAGAACGACAATTTCGACGTGCGCTCCCAGGTGGACGAGTCGACCACCGTTGATGTCGGCATCACGGCCAGTGACATCGGCACGAACCTGCTGACCGCCTACAAGGCGTTCCAGACCTTCGAGGAAGGCGGAACCGGGTCCTTCGGCGGCGTGCTCACCGATGCTCAGCGCACCTTCCTGGAAGGCCAGTTGGCCAGTTGGGATGCGGCGACGACCGAGATCACCAACATCACCGGACGCAATGGCCTGGTGCAGAAGCGGGTCGAGGCGGTGCGGCAGGACCTCGTCTCGCGGCAGAACATCGTCGGCGGCATGATCGGCGACATCACCGACGTGGACATGGCCGCGGCGATCAGCCGGATGCAGGCCGCCCAGCTCGCCGTGCAGTCGGCGGCCGAGGTGTTCCGCACGTTGCAGGAAAGCTCGCTGATCAACCTGCTGCGGTAGCGACCTCGCAAAGGCGCGCCCGAACCGCTAAATAGGCGGCCATGAACGCGCCTGTTCTCCACACCGATGCGGCGATCGACGCCGTGCGCGCGGCCGTCGGCCTGCCGGCCGGCGCGCGCATCGTCGCGGCGATGTCGGGCGGCGTGGATTCCACCGTCACCGCGGCGTTGCTCGCTCGCGCCGGCTACGATGTGGTGGGCGTGACCCTGCAACTCTACGACCACGGGGCGGCGGTGCAGAAGAAGGGCGCCTGCTGCGCTGGCCAGGACATTCATGACGCGCGCCAGGCGGCCGACGCCATCGGCGTTCCGCACTATGTGCTCGACTATGAAAGCCGTTTCCGCGACCAGGTGATCGAGGATTTCGCCGACGCCTACCTGCGTGGCGAGACGCCGATCCCCTGCATTCGCTGCAATCAGACGGTGAAGTTCCGCGACCTGCTGGACGTCGCCCGCGATCTGGGCGCTGAGGCCATGGCCACGGGTCACTATGTCCAGCGCGCCGCACACCCGGCGGGCGCGCGACTGATGCGTGCGGCGGACCCGGCCCGCGACCAGAGCTATTTCCTGTTCGCCACCACGCGCGATCAGCTGGACTACCTGCGTTTTCCGCTGGGCGGGCTGCCGAAGGCGGAGGTGCGACGCGTGGCGGCCGAGCTCAAGCTCAATGTCGCCGCCAAGCCGGACAGCCAGGACATCTGCTTCGTGCCGGAAGGCCGCTACACCACCCTCATCGACCGGTTGCGACCGCAAGGCGCGCTGCCCGGCGACATCGTCCATCAGGACGGCCGCGTGCTGGGCCGCCACGAAGGCGTCACCCGCTACACCATCGGCCAGCGCCGTGGGCTTAACGTCGCCGTGGGCGATCCGCTGTTCGTGGTGCGCATCGACGCCGACGCGCGCCAGGTGATCGTCGGCCCGCGCGAGGCGCTGCTGACCGCGGCCCTGACGCTGAAGGAAACCAACTGGCTGGGCGACGAGACGACCATCGAGGCCGCGGCGGCCGTCGGTCGCCAGGTGCTGGCGCGGGTGCGTTCGACCCGCGAGCCGGCGACAGCTCGCCTGACGTTGGTGGACGGCGAAGCGGCCGTGGCGTTCGACACGGCGGAGGAGGGGGTGGCCCCCGGCCAGGCCTGCGTGCTCTACGCCGCCGAGGACGACAGCCGCGTGCTGGGCGGCGGATTCATCGCGGCCACGCGCGCGGCGGCCTGAACCGGTCTTGCGGCCGGCCCTGGGGCGTCGCACATCTTAGCGATGAGCACTGATCCGATCGTCATCGTCAGCTACGCACGTACGCCCATGGGCGGCTTCCAGGGCGCGTTGGCTTCCGTCAAAGCCACTGAACTCGGGGCCGCCGCCGTACGCGCCGCGGTCGAGCGCGCAGGGCTCGCCCCCGACGCGGTCGAGGAGATCCTGATGGGCTGCGTGCTGCCCGCAGGGCTTGGCCAGGCGCCGGCCCGTCAGGCGGCGCTGGGCGCGGGCCTGCCGATCTCGGTGGCGGCGACAACGGTCAACAAGATGTGCGGCTCCGGCATGCAAGCCGCCATGCTGGCGCACGACGCGCTGGCGGCCGGCTCGGCCGAGATAATCGTCGCCGGCGGCATGGAGAGCATGAGCAATGCGCCCTACCTGCTCACCAAGCACCGCGGCGGCGCGCGGATCGGCCACGATACGGCGTTCGACCACATGTATCTCGACGGTCTGGAGGACGCCTATGAGCCTGGCCGGCTGATGGGCTCGTTCTGCGAGGAGACGGCGAAGAGCTATCAGCTGACCCGCGAGGCGATGGACGAATATGCGATCAGCAGCCTCGCTCGTGCGCGCAAGGCGACCGAGAGCGGCGCCTTCGCCCGCGAGATCACGCCCGTCCAGGTGAACGGCCGCGGCGGGTCGGTGATCGTCGAGCACGACGAACAGCCGCTGAAGGCCGACCCGGCGAAGATCCCGACGCTGCGACCCGCCTTCGCCAAGGATGGGGCGATCACCGCGGCCAACGCCTCGTCGATCAGTGACGGCGCGGCGGCCCTGGTGCTGATGCGGGAATCAACAGCGCGGCGCCTGGGCCTGCCGGTGGTGGCGCGGATCGCCGCCCACGCTTCACACGCCCATGAGCCGGCCCAATTCTCGACCGCGCCGGTCCCGGCGATTCGCAAGGCGCTGGCCAAGGCCGGTTGGAGCGTCGACGACGTCGACCTGTTCGAGGTCAACGAGGCCTTCGCCGCGGTGGCCATGATCGCCGAACAGGAACTGGGCCTCGACCGCGCCAAGCTGAACGTCAACGGCGGGGCCTGCGCGCTCGGCCACCCGATCGGAGCCAGCGGCGCGCGAATCCTCGCCACCCTGTTGTCGGCGCTGCAGGCGCGCGGCGGCGGTCGGGGTGTCGCCTCCCTGTGCATCGGCGGGGGCGAGGCGGTGGCGATGGCGGTGGAAGCCGCCTGAGGCTCAGCCCGCCGAGCGGGTCTTGCCGGCCATGTCGATCATGTTGAACTTCATGCCGCCGGGAAGTTCCATGTCGCCGGGCTTGAAGCCGGCGGGGCAGGCGCCTTTCCAGGTCGCCTGGACGACCATCTTGTGTTCGCCATTCATCTGCGGGGCTCCGGCGCCTGTAGTGACCGTGGTCGCTTCCATCCGGTAGCCGGTTGCGAAGTCGCCGGTGGCCACACCATTGGTGACCGTCTTGCCGCCCGAGCCCATGTCGCACTCCGAGGCGATCTCCCAGGCCCCGTCGAGGCGCCGAGCGATGCGGGTCTTGGCGCACATGTCCTTGGTGGCCTGCTGGCCCCACCAAGACAGCTTCTGCTCGACGGCTTCGTCGAGGCAAAGGCGCGTGGTCTGGTCCATGCCGCTCATCGACACCCGCTGCTCCCACAGGCCCGGCTTGCGGTGTGGCGGGGTCATGGCGACGGCGGGGCCGCTGGCCGTGGCCGACGCGTCGGCGGCGGTTCCTGTCTTTGCAGGGGCCGCCTTGTCGCCGGCGGATTTGTCGCCGCAGCCGGAGAGGGCGGCGATCGTCGCGGCTGCGGCCAGCCAGGCCAGTCTGCCGTTCATCTTGCACTCTCCCAAAGTCGTCGCCACGTGTCGAAGCTAGCCGGGATCGAATCCCGGCGCGACATCGTTTCAGGATCCATGATGAGCCAACTTCGCAACGACACCACCCGTTCGCGCTACGAGATGGACGAGCAGGGTGAGACCTCCTGGGCCGACTACCGGCTGCAGGGTGAGCGTCTCTATATCGATCACGTGGAAAGCCCGGACAGCCTGCGTGGGACCGGCGCGGCCGGTCGGCTGATGGGCGCGCTGGCGCAGGACGCGCGCGAGCGCGGCCTGAAGATCACGCCAATCTGCGGCTATGCGGCTGCCTGGTTGCGACGCAACAAGGACTTCGCCGACCTGGTGAGCTGAGGCCCGAGCGGGCGCGGAGAGGCGCTACGATCTGGAGTGGTCAGGAACGGTCGCCGTCGCGGTCCGGGCCGCTCGGTGCGCAGGCCGTCCCCTCCCGCCAGGGAGAGGGACAGCATCGACGGCGCGCGCGAATTCTTCGCGCTGGGCCGACTTCAGCCGCGCTTGGTGATGGCTTCGAGCGTCTGAACGCGGGCTTCGCAATCTTCGATCAGGCGACGGGCGATGTCGCGCACGCCGGGCGGATAGGCTTCGCCGCCTTCGGCGATCTCACCCGAAAGGCGTTCGACTGCGACGAGCGCGGCCTGCAGCGCCATGATGTGCTCACGGGCCAGGTTGCGGGCTTCGGCTTGCAGGCGGCGAATGCGTTCCGACAGCGTTTCGGCGCGCGGGTCGCGCGCGGCGTTGTCAGAGACGACGGCGAGCGTAGGTGACATATTTGGCATCCCCAAATGTCGCGATCCGAACGTCACCCGCGGTCCACAACAGACCACCCACAGCGGCGCTCGTTTCCTGTCCTATTACCGTACGAATCGGGTCCAGGTTCCGTGCTGAGTTCACGAAAGGCGCCAGATCGTCGCGGCCGTGGATTCTGAGATACATAACTTCGGATTCACCGTGCGCTTTCGGGACGATAAGGGGCCCGAGCGCTGATCTTGCGCCGACCGGCGCAGAAGTGATCCGAATGCGAGACGCCTTCTGCGCCTACGCCGCCGCCCGGTGTCATACAGGCGCCTTGTCGAGAACAAAATCAGAACATTGATGCGGAGTCAATCACTGCGCTAGGGTGAGGGCGATCGACAGGAGCGCGCCATGCTGAGTCTCACCCTCGCCGCCGTCTTGGCCGCGCTCGCCCAGGCCCCGGTCCAGGACGCCCCGGCGCCGGGCGGCAGGATCGAGGTCCTGCAGTCGCGCTTCGGGACTCTCGGCGTCGACGCGGAAGGTCGCGACATCCTCACCCCGACAGCCGTCGTGCCCCTGAAGACCGGTCAGGGCTACGGCTGGGAGGTGCTGGTGCGCACCGAACGTCCCAGCTTGAAGTGGCGCGAGACGTTCGTCCTGCCGAAGCCTGCGTCCACCTGGGGCGTCACCGACGCCGGTGTGGCCGTCTCAGAGGACGCCCGCACCGCGATTACCGAACGCGAGGTCTCCGCCGCCACTGGGGTAATCAGCAACGCCTGGCAGGTGGCCGACGGTGATCCGGCCGGCCATTACACAATCCGCGTCGAGATCGAGGATCTGCCGGAGATCACCTTCGAGTTCGAGGTGAAGTAGGAGACTCCGCGGAGCTTTATCGCTTGCCGCCGTGCTTCTTGAAGCGCGCGGCGGCCTCGGCGCGGGCTTCGGAGCGGGTGCGCTTTGGCGCGTCGCGGTCGGCGGTTTCGCCCGCAGGCGTCATCACGTCGTTGGCGAACTCCAGGTCCATCAGCTTCAGCCGCTTGATCTCGTCGCGCATCCGCGCAGCTTCCTCGAACTCCAGATTGGCCGCCGCCGCGCGCATTCGGTTCTCCAGGTCGCGCAGGGTCGCCTTGAAGTTGTCGCCCAAGAACGGCTTGGCCCCATCCTCGGCGACGCCGGCGGGCACAGTGACGCGGTCTTTCTCGTAGGGGCTCGCCAGAATGTCCTTGATCCGGCTCTTGATGCTCTCGGGCGTGATCCCGTGCTCGAGGTTGTAGATCTCCTGCTTCTCGCGCCGCCGCTTAGTCTCGGCCATGGCGCGTTCCATCGAGCCGGTGATCTTGTCGGCGTAGAGGATCACCTTGCCGTCGACGTTGCGCGCGGCGCGGCCGATGGTCTGGATCAGCGAGGTCTCGGAGCGCAGGAAGCCCTCCTTGTCGGCGTCGAGGATCGCCACCAGCCCGCACTCGGGGATGTCCAGGCCCTCACGCAAGAGGTTGATGCCGACCAGCACGTCGAAGACGCCTAGCCGCAGGTCGCGGATGATCTCGATGCGCTCGAGCGTGTCGATGTCGGAGTGCATGTAGCGCACGCGCAGGCCCTGCTCGTGCATGTACTCCGAGAGGTCTTCAGCCATCTTCTTGGTCAGCACCGTGATCAGGCTGCGGTAACCGGCGCGGGCCGCCTGACGGGCCTCGTCGATGACGTCGTCCACCTGGCTGAAGCCGTCGGCTGAGACCGGCTTCACCTCGACCGGCGGATCGATCAGGCCGGTGGGGCGGATCACCTGCTCGGTGAACACCCCGCCGGTGCGCTCCATCTCCCAGGGGCCGGGCGTCGCCGACACATGCACCGTGTCCGGACGCATCGCGTCCCACTCCTCGAATTTGAGCGGGCGGTTGTCGAGGCAGGAGGGCAGGCGGAAGCCGTACTCGGCCAGGGTGAATTTGCGCCGGTAGTCGCCCCGGTACATGCCGCCGATCTGCGGCACCGTCTGGTGGCTCTCGTCGACGAACAGCAGGGCGTTGTCGGGGATGTATTCGAAGAAGGTCGGCGGCGGCTCGCCGGGCCGTCGGCCCGTGAGGTAGCGCGAGTAGTTCTCGATGCCCGCGCACGAGCCTGTCGCCTCGATCATCTCGACGTCGAAGGTGGTGCGCTGCTCCAGCCGCTGGGCCTCCAGCAGCTTGCCGTTGGCGACCATCCAGTCCAGCCGCTCCTTGAGTTCGGCCTTAATCTGCGTGACCGCCTGCCGGAGCGTCGGGCGCGGCGTCACATAGTGGCTGTTCGCGTAGATCTTGATCTGGTCGAGGTCGGCGGTCTTCTTGCCGGTCAGCGGATCGAACTCGGTGATTGTCTCCACCTCGTCGCCGAACAGGCTGATCCGCCAGGCGCGATCCTCGTAGTGGGCGGGGAAGATCTCGATGGTGTCGCCGCGCCGGCGGAAGGTGCCGCGCTCGAAGGCCTGGTCGTTGCGCTTGTACTGCTGGGCCACCAGGTCGGCCATCAACTGCTTCTCGTCGATCCGCTGGCCCGGCGCGAGGGTGAACGTCATCGCCGTGTAGGTCTCGACGGAGCCGATGCCGTAGATGCACGAGACCGAGGCGACCACGATCACGTCGTCGCGCTCGAGGATCGCTCGGGTCGCCGAGTGGCGCATCCGGTCGATCTGCTCGTTCACCGAGCTATCCTTCTCGATGTAGGTGTCGGTCCGGGGCACATAGGCCTCGGGCTGGTAGTAGTCGTAGTAGGAGACGAAGAACTCGACGGCGTTGTCGGGGAAGAAGCTCCTGAACTCGGAATAGAGCTGGGCGGCGAGTGTCTTGTTGGGCGCCAGGATCAGCGCGGGTCGCTGGGTCTGCTCGATGACCTTGGCCATGGTGAAGGTCTTGCCCGACCCGGTGACCCCCAAGAGCACCTGGTCGTGCTCGCGGCCCGCGAGGCTCGCGACTAGCTCGGCGATGGCCGTCGGCTGGTCGCCCGCCGGCTCGTAGTCGCTGACCAGCTTGAAGGCGCGTCCGCCCTCCGTCTTGTCCGGCCGGGCAGGACGGTGCGGCGTCCACAACATGGGCGCGGCGTTCTCGTCGTAGTTGAACGTCGCCGACATGTCGGACACGCCAGCGGGAGCGTCTTTCAAGGGGGAACGGGGCATGAACGGGAAGGTAGGCTCGCGTCGCCGCGAACGCTACCCCCGTGCGCCAGAAGTCGGAGGCCTATTCGCCCTGCGACTTGCTGATCGCGGTGCCGGCGGCCGCGCCGACCGCCGCGCCGACCGGGCCGCCGACCACCGCGCCGCCGACTGCGCCGGTGGCTGCGCGCTGTTCCGTGGTGTGACCGCAGGCGGCCAGGCTGAGCATCAGGCCCGCGGCGGCCAGCAGGTTGAAAGTCTTGCGCATATCGGTCCTCCGGGGTGAAGCGTTGCTGCAAGAACGACAAGGCGCAGATGAGGTTCCGAACACCTGCGCAGACTCTCGGATTCGTTCATCCTTAATGCTGCACTGCAAAATTAACTTGCCGCCAAGCCTGTTTTCAGGCACACACCGACTCGAAACTAACGCCAAGCCTGTTCCACTCGTGGTCGGACAGGCCCGCTCAATGATCCGTCGCCAGCACGTGCAGGAACGGTTCGGGGCACGTTGACGGGGGGCTCCTTTCGCCCTCGCCGAATAGGACACGAACCCTTTTGCATTCTCAATTCCAGGCGCATGCCCTCGGGCATGGGCTGACCGCGGCCGTATTGCGGGGCTCAGGCGTGGGCGCAGCCCTCGCTGGGCTCTATCTGGCCGTCGGGCTCGCGCAGGGCGCCGCCCCGCCGCCCGTGGTCGAAGCCGCCGCCACGACTCATGATCACCAGCGCCTGCTGGTCGCCTATTCGACCGGGCCGGCGTCGCCGCAGCCCGCCGCAATGATTCGTCAGAACGTCGAAGCTCCTGCCGACGGCTTCAAGTCGGTCAGCTTCAAGCGTTCCACCGATCTGAAGCGCGGCGGCGAACTCGATTGCCTGACCAAGGCCGTCTATTTCGAAGCCCGTGGCGAGACCCTGACCGGTCAGGCCGCGGTCGCCCAGGTGGTGCTCAACCGCGTGCGCCATCCGGCCTTCCCGAAATCTGTGTGCGCCGTGGTGTTCCAGGGCTGCCAGTTCAGCTTCGCCTGCGACGGTTCGCTGCGCCGGGCGCATGAGCCAGGCGCCTGGCGTCGGGCCCACACGATCGCGGCGCGCGCCCTGGCTGGCGCGGTGGTCGCCGAGGTCGGCGGCGCGACCCACTTCCACGCCGCCGCCGTGCGCCCCAACTGGGGACCGGGGCTGCAGCGGGTCTCGCAGGTCGGCCTGCATGTCTTCTATCGCCTGAACCGGGGCGCGGTGCGTCGCGCACCGGTGGAGCAGGCGACGCTGGTTCGCCTCGACCAGGCGCAGGAGGCCGCGCCGCAGGCCTATCGCATCGCCTCGGTGATGCCCGCGGAGCTGACGACTGAAGCTGCACCTCAGCCGACGCCCGCTACGGAGCCCGACGCGGCGGTGACCCAGCCAGCCGTCTGATCCTGCTCGCCCATTCCCGTGATTGCGGGTAGGGCGGGGCTTGTCGCGGCGCGTTTCGGCGCGGAATGTTCCCATAGCGAAGGGGACCCAACCGCATGTCCGCAGCACACAACCAGCAACTGTCGCAGCAGCTTCTCGGCTGCGCCTATGAGGCGCTGACGCCGATCCAGCGCAGCGTCATCGACCTGATCGCCGTCGAAGAGCCCAGTGGGGTCAATCCCGCCCTGATCATCGACGACCGCAAGTTCGGCGAGCGGTTGTCCGACAAGGTGGCCGCGGTCGGCGGTTCCTGGGCGTTCATCATCGCTTTCGGCCTAATCCTGGCGCTCTGGATGGGATGGAATGTGCTCACTCGCGGCGGCACGCTGGCGTTCGACCCCTATCCGTTCATCTTTCTGAACCTGATGCTCTCGACGCTAGCCGCGATCCAGGCGCCGGTGATCATGATGAGCCAGAACCGGTCGGCCAAGCGCGACCGCGAGGCCGCCGAGCACGACTACGTGGTCAACCTGCGCGCCGAACTGGAGATCATGCACCTCCACGACAAGCTCGACGCCCTGCGTCAGGCCGAGACGGCCGATCTGCTGCTGCGTCAGAACGAGTTGCTGCGCGAGATCCACGCCGCGGCGAACGTCAAGCGCGCGCCGCGCGCCGCAAAGCCTGCGGCGGCTGGCCGAAAGCCCGGATGAAGGCGCGGCGCATCCGTTCCGGATCACCGAAGCCGGTGGCCTGGGCCACACGATCGATCGGCTGGGCGCTCCCCTCCACCTGATCGCGGGCGGCCTCCAGGCGAAGGCGCTCCACCGCCTTAGCCGGCGTCAGACCCGTGGCCGAGACGAAGGCGCGGGAGAAGTTGCGCGGGCTCATCGCGGCCTGCGCCGCCAGCCGCTCGACGCTCAGCGGTTCGGAAAGTCGCTCGGCCATCCAGGCCAGCAGGCTGGCGAACCGGTCGGCGTGGACGCCGATTTCCCCCAGCGCCGAGTGTTGGGACTGCCCGCCCGGCCGGCGGCGGTGGACCACCAGTTGTTGAGCGGTGCGAAGCGCAACGGCTTCACCCAGATCATCGGCGATCAGCGCGAGCGCCAGGTCGATGCCGGCGGTGATGCCCGCGGATGTCCAAACCGGTCCGTCGGGCACAAAGATGCGGTCCGGCTCCAGGGTGACCTGCGGGAAAAAGCGGGCGAACTCGGCTGTGGCGCTCCAGTGCGTAGTGGCTCGTCTGCCCTCGAGCAGGCCTGCCTGGGCCAGCATGAAGGCGCCTGTGCAGACGCTGGTCATGCGGCGTGCACGCCCGGCCGCGGTGCGCACCCAGTCGACAAGGGCCGGGCGTCGCACCGCCTGGCGCACGCCGTCACCGCCGGAGATCACCAGCGTGTCCAGCGCCGCGTCGTCCAGCGCCGCCGCACCCAAGGCTGCCCCGCTGGTGCTGGCGACCATGCCAGCCTGCTCGGCGAGCACCTCGATGCGATAGGCGCCCGGAACGACCCGTCCGGCGATCTCGAACGCCGACAGCGGGCCGGCGGCGTCCAGCAACTGGAACTGGTCGAAGATCAGGACGGCGATCCGTCTGGTCATGGCGCAAACAGTGGGAAGTTTGTCATTTCAGCCATTCGATAACCCAGGCACTCTGGGTGCGTCAAATTCCAGGAGGCCGCCGTGACCCAGACCAACCCAGAGATCCGCATCGTCTTTCCGCTCTATCCGGGGGTCACCCAGCTCGACTTCACTGGCCCTCACCAGGTGTTCAGTCGACTGCCGGGTGCGAAGGTGACCACTGCCTCCATCGGCGGCCAGCCGATCGAGGCCGATGGCCTGGTGTTCTCCAGCCTGGCCGACCTTGCCGCCGTGGAAGGCTGCGACGTGCTCTGCGTGCCGGGCGGTCTTGGAACGAGCGAGGCGATGCTGGACGAGGCCTACATGGCCCAGATCCGCAGGCTGGGCGCGGGCGCGCGCTACCTGACGTCCGTCTGCACCGGCTCGCTGATCCTGGCGGCCAGCGGTCTGATCCGGGGACGACGCGCCGCCTGCCATTGGGGGTGGCGCGAACTGCTGGAGCTGTTCGGCGTGGTCCCTGACGAGGGCAGGGTGGTTCGTGACGGGAACCTGTTCACCGGCGGCGGTGTGACTGCAGGACTCGACTTCGCCTTCGTCGTGGCGGCGGAACTGGTTGGCGAAGAGACCGCCCAGCGCATTCAACTCGGTCTGGAATATGCGCCCGCCCCGCCATTCGACGCCGGCCGGCCTGAGACGGCGCCCACGGCTGTAGTGGAGGCCGCCCGCAAGGCCATGGCCGGCGCGCTCGACGGCCGCCGGGCCGCGGCCGCCGAAGCGGCTTCGCGGCTACAGTCGGTGTGAGCGGTTTGCTCAGCGGTTCTGCAGATTGCCCTGGCGGGTCGTGTTCTGCCGGATATTCCCGTGGCGGCCCTGTTCCTTCAGGTTGATGTCGGCGTCGCCGGGTTGGTCCGACTGGACGCCGCTGACATCGTCGCGTCGCTCGCGATCCTGGCCCTCGATGTCGGGCTTCTGCCCCTTGAAGGCGCGTTGTTCCGGCGGAATGGGTGGAGCTTTCGACATGGTGTTTGCCTCCTTGCAGGAGAAGCAACACCCTGCGCGCGGGCCGGGTTCCTTGTCGCTCAGGCGGCGTCGAGGCCGATGTCCAGCACCGGCGCGGAGTGGGTGAGGGCGCCGACGCTGATCACATCCACCCCAGTCTCGGCTATCGCGCGCACGGTGGCCAGGGTCACCCCGCCCGACGCCTCCAGCGTCACGCGGCCGGCCGCCCGGCGCACGGCGGTCGCAAGGTCGCCGAGGTTGAAGTTGTCCAGCATGATCACGTCAGGCGTATAGCGCAGCGCCTCGTCGAACTGGTCGAGGCCGTCGACCTCGATCTCGATCTTGGTCAGGTGACCGCAGGCCAGGCGGGCGCGCAGCAGGGCTTCGGAGACGCCGCCGCAGGCCACGACGTGGTTGTCCTTGATGAGGATGGCGTCATCGAGACCGAAGCGGTGGTTGACCCCGCCGCCGCAGCGCACGGCGTATTTCTCAAGATGCCGCAGGCCGGGCGTCGTCTTGCGGGTGTCGACGATGCGGGCTTGGGTGCCGGCCACCGCGCTGACATAGGCGGCGGTCAGGGTGGCGACGCCGGACAGTCGTCCAAACAGGTTCAGGGCCGTGCGTTCGGCCGACAGCACGGCGCGGGCGTTCCCCTCGACGCGCGCCAGCACCGCGCCGGGCGCTGCGTGGGAGCCGTCGGGGGCGACAACCTCGAAACGGACGCTGGGATCGAGTTCGGCGAACGCCAGCCGCGCGCAGTCGAGGCCGGCCACGATCCCGGGCTGGCGGGTCACGAACACCGCCGACAGCCGCGCGTCCTCGGCGATGCAGGCCTGGGCGGTGATGTCGCCGGCGCGGCCGAGGTCTTCGACCAGCGCGGCGCGGACCACGGGCGCGATCAGCAGGTCAGGGAGCGGGGAGATCATTCGGCGGCGATGCGCAGGCGCGCGTCCTGGTCGACGTCGGCCAGATTGACGAAGGTGCGCTTGGCGTCGGGCGAGGTCTGCGGGAAGTCGCTGCGGAAGTGTCCGCCGCGGCTCTCGTGACGCGCCAGGGCGCAGGCGGCTACCAGACGCGCCGCGCTCAGCACCCCGCCGCGACCGTGGGTCGCCTGGAGATCGTCGATCATCCGCAGCAGTCGGGTCAGCCCTTCGGCGTCGCGGACGACGCCGGCGTCGCGGCTCATGGCCTGGCGCAGGTCCTGGACGGCGGCTTCGGGCAGGTCGGCGCCGATCAGTCGGCGCGTCGCCTGGGTCGCAGGATCGGGCGTCTGCGCGGCGGCGACGCCGGCGCGGGCGCCGAATACGGCCGCTTCCAGCAGCGAGTTCGAGGCCAGACGGTTTGCACCGTGGACGCCGGTCGAGGCGCATTCGCCGGCGGCGAACAGCCCGTCCAACGAACTGCGCCCATCGGCGTCGGTGACGATCCCGCCCATGTGGTAGTGGCAGGCCGGCGCGACGGGGATCGGCTGGATCCGCGGGTCGATGCCGCCGGACAGGCAGGCGGCGAACACCGTCGGGAACTCAACAGGGAAGTGGTCTCCGACCGCCTCGCGAGCATCCAGGAACGCGCCGCGCCCGGCGATCCGTTCGGCATGGATGGCGCGCGCCACCACGTCGCGCGGCGCCAGCTCGGCGTCGGGATGGTAGCCGGTCATGAAGCGTTCGCCGGCGGCGTTGATCAACACCGCGCCTTCGCCCCGCAGAGCCTCGGTGGCGAGCGGCGCAGGATCGCGGCCGATGTCGATAGCGGTCGGGTGGAACTGCACGAATTCCGGGTCGCCGATCAGCGCGCCGGCCATGGCCGCCAGCCCCAGGCCTTCGCCACGCAACTCTGGCGGCGTCGTGGTGTCGGCATAGAGGCCGCCGATGCCGCCGGTGGCCAGCACGACCGCCGACGCGGTGATCTCCAGCAGGCCGCCGTGATCCTGAGCCACGACGACGCCGCGCACGCCTCCAGCCGCGTCCAGCAGCAGGCCGCGTAGGCGCAGACCGGAGCGGATCTCGATATGCGACGCCGCGAGCGCCGCACGCGAAGCGGCTTCCATGATCGCGTGGCCGGCCTGATCGCCCTTCACTCGCGCCACGCGGGCGCGGGAGTGGGCGGCCTCCAGACTCTGGACGAAGCCGCCGTGAGCGTCGCGGTCGAACGGCGCGCCCAAGTCGGCCAGCGCCCTGACGGCCTCGGCGCCGTGATCGGCCAGGAGCCGCGCCATCGCCGCGTCGACCAGGCCCGCGCCGGCCGCCACGGTGTCGGCGGCGTGCAGAGCGGCGGCGTCGTCGGCGCCCAGCGCCGCGGCCATGCCGCCCTGCGCCCAGGCCGACGAGCAGCCGTGATTCAGCGCGGCGCCGGTGAGCACCAGGACCTTGCGCGGCGCGGCTGCGAGGGCCGCGGACAGCCCCGCCAGGCCGGCGCCGACGATCAGCACGCCGTCATGTCGGATACGTTCGGTCATGGCCGGGCTCCTTCCTTCCCCTCGCGGGAAACAGGCGTCGATCCGAGCGGGCTCAGATCAACTCCACGTCCACGTGGTGGCGGGCCTTCACCAGGTCGTAGCGAGCCGGGATCGGGGGCGGCGGCAGGTCGACCATGCGCTGCACGGCGCGCCGCGCACGCTCGGCGATCGCCGGGTCCACGGTCACCTCGTAGCGGTCGTAGGCGAGCGACTCGTAGATGTTTTCCAACGTGATCCGCTTCATGTGCGGGCACAGGTTGCAGGGCCGCACGAACTCGGTGTCGGGCGCGTCGGCGGCGACGTTGTCGGCCATCGAGCACTCGGTGATCATCACCACCTGCTTCGGCTTGCGGGTGATCACATAGTCGTTCATCGCCGCGGTCGAACCGGTGAAGTCCGACAGCTCGATCACCTCGGTCGGGCATTCCGGGTGGGCCAGGATCTCCGCGCCCGGATAGGCGGCGCGCAGTTCCAGGATGTCCTCGCGGTTGAAGCGCTCGTGCACTTCGCAGCGGCCCTGCCAGGCGATGATCTTGATCGGTGTCTGGCGCGCGACGTTGCGGGCAAGGAACTCATCGGGGATCAGGATCACCCGGTCGACGCCCCATTCGCGGGCTGCCTGCTCCACCACCTGCACGGCGTTGGCGGAGGTGCAGCAGATGTCAGTTTCGGCCTTCACGTCGGCGGTGGTGTTGACGTAAGTGACGACCGGAACGCCCGGATAGCGCTGTTTGATCAGCCGCACGTCGGCGCCGGTGATCGACGAGGCGAGCGAGCAGCCGGCCAGCAGGTCGGGGATCAGCACGGTCTTTTCCGGCGACAGGATTTTCGAGGTCTCGGCCATGAAGTGCACGCCAGCCTGGACGATGATCTTGGCGTCCGAGCGCGCGGCTTCCTTGGCCAACCCCAGGCTGTCGCCGACATAATCGCCGACCCCATGGAAAATCTCGGGCGTCATGTAGTTATGGGCGAGGATCACGGCGTTCTTCGCACGCTTCAGCCGATTGATCTCGGCGATCAGCGGCGCCTGCTGGCGCCATTCCATCGGGGTGACCTGACGCTTCACCTTTTCCCAAGCTGGCGCCGTCGTGCGTTCCACGTCGGGAGTGAAGGGAAACTGGGTACCATCCGCCACGGCCATCCTCCTTATGCTCAATTTGAGCATTTCCTCGGCCTCAAAAAACGCCGCGCAAGGTTCGGTCCTTCCGTCGGCGTCCCGATTATGCTCAAGGCGAGCAAAAGTCGTAAGCGACATATAGACCTGCAATGCGCCGGCGCCAAGGGCCTTCGACTCAATCTGTTTTGGGCTCAGGCGTCCTGCGGCGTGCGCTTTAGGACGAGGTCGATCATTTCGGCCAGCGCGACCGAAGCGTAGGGCTTACGCAGCAGGGGCCAGGGCGCGCCTTCGATCGAAACCAGAGCCTCGCCGGTATAGCCGGAGCTGAGGATCACGGGCAGGGCAGGGTGCAGCGCCACGGCTTCGTGCGCGAGGTCCACCCCGGTCTTGCCACCCGGCATCACTACGTCGGTGAGCAACAGGTCCACGCCCGGGGTAATGCGCAAGGTCGACATGGCGCTGTCGGCGTCGGGCGCACGCACCACCTCATGGCCGAGATCCTCGAGCATGGCGGTGACCATGTCTCCGACATCCTCATCGTCCTCGGCCAGCAGCACCTTCAGCGCCGAGCGCTTCGGCTCGCTTCGGGCGGTCGGCTCCTGCGGGCTCGCCGCTACGACCTCGTGCGAGAGAGGCATGTAAAGGCGCACGGTGCAGCCCTGGCCGGGCGCGCTGGACACCGTCGCGCCGCCGCCGCTCTGATGGGCGAAGCCATAGACCTGCGCGAGACCGAGACCCGGGCCCTTGCCGGGCTCCTTGGTGGTGAAGAACGGCTCGCACGCCCGGGTGATGGTCTCGGCGTCCATGCCGACGCCGGTGTCGTGCACGGCGACGCAGACGTAGTCGCCGGCCGCGACGCCTTCAACCTCGGAGCGTGCGACGTGCGTTACCTGGCTCTCGATCCGGATCACGCCGCCGCTG
>NZ_JAUYQL010000062.1 GCF_030697305.1 Phenylobacterium sp. | reverse complement strand
CCGCCGGCCGCGTCGCACCGTTCCCGACACGGCGAGCTGGGGCAGGGTGTAGTAGCGGCTGGCCTGCTTCGGCGCCGGGCCTTTGCGGCTGTAGCCCTCGAGCCCTTGAAGGAGCACCGGCTGGGTGGGTTCAAACACCAGGTCGAAGGCGAATTCGTTGGAGACGATCCTTGCCACGAACCGTCCATCGGGACGGCGTCGAAGGCTCCAGTCGTCCAGGACAATGTCAGTGTCGCGGGTGGAGGCCCGCGCCAGTCCGAAACCCTCGCGCGCCACGCGCTGGTCGTGCAGCAGGCGTCCAACCGACGGATCGGAGAGCGCGGCGTGCGCCAGCAGCACCTGTCGCGCGGCGAAGGCGCTGGGGTTGGCCTGATCGACGGGCGGGCGCGAGCGGAAGAAGGTGACCTGGAAGCCGATCGGCTGCGGCTTCGCGTCCAGCCAGCCGGTGACGTACCACCACTCGGTGCGGAATTCCGGATGCGCCCCGTGGTCGCGCGGGAAGCTTATCGCCTCACCGGGTTCTACCTCGGCGTAGACCGGCGGCGCGGCGTGCGCCGGCGCCTGCCACGTAGCGGCGAGCAATCCGGACAGGGCCGCGCGGCGATGAGGCGGGCGCATCACCAGTCTTCCCGCACGGCCTGCACCGCGTCGCGCGACACGGCGCGCCGGCCGGCGACCAGGGCCGTCGCGGCGGCGCAGGCGATCAGGGCGGCGGCGAACCCCGCCAGCAGGCCCCAGGGCACGCGGGTCTGCATGGTCCAGTGGAAGGATTGCGGATTGACCACATGGATCAGCACCTGGCTCATGACCAGGCCCAGGCTTGCGCCGGCGATCACCCCGATCAATCCCAGCAGCGCGCCTTCCGTGGCCAGCATGCCGATGATCTGGCGACGCAACACGCCGATGTGGCGCAGCATCCCGAACTCCTTGGTGCGCGCCAGTGTCTGGGCCGAGAGCGCGGCGGCGACGCCGGCCAGGCCAACCAGCACCGCCACCGCCTCGAGCAGGTAGGTCACTGCGAAACTCCGGTCGAAGGTGGCGAGGGCGGCGGCGCGCAGGACGCTGGGCCTGGCGATGGTGAGTCCATCGCGGCCGGCGGCCGGAACTAGGGCCTTTAGCGCGCCGATCACCCGGTCCGCCGATGCGCCCGGCGCCAGTTCGATCGAGGCGCCGGTGCGGCCCGCATCACCGGTCAGCCGCGTGTAGTCGTCGGAGGTCAAGGCGACCGCGCCGTGCTGGCGGGCGTAGTCGCGCCAGACGCCGGCCACGAACAGCGGCTCGCCGCCGGCCCTGTGGCCGATCGGCAAGGTGATCTGCTGGCCAGGCCGATAGCCGTAGATCCACTGCGCGGGCTCCGACACCCAGACCGGGGTGACGCCCTTCGGAACGGCCTGGGACTCCCCGATCATGGGCAGAGTGCGGCCAGGCGCGCGAGGGTCGATCGTCTGGCCGATCAGCGCGACCTCTGGCCGATCGGGAGCCAGGCGCAGGCTGGTCTGTCCGAGGAAGGCGGCGTGGGCGACACCCGGAACCGCCGCGATGCGCGCCTGCGCAGCGGGCTCGAAGCTCGCGCCCTCGACTCGCATGTAGATGTCGGCGGGCAGCACCTGCAGCAGCCATTCGTCGACCGAGCCGCGGAAACTGGCGACCATCACCGCCATGGCCACCACCAGGCTGGTGCTGGCGACGATGCTGCAGAGCGCGACGCCGGCTTGCGAAGGGGCGCCCCACAGCCGCTTCAACGCCAGGTCGATCACCGGTGCCCGACCGGCGCGTCCCTGGAGCGGACCAAGCAGACCGCGCGCCAGCCAGGGCGTGGCCGCGACTCCGCCCGCCAACATCAGCGCGATAGACAGGTAGCCGAACACCGGCAAGCCGCGCACAGCCGGCGCCATGGCCGCCGCAGCGCCCGCCAAGAGCAGCGTCAGTGCGAGGTCGACAGCAGGGCGCCGGTTGGGGTCCACCGCGTCACCGAGGTTCTTGAGCGCCACGGCAGGCGCCGCGCGTCCAGCCTCACGCGCCGGCAGCAGGCCGCCTAGCAACGCCGCTGCGATGCCGAGCGCCAGGAAGATCAGCGCCGGACCCGGCGTGAGCGCCAGTCTTGGCCGTTCACCGCTGAAATAGCCGCCGCCGAGATCACCGCCGAACACCCGCAAGGCGGCCTCCGCCAGCCCAGCGCCCAGCGCCAGTCCGGCCAGAGCGCCAAGCGTGCCGACGATCGCGGCCTCAGCGACCACGAGCCTGAGCAGAGCCGAACGCTCGACGCCGAGTACGCGCAGCAAAGCGAACTGCGGCCGCCGCCGTGAGACGGCCAGGGACTGCGCCGAATAGACCAGAAAGCCGCCGGTCATCAGCGCCATCAGCGCCAGCATGTCGAGGTTGACGCGGTAGGCGCGCGAGAGGGCGTCGCTGCGCCGCGCCTGGGCCTGCTGGGTGACCACCTGGGCCGACGCCGGGAGCATGCCTGCTACGCGGGCCGCCACGTCCCTTGGATCGGCGCCCTGGTCGATGCGCAGGTCGACGCGGTCGAGGGTTCCGAGGCGCGCGAACCGCCACTGGACCTGGGCGATATCCGCCACCGCCAGGCTCTGGCCCTGTGGCGCGGCTGCGAGCACGCCGCGGACAACGAACCCGACCTGCCGAACGCCGGCCGCGAGGACCAGCGGCTCGCCGAGACGCGCGCCGGTGGCGGCGAGCGCGGTCGGCGACAGGAAGACCCCCTGGCTGTCGAAGGGATCGCCCCCCATGGCGCCGGCGCGTTGGCCGAGCAGCGCGGGTGTGACGGCTGCGGCGCGTAGCACGTCGAGACCGATCAGTCGGACCGACGCGCCATTGTGGGCATGCGCTGCAATCTCGACGACCGGGCTCACGTGGGCGACGCCGGGCGTACGCGCCAGCCGCGGGTAGAGCGCCTCCTCAAAGCCATTTGGGCCGGCGGCGCGCACCTGCAAGTCGGCTTCGCCGTTCACGGCGCTGATCGCGCTGGCGAATTCGTTGAGGGCCGAGGCGTTTATCAGGTGGACGGCGAAGCCCAGGGCCACGCCCACGGCGATCGCCAGCCCGGCCAACACAGCGCGGGCAGGGTAGGCGCGCCATTCGCCACGCATCATCCACCATCGCGCAAGCGGCCCGCTGGAGATGCGCTCAGGCCGCATCGGCGCCGGTCAGGCCGTGTCGCGTCAACGTCAGGCTTCGATCGGCGGCCGAGGCCGCCGCGGCGGAATGGGTCACCAAGATCGCCGCGGCGCCGGCGCTACGCACCTGGCGGGTCAGCAGTTCCATGATCCTGCCGGCGGTTTCCGGGTCGAGATTGCCTGTCGGCTCATCGGCGAGGATCAGCGCGGGGCGATGCACCAAAGCGCGGGCGATCGCTACACGCTGGAGTTCGCCGCCTGAAAGTTGCGCGGGATAGTCGGCGTCGCGGCCGCCGAGCCCGACCTCCGCCATCATCGCCCGCGCGCGCTGCAGAGATGCGGCCTGACCTTGTCTTTGCAGGATCAGGGGCAGGGCGACGTTCTGCGCCAGCGTCAGATGGGGCAACACGTGGAAGGCCTGGAAGACGAAGCCGATCCGTTCGCGACGCAGCCGCGCGCCCTGATCCTCGTCGAGACCGCCTAGCTCGTCGCCATCCAACCGGATCGAACCGCAGTCCGCCTGGTCGAGGCCAGCGATCAAGTTCAGCAGGGTGGACTTGCCGACGCCGGATTCTCCAGTCACCGCGACGAAGTCCCCTGCGCGCAGGTCCAAGTCCAGGCCGTCGAACAGCACGCGGCCGCCCGGGACGGATTTGCGCAAGTCGCGGACTGCGAGCAGCGGGGTGTCGGGGTCAGGCGCGATCACGGTGCGACATATTAGACATTGGCGGACTTATGCGCACCGACTGCTCCACTTTTGGGCGAACCTGGCTTGGATGCGCGCAGATGCCGCGTTGTTCATTAACCCCACGCGGGTATTTCAAAGTCAGGTTTTCCCTTTCGGAGCGAGCCGATGGCGCACAATTCGGTTGATCTGGATCGGTTGGCCCATGTCGACGCGGCTTTGCGTGGCATGTTCGACGCGTTGCAGTCGCTTCCGTTGCCGAGCCGGCTCCTGTCGCTGGTCGACCAGCTCGACGACGACAACGATGAGCCAGGCGCCGATTTCGCCAGCGGAGGCCGCTAGTTTCCGCCCGATGCCGACTGACTGGTCGACGCCAGGACGTCGGACGGATCTTCGGCATCCATGATCTTCAATAGTTTGGCGCGCGCCCGATTCACGCGACTCTTTATCGTGCCCAACGCGCAACCGCATACCTCTGCGGCTTCCTCGTAGCTCAGCCCCGCTGCTCCGATTAGGATCAGCGCTTCGCGATGCTCATCGGGCAGCTTGCTGAGCGCTGCCTGCAGCGCGCGCACGGCGAGGCTCCAGTCCTGAGTGGCCGCTGTCTTGAGGGCGCCAGCGTAGACCCCGCCCTCATCCGGAATCTCGCGGCGCCGACGCACGACATTTGAGTAGTAGGTGTTGCGCAAGATCGTGAACAGCCAAGCGCGAAGATTGGTCCCGGATTCAAATTTATCTCTATTAGACCATGCTTTTATGAGTGTTTCTTGAACGAGATCGTCGGCATCGGGACTGTTGTGGCTGAGCGACCATGCGAACGCCCGGAGCGCTGGGAGCAGTTCGACGACGTCGTCGCGCCAACTCGACGCCGCAGTCATACAGGCCTCGCTGACCTCACGCCCGGAGCGCTGCTCCATGGTCGCTGGCTAGAACCGAAACGCAGCCTGGGATCATCCGTTCCGGCTTGAAGCGCGCCGCAAAGGCGCCAATCTCGGAACCTTGGCTAACCTGCGGCGTTCGCCGAACCGGTCTCCAAGCACGCGCGCGGGAGCGCCATTTGTCCGGCTCGACCTGGGGGGAGCCTAAGCATGTCGCCATCAGATGACGCGGCCGGCTTCGGCGCAGACCACATCGAACTCGGTACGCCGCTCCTGCGCTATCGCGGCGTTCGGGAAAACAGCCTGCGGCTGGTCGCTGGCCTCAGCGCCGAAGATCAGCTGGCGCAGTCGATGCCTGACGCGAGTCCCGCCAAATGGCACCTGGCGCACACCACCTGGTTCTTCGAGACGTTTTTGCTGACGCCGAACCTGCCGGGCTACGCGCCGTTCGACCCCGCCTACATGTACCTTTTCAACTCCTATTACGAGGCGATCGGAGATCGCCAACCCCGGCCCGAGCGCGGCCTTTTGACCCGTCCGTCATTGGACGAGGTCTTGGCCTATCGCGCCCATGTGGACGCCGGCATGGAGCGCTTGCTGTCCGCCGACGACGCGGCGGCGGCGGAGCTTCTCGAGCTCGGTCTTGCGCACGAGGAACAGCATCAGGAATTGATCCTCATGGACATCCTGCATCTGTTCGATCGGTCGCCGCTGAAGCCCGCGTATGCGCCGGGCGCGTTGTCGCCGGATCTTCGCGCGCCGCTCGCCCTCGGCTTCGCGGCCTTCGAGGGCGGTCTGGTGGAGATCGGCCACGCCGGAGACGGCTTCGCCTTCGACAATGAGAGCCCGCGTCACCGCACCTACCTTGAGCCCTTCCGCCTGGCCGAGCGGCTGACCACCAACGCCGAATGGATGGCGTTCATGGAGGACGGCGGCTACGCCCGCGCGGAACTGTGGCTGTCCGACGGATGGGACCAGGTCCGCGCTGAGGGGTGGCGCGCACCGCTCTACTGGCGCGAGGGCCCGCAGGGTTGGCAGGTGATGGGTTTGCATGGCCTGCACGCCGTCGATCTGAACGCGCCGGTCGCGCATGTCAGCTTCTACGAGGCGGAGGCCTACGCGACCTGGGCCGGAGCGCGGCTGCCGACCGAGGCCGAATGGGAGCACGCCGCCCAGGGCCTTCCCGCGCACGGCAATTTCCTGGGCGCCGGCAGGCTGACGCCGATGGCCGCGCCTCGATCCGCCGGCCTGCAACAGATGTTCGGCGACCTGTGGGAATGGACCCGCAGCGCCTATTCGCCATACCCGGGATTTCGCCCGCCCGCCGGCGCGGTCGGTGAATACAACGGCAAGTTCATGTCGGGGCAGTTCGTGCTGCGCGGCGGGGCGTGCGTGACGCCGGACGGCCACACGCGAGCGAGCTATCGCAACTTCTTCCACCCGCATCAGCGCTGGATGTTCTCAGGCGTGCGCCTGGCCAAGGACGGCGCGGCCGACCTCGCGACCACGCCGACTCGGTCGGATTTCGAGGTGGATGTTCTCGCCGGGCTTGCGCGGCCGCAGAAGCAGATACCGCCCAAGTATTTCTATGACGCCGAAGGCTCACGGCTGTTCGAAGCGATCTGCGAGTTGCCGGAATACTATCCGACGCGCACCGAGCTCGGTTTGCTACGAGACGCCGCGCCGCAGATCGCGCGCGAGATAGCGCCTGGCTCAGCCCTCGTGGAGTTCGGCAGCGGCGCCAGTCTGAAGACGCGGATCGTGCTGGATGCGGCGCCGCAGATCGCGGTTTACGCGCCGATCGACATCAGCGTGGCGGCGCTGGATGCGGCGGCCGCCTCGATCCGCACCGATTATCCGGCGTTGCGCGTGGCGCCGCTGGCCGAGGACTTCACGACCGCGCTCGAACTGCCTGCGGAGACCGAAGGGCGGCCTCGCGTCGGCTTTTTCCCGGGTTCGACCATCGGCAACTTCACGCCGCAGGAGGCGACAGCCTTCTTGATCGGCGCCTTGCGCCTGCTGGGCGAAGGCGCGGCGTTCCTGGTGGGCGTCGACCTTGTGAAAGATCCGGCCGACCTGGTGGCAGCCTACGATGACGCGCAGGGCGTCACCGCAGCGTTTAATCTCAACCTGCTGACCCGGATCAACCGCCAGCTTGGCGGTGACTTCGACCTGTCGGCGTTCGCCCATCGCGCGCTCTGGAACGCCAAGGAAAGCCGCATGGAGATGCACCTCGTCAGCCTGCGAGACCAAAAGGTGACGGTGAGTGGACGGCGTTTCGCGTTCGCACAGGGCGAGACGATCCACACCGAGAACTCCTACAAGTTCACGCTTGAGGGTGTGGCGGAGCTCGCTGCTGCGGCGGGATGGCGCCTGGAGCGCCAGTGGGTGAGCGCCGAGCCGAAATTCGCGATCGTGCTGCTCAGGTCCTGAACGGACGTCCGGCGCCCCGCCCGTGCTCACGCGAGCCGGGCGGGGCGGAATTCTCAGCCTACCAAGTCAGATGTCGTCGCGGCCGCGGGTGCGCCCGCCGCCGCGTGAAGCTTCGCCGCCCTTACGCCCGGCGGCGGCGGCGAGATCACGGTCCTTGGCGAAGCTGCGTTTCTCGCCAGGCACGCTTGCACCGCCCTTGCGGGCGATCTCGCGGCGGCGCTCGGGGTTCATCGCCGCGAAGCCTCGACGCGCACGGGGTTTGGCGTTCTGATCGACGTCCATAGGGAGCTCCTTAGCTTGCAGCGGGGGGGAGGTAGCTGTGGAGGCGTCTGCCTTCGCGAGCCGGCCAGTGTTCGACGCTCTGGGTCTTCCAGCAGCGGATGGCGGGTCGGTAGGCATGACGTCTCCCATGGGGGTTGTGGTCAAGCAAACCCGCAAGGCGCGGTGGAGGTTGCGCGGAAAACGCCGAAAGGCCGTTCACAGACGAGAGAATGACGCCGCTTGAGCGCGTCAATCGGTCCGGCACAGACGGTCTGCGAGGCGTTTGGGGGAGAAAATCCATCCCGCCAACGACCGATCGCGGTGCTGGTCGAGTCGCCACGAGAGCGTGGCGTCCGAAACTATTCTATTGTTGTAACAAATAGTTAGATCGGCAACTGGACCTTGGCCGATAAGCCGCCGCCTGGACGGTTGCTGAGCCAGACGTCGCCCCCGTGGCCGCGCGCAATGGAGCGCACCACCGCCAGTCCAAGTCCGATCCCGCCGGTCTTGCGACTGCGCGAGGGCTCGCGGCGATAAAAGGGCTCGAACACCCGCTCCACGTCCTCAGGCGGAATGCCGGGGCCGCGGTCCTCGATCTCCACCACGGCGTGCACGCCGTCGCGGAAGATGCGCGCGCGGGCCTGACCGCCGAACTTCACGGCGTTGTCGAGCAGGTTGGCGAACAGCCGGCGCAGCGCCAGCGGGTCGCCCTCCACGATCACGCGCTCCTCGGCCAGGATCTGGGTGTCGGCGCCGGTCTCGGCCATCTCGTCGCACAAACTCTCTAGCAGAGACGAGAGCTCCAGCGGCGTGCGTTCGCCGGCCCGGCTTTCGTCGCGCACGAAGGTGAGCGCGGCCGAGATCATCTGTTCCATCTGGTCGAGGTCGGCGGCCATTTTGACGCGTTGGTCCTCCGGCGCGTGCTCAATACGGAACCGCAGTCGGGTCAGCGGGGTGCGCAGGTCGTGGGCGATCGCGCCGACCATGGCCGTGCGGTCGGCCACATAGCGGTTCAGCCGTTGCTGCATGTCGTTGAAGGCGCCGACCGCGACGTTGATCTCGGTGGATCCGCGCAGTTGCAAGGGCGGCGCGCGCGGATCGCGGCCCAGGCGCTCGGCGGCCTCGGCGAAGACGCGCATCGGCATCGACAGCCTGCGTGCGAAGACATAGGCGACCGGCGCCATGGCTATGCCGGACAGCGCGAACCACAACAGCATGCGCTGCTGCCAGGCGTCGGGTCCAAAGCCGGGCTCGGGCCGGACGAAACGCCAGCGGCCGTCCGGCCGCTTGATCGCCACTTGGAAGGGCGCGACCAGGAAATGCTCTTCCCGGGGGACGCCTTGACGCGCCATGCGGTCGCGCAAAAGCCGCACGGTGCGGCGGTCGGCGAACGGGCTGTGGCGGCTGACGCCAATGACGATGCGATCGGGCGCGACGCCAAGCTCGGCGCCGAGCTTCGCCTGGATGATGACCGCGTTAGGGCCCTCCATCCAGAATTTGGGGGCCGCCTCGCTGACGCCAAGGATCAGCGGCCTGCGATCGCCGGGAGTCGAGCGCCCGCCGTTGAACGCCTGCACGATCTCGCTCAGCCGATAGAAGTCCGGCACCGGCGGCGGCAAGTTGATGATCAGCAGCATGCTGATCGTGGTGGCGGAGGCGAGCGTCAGCCCGATCAGCATCAGCACTTGGACGAACAGGGAAGCAGCGGGAGGGCCCCGCCGCGCCGAGGTCATGTGCGCTTCACCCGCGCGGTGAACATATAGCCCTCGTTGCGCACGGTGCGGATCAGATCCTGGCCGCCGCCGTCGTCGAGTTTGCGTCGCAGACGGCTGATCTGCACGTCGATGGCCCGGTCGAACGCCTCGGATGTCGGTCCGCGGGCGATGTCCAGGAGCTGATCGCGGGTGAGCACGCGTTGAGGGCGCTCGACGAAGGCGCGCAACAGCGAGAACTCGCCGCTGGACAGGTTGACGATTACTCCCTGGGGAGAGCGCAGCTCGCGACGCACGAGGTCCAGTCGCCAGTTGGCGAACTCGCAGCCCATGCCGACGCCGCCCGCCTCGGCGCGCTGCTCGGCGCGGCGCAGCACCGCGCGTACCCTGGCCAACAGCTCGCGCGGGTTGCAGGGCTTGGCCAGATAGTCGTCGGCGCCCAGTTCAAGCCCGACGATGCGGTCGGTGTCTTCGCCCATGGCCGACAGCATGATGATCGGCGGCGCGCCCGCCGAGCTCAGCCTTCGACAGACCGCCAGCCCGTCTTCGCCCGGCAGCATGACGTCGAGCACGATCAGGTCCACCGAGCCTCGCTCCAGCGCCGCCTCCATTTCGCGGGCGTCTGCGGCGGTGTCGACCTGGTAGCCGTGGCGGCCCAGGAAGTCGGAAACCACGTCGCAGATGCCTGGGTCGTCGTCGACCATGAGGATGCGAGCGGTCTGGGTGGCGGACTGCAGTTCCATGGACGTCATCCTGAGCGCGATGCGTAACCGCCGAATTTCATGATTGAAGGGCGTTCCGCAAGCGCCGCCTCGCGTGAAGGCCGATTACGAGGCTGGACTGCTAGCGACGGCGCCTAAGATCAGACTTCGGCATACGGAACAAAGGCGAGAGCCGGTCGCGCCGTTGCCGCGGGGTGCGACGCATGCCTATCCTCGCCGCGCGTCAGAAATGTCGGGGGAGACAGACGGCCCATGAAACTCTTCGCCAAGAAGCCTATCGCCGTACTGCTTGCTCAGGCGGCCGAGGATGGAGAGCACACGCTCAAACGCGGCCTCGGCGCGGTCAGCCTGACCATGCTCGGCATCGGCTCGATCATCGGGGCGGGGATCTTCGTGCTCTCGGGGCGCGAGGCCGCCGTACACGCCGGACCGGCCATCGTGCTGTCGTTCGTCGTCGCGGGCATTGTCTGCGCGCTGGCGGCGCTCTGCTACGCCGAGCTCGCCTCGACCATTCCGGTGGCCGGCTCGGCCTACACCTACGCCTACGCGACCCTCGGCGAGTTCTTCGCCTGGATCATCGCCTGGGACCTGATCATCGAATATCTGCTTGCCGGCTCCACGGTAGCCGTCGGTTGGTCGGGCTACTTTGTCGGATTGCTGAAGGACGCCGGCGTGGTGATCCCGATGGTGTGGAGCCAGGCGCCGTTCACCGTCAACGACGCCCACGAGCTCGTCGCGACAGGCGCGATCCTCAATGTTCCCGCCGTCGCCGTGGTCGCCTTCACCTCGCTGATCCTGATCCTGGGCGTGACGGAGTCGGCGACGTTCAACAACGTGGTGGTGGCGATCAAGGTGGGCGTGGTCCTCCTAGTGATCGTATTCGGCTTCATGTACGTGACGCCGGCAAACTGGAGCCCGTTGATCCCGGCTCAGATCACCCACCCGGAGACCGGGCAGAGCGCCTACGGCGTGTCAGGTATCTTCACCGCTGCGGCGGTGATCTTCTTCGCCTACATTGGGTTCGAGACCGTCTCGACGGCCGGGCAGGAAGCGAAGAACCCGCAGTTAAATCTGCCGATCGGCATCCTCGCTTCGCTGGCCATCTGCACGGTGCTGTACATCCTGATGAGCCTGGTGATCACCGGGCTCGCGCCCTACCAGATGCTCAACGTCGCGGCTCCGGTCTATGTCGCCGTCGACCACGTCGGGCCTCAGCTCGCATGGTTGAAGCCGGTCGTGACGATCGGGGCGACCATCGGCCTGGCCTCGACCATCCTGGCGCTGCTCTACGGCCAGTCGCGGATCTTCTACGCCATGTCCCGCGACGGCCTGCTGCCGAAGATCTTCTCCACCGTCCATCCAAAGCGGCGTACGCCGTGGGTCGGCACGGCCTTGACGGGCATGCTGGCCGGGCTGGTCGCGGGCCTGTTCCCGATCGGCATCCTGGGCGAGCTCGTCTCCGCCGGCACGCTGGCCGCGTTCGCGGTGATCTGCGCCGGCGTGGTCTTCCTGCGCATTCGCCATCCGGAGCTGCCGCGCCGGTTCAAGACGCCGCTGTGGTTCATCACCGCGCCCGCCGGGGTGGTCGCCTGTCTCTACCTGATCTCGCAGCTTCCGTCGGCGACGTTCGTGCGCCTGGCGGTGTGGATGGCGATCGGCCTGGTGGTCTACTTCGGCTACGCCTACTGGCATTCGCGCTATCACGAACGCCAGATCGCCGCGGCGGAGTGACTTCGCGTCCGCGGGCGCGATAGACCCGCGGGACCGATGCTGCCGATCCATGACGTCCTTGATGCGTTGAAGCTCGCGCTGGCGGGTGCGCCAGCCGCCGTGCTGGTCGCCCCGCCGGGCGCGGGGAAGACGACCGTCGCGCCCCTGGCTCTGTTGGATGCGCCCTGGCTGGCCGGCGGCAGGATCATCATGCTGGAGCCGCGCCGCCTCGCCGCGCGCGCCGCCGCCGAACGGATGGCGGCGACCCTGGGCGAAGCGGTCGGCGAGACCGT
>NZ_JAUYQL010000030.1 GCF_030697305.1 Phenylobacterium sp. | reverse complement strand
AGCTGGTCGCCGGGTTCTGGATCTGGCAGGTCAAGGACATGGACGACGCCGTGGCCTGGGTTAAGCGCTGCCCCAACCCGATGTCCGGCCCGAGCGAGATCGAGATCCGTCCCCTGTTCGAAGCGTCCGACTTCGCCTGAGAGTCACGCTAATGCGAGACTGCTGGCCATGCTGTAGGTCCAGTGGATGATCAGCATCCGGGCCTATGCAGCGGAGGATTCGGCGGCGCTCTACGCGATTTCCCTGGCGACGGGACATCTGGGGGGCGACGCCTCCCATCTCTATGCGGACGGCACGCTCCCTGGGCACATCTACGCCGGACCGTACGCAGTGTTGGCTCCTGACCTCGTGCTGGTCGCGATCGATGCAGAGGGCGTCGCGGGTTTCGTTCTGGGCGCGCTCGACACGCTTGAGTGGGAAGCGAGGTTGGAGCGGGATTGGTGGCCGTCGCTGCGCGCGCGATATCGCGATCCGGCCGCCGACGCGCGCGGCGCCTGGACCGCGGACCAACGGCGGGCTTCGATGATCCATCATCCCGAGCACGCACCGCGGGCGGTGGCGAACGCCTTCCCCGCGCACCTCCACCTGAACCTTCTCCCGCGGATCCAGGGACACGGCGACGGCGGCAGGCTGCTGAGCGCCTGGCTCGAACTCGCGGCCCGGCATGGCGCGCAATCGGCGCATGTCGCGGCCAATCGCGGGAATGCCCGCGCGATCCGATTCTGGTGGAAATCGGGGTTCACCGATGTCACGCCGGCAGATCAATCGGCAGAGAGAACGACCTGGCTCGGTCGTCACGGGGACGCGCGGGCCGAGGTCCGTCCGGTGTCGAGCTAGTGTGTGTGGCGAACTCACCAACTAACGCCTCTGGATGCGCGACGGCGCTTGGGTGACAATGCCTCCTTCGAGGCTGGGCGCACGCGCGAATGATCACGAGGCGTCGGTCTCGCGGTTCGCGCGTTGATCCATCCAGGAAGCGAAAGCAGGTTCAGGAGATCGCCGCATGGCGTCACCGTTCGACGGCTACGAGGTCGAGGCGCGGATGCGGCCGTCGGCGGACGCCTATGGGTTCGACCTGGATCGAGCGCTGTCGGCGGTGGTGGCGCTGGAGGCGCGCGTGCCGCCCGACGCCTTCACCGCGGGCACGCTGGGCGTCCAGCGGCTGGGCAACGGTACGGTCATCGGTCCGAACGGCCTGGTGTTGACTATCGGCTATCTGATCACGGAAGCCGAAGAGGTGACGCTGACCCAGAATGACGGAATGCGAACGCCGGCTCACGTGCTGGGGTTCGATGCGGTGACGGGGTTTGGGCTGGTCCAGGCTCTCGATCCGCTGGGCTTGCCGGCCCTGCCGCTTGGCGACTCCCGGGCCCTTGCCACCGACAGCCCGGTGATCCTGGCTGGAGGCGGCGGACGCGCCCACGCCGCGGCCGGGCGGGTGATCGCACGCACGCCGTTCGCCGGCTACTGGGAGTACTTTCTGGACAACGCCATCATCACCGAGCCGGCGCACCCGCACTGGAGTGGTGCAGCCTTGATCGGCTCCTCCGGTGAGCTGGTGGGCGTCGGGTCGCTGAGCATGGAGCGGCGACTGAGCAGCGGGAAGACTTCGCCGATCAACATGTTCGTGCCCTCCGAGCTGCTGGCGCCGATCCTCGATGACCTGGCCCGCGGCAAGCCCGCGCATCCGCCCCGGCCCTGGCTGGGGGTGATCTCCCAGGAGATCGGCGAGCACGTCGTGGTCATCGGCGTCAATCCGGGCGGTCCGGCGGCGCGTGCGGAACTGCGCGCCGGCGACTTCATCCTGGCGGTCGGTGATGTCACAGTCTCGACCCTAGCGGATTTCTACACCGGTCTGTGGGCCCAGGGCGGCGCCGGCGCGACCATTCCTCTGCGCGTCAGGCGCGAGAACGACGCCTTCGACGTGGAGATCCGCTCCGCCGACCGAACGGCGATGCTCAAGAAGCGCCGCCTCAACTGAAGCCTATTCCGCCGCCATCAGGGCCTGGTCGGAGATCTCCTCGGTGATCACCTCGAAGCGCGTCAGCCACGCCGTGCCGAAGGTGTGGGTGATCGCCACGTCCGTTGCGTCACGCCCGCGCGCTATGACGATGCGGCCGATGCGGGGCTTGTTGTGGCGCGCATCGAAGGTGATCCAGCGGCCGCCGAGGTAGACCTCGAACCAGGCGCTGAAATCCATCGGCGACGGCGAGTACGGCACGCCGATATCGCCGAGGTAGCCGGTGCAGTAGCGGGCTGGGATGTTCATGCTCCGGCACAGGGCGACGGCCAGGTGGGCGAAGTCGCGGCACACGCCGGTGCGTTCCTCGTGACCCTGCTCGGCCGTGCGCGTGGGACGGGCGTAGTGATAGCCGAACTCGATCCGCTCATGGACATAGTCGACGATCGCCTGGACCCGCGCCCAGCCCGGCTCGATCTGGCCGAACCGCGACCAGGCGACGCCGCTGAGCCGGTCGGTCTCGCAGTAGCGGCTGCCGAGGATGAACGGCAGCACGTCGGCGGGCAGGTCCTCCACCGCCGTCGGACGGGCGTCCAGCGCCTGCGGATCCGGCAGGCCGCTGTCGGCGATTTCGAAATCCGACGCGAAGGTGATCGGACCGGCCGGCGCGGCGACACGGGTCACGAGGTTGCCGAAGCCGTCGACCAGCTGGGTGATCCTGGCCTCTGGGCGGTCGACGCGCAGGGTGTCGGGCGTGATCAGGTCGTGGCGCCGATCCGGGTGCACGCTGAGCATCAGGTGAATGGGCATGGGGTTCTGGCAATCGAAGGTGATCCGATAGCCGGCGCGGATTTTCATGACGGGACTCGCGGGGCGACGAAGTTGATACGGACGGCCTCAGGCGCGGCTCTGTTGAGCGCTGATTCCCTGGGCCGATGGCGCGACAACGCCGCCTTCCGGACTAGGTTCCGGGCGCCTCAAGACCGGGCGACCGGCGCCGGTTTTCGCGCCTATTTGGCGGGCGCCCGCAGCGCCGCCTCGTAGGCGAGCCGCACCCAGCCAGCCATCTGGTCCGGGTCGTCGAAGGCGTCTTCCGGGATCGACCAGTACGGCATCTGCACCGCTTTGCCCTTACGCCCCTCATAGGCCCAGCGGCGTGCGCCGGCCGCCTCGAACGCGGGCGCGCTGACCTCATCGGCCTTCAGCAGCATGTCGCCGCGCAGCTCGATCGCGACGATCAGGCCGCGATGGTAGACCCCCTTGCCGCCGAACATCCGCCGGATTTCCACCGGCCCGAGCCCCGCGAACAACTCCTCGATGTCGATCCGGTCCATGGCGCCTCCTCCGCTGATCGCCGCGGCGACAGCATCGTTCCAGGCTGGGGGAGGCCGTGCAACCATCCTCGCGGCGGTGTCATTGTCTCCTCTTGGAGTCGCAAAGGACAAACCCATTGGCCTCGCTCGCCCCCGCCTTGGAACTTGCCGCCAAAGCCAAGACGCCCTTCCCGGGCGCCAGCGCCGAATACGATCAGGCCCGTCAGGCGCTGCTGGCGCAGGAGATCGAGCTGCGCCGCCAGATGACCCAGCTCGTCGAACAGCGTCGCGCCCTGCCCGACGGCCCGGTGATCGCGAAGGACTATCGCTTCAAGGATCCGAACGGCGCAGAGGTCGGCCTGGCCGGGCTGTTCGGCGACAAGGACACGCTGGTGACTTACTTCTGGATGTACGGGCCCCAGCGCGAACGGCCCTGCCCGATGTGCACCAATCTGTTAGGCGCCGTGAACGGCAACGCCGCCGACATCAAGCAACGGGTCGCGTTGAAGATCCTCGGGCGCAGCCCGGTTGAGCGGCAGAACGCCTTCGCTCAGGAACGCGGCTGGCGCGACCTCGATTTCGTCCAGACAGTCGGCGACGACTACGCCCGCGACCTGGGACTGATCAACGACGACGGCACGGAGAACCCGGCCCTGGTGGTGTTCAAGCGCGACGGCGGGACGGTGCGGCTGTTCTGGTCCAGCGAAATGACCCGGGAGATGGCCGACCCCGGCCAGGATCCGCGCGACGCCCCCGACATCGCCTCGCTCTGGTCGGTGCTCGACCTGACCCCCGACGGACGCGGGACCGACTGGTATCCCAAGCTGAGCTACTGACCCGCGGGCGTCAGACCGGAGAGCCCCCCAGCATCTCCAGGACCTTCCATTTCAGCGCGCGCCGCGCATAGCGCGGCCGGGCGGCGAAGCTGGGTTGGCTGTGTTTATCGGTCCAGTCGTCCTGCATCAGGCGCTCCAGGATCGCGGCCACCTGCGGGTCTTCGCTCTGGTATCGCGGGACGTAGGCGACGGGGAAATAGGGAATGTCGGCGAACATCTTGCTGGCCGCGCATCGGTAGATTTCCAGCGAAGGCCGCAGCACCTTGGTGAAGCCTCCCAGGGCCGACGACGTTTTCAGCACCGCGGCGCACCGCGACAGCAGCACGCAATCCAACAGCGCCCGGTCAGCCTTGCGGTTGAGATCAGCGGCCAGATCCTCCGCCTTGTGGAAGTCGACGCCGCCGAGATTGATCACCTCGGCGTCTGTCTGGTCTGCAAGGTAGCTCGCGAAGCCCGCGTCGTCTGACGCGACGAACACCCGTTTCAGGTCCGGCCGGCGGCTGCGGAAGTCGGCGACGATCGCGGCCATGTCGGCGCGGCTCACCGGGTTTGTGTCCCAGGCCGCGGTTAGCTTGTCGGTGCCCCGGTAGTGGACGCCCAACGCGTCGCCCAGCGGGCCCAGGTCGTCGGCCTCCGCCTCGATGCGCGGCGGGATGCGGAAATAGCTCGACCAGATGTCGTGCAATCCCTGCCAGTCGTCGCCGAGTTGCGCGCAGTGGCGCTCGCGCAGCAGCGCCAGGGAAACGTCACGCTTCGCCGGTTGCGGCGTGTAGGCGAGGTCGAGGACGCCGGGGATCACCAGGCCGTCGGCCGCGCCGCCGTAGTATTTCGCCCGGATCGCCCAATCGGGCCGCGCGCCCCGCGCATGCAGGTAAGGCAGGATCTCGAACACATAGAGGATGACCTGGCCGAACAGGCCTTCCTGCAACTCGTCCGCGTCGGTCACGATCCGCACGTTCCCGTCGCGCATCAGCCATCTCCCCGCCCATCACAGCCAGATTGCACCGCAGCGTCAGCCCACCAAACCACGCCATCGCAGCGTGACTTTTCGGCTCCACGCGGTTAAGATCGCCTCATCATGATCCACCCCGCGGCGACCTATTCGTTTTGGTTTAGCTATCCGACGCCTCTGGCGGCGGACGGGATCGGCATGACATGACGCGCAAGTCATAGAAACCACCCCATCAGCCGCCAGCGCACCTGGCGGCTTTTTTGTGCCGCCGCTGCGCTGATCCAAGGACCAGCGAGACATGCCCGGCGCCACAGACGATCTGAGAATCCTCGACATCAAGACCCTCAGCCCGCCCGAGCAGGTGCTGGCCGAGTTCCCGGTCGACGCCCGCGCCGGCCGCACGGTTGCGGCCGGCCGCGCCGCCGCTCAGGCCATCCTGCACGGCCGCGACGACCGGCTGCTGGTGGTGATCGGCCCATGCTCCATCCATGATGCGGCGGCGGCCCTCGACTATGCCGAACGGCTGGCTCAGGTGCGTCAGCGGCTCAGCGGTTCGCTCGAGATCGTCATGCGCGTCTATTTCGAGAAGCCGCGCACGACGGTGGGCTGGAAGGGGTTGATCAACGACCCGCGTCTCGATGGCAGCTTCCAGATCGACGAGGGACTGCGCGCCGCGCGCAAGCTGCTGCTGCGCGTCGCCGAGCTGGGCCTGCCGGCGGGCTGCGAGTTCCTCGACGTGATCACCCCGCAGTACATCACCGACTTGGTGAGCTGGGGCGCGATCGGCGCACGCACCACGGAGAGCCAGATCCATCGCGAGATGGCTTCCGGCCTCTCCTGCCCGGTCGGCTTCAAGAACGGCACCTCAGGCGACGTGCAGATCGCCATCGACGCCGTGAAGGCGGCCAGCCAGCCGCACCATTTCCTGGCGGTGACCAAGGACGGCCGCTCGGCGATCGCGTCGACCGCCGGTAACGCGGACGCCCACGTGGTCCTGCGTGGCGGGCGCATGCCCAACTACGACACCGCCAGCGTCGCGGTAACCTGCGCGCAGATGGCGGCGGCGGGCCTCGCCCAGCGGGTGATGATCGACGCCAGCCATGCCAACAGCGGCAAGAATCCGGACAACCAACCGGGCGTCGTCGACGCCGTCGCCCGCCAGATCGAGGCCGGCGAACGGCGCGTATTCGGGCTGATGGTCGAGAGCAACCTGCTGGGCGGGCGCCAGGATCTGGTCGCCGACATGCCGCTGGTCTACGGGCGCAGCATCACCGACGGCTGTATCGACTGGCAGACCTCGGTGTGGGTCATGGAGCGCCTGGCCAACGCCGTGGAGGCCCGCCGCGCCCGCAGCGGCGTCAAGGCGGACGTCCGGGGCTAGCCTGCGCAGCGCGGGCGCCACATGGTGTCCGCACACCCGCAACCGAGCCAGGAGTCCATCATGATCGAGATGGTCATCGAACAACGCCGTCGCGACCTGGGCGGCTTCGAAGTCGGCCGCGTGCTGCCGTTTGCGCAGCGGCGGATGATCGGGCCGTTCATCTTCTTCGACCACATGGGCCCGGCACGGTTCACCGCCGGCTTCGGCCGCGAAGTCGACGTGCGTCCGCATCCGCACATCGGGCTGTCGACCTTGAGCTACCTGTTCGACGGCGCCATGACCCATCGCGACAGCGTCGGCGTCACCCAGGCGATCCGCCCGGGCGAGGTCAACTGGATGACCGCCGGCAAGGGGATCACCCACTCCGAGCGGTTCGAGGAGCTGCGCGCCCATGGCGGGCCGATGGACGGCATCCAGGCGTGGATCGCCCTGCCCAACGAGGCCGAGGAGATCGATCCCGACTTCGCCCACCACGCCGCAGCCGAATTGCCCGCCTATGAGTCCGACGGCCTGGTCGCGCGGCTGATCGCCGGAGAGGCGTTCGGAGCGCGCTCGCCGGTGAAGACCCATTCGCCGATGTTCTACGTGCACTGGGCGCTGCAGCCCGGTGCGAAGGCGCAGCTTGAGGCCGAGTATTCGGAGCGCGCGGCTTATGTCGCCCGTGGATCTGTGGAGGTCGACGGCCACACCTACGGGACCGGCCAGATGCTGGTGTTCGCACCCGGCCAGCCGGTGGTGGTCACTGGCGTCACGCCTGCCATCGTCATGCTGCTGGGCGGAGAACCCGTCGGTGAACGGTTCATCGAATGGAACTTCGTCGCCTCCTCCCGCGAACGCATCGAGCAAGCCAAGGCAGACTGGCGCGCCGGCCGCATGAAGCTGCCCGACGCCGACGACGATGAGTTCATCCCGCTGCCTGAACCTGCGCCGCCCGCCAACCCGATGTCGTGATCTGCCTGCACGCCCGGGTTTCGGCTTGCCAGACTCTATGTTGCAAGTCATTCTCATGTGCATGACAGGCCATGGAGCGCGTCATGATCATGCGAGCGGCGGGCGAATCGATGCTGGTGCGGCTGATGCAGCTCGAGCGCGACGAACGGTCCGACAGCCGGCGGCCCAAGCCGGCTGAGCCAAGGGTGGTCGGCTTCCCGGCGCCGACTAGCCCTTCAGCGCCTTGCGGGTCTGTTCCCAGTACTGGGCCCCGGTTATCAGGGTGACCACCGCCGCCAGCCAGAACAGGGCGTGGGCGAAGATCGACACCGGCTCCAGCAACCCGCCCTCGTAGGGCAGGCCGAACGCCCCCCACGAGGCCACGAACAGCTCGAACGCCAGCGCCGTCAGTTGCAGGGTGGTCTTCCACTTGGCCAGCAGGGTCACCGGCAACTTGATCCCCTTGCCGGCGCCCACTTCGCGCAGGGCGCTGACGGTGAATTCACGGAACAGGATCAGGCCCGCGGGCAACAGCACCATCGGCTGCGGCCCCAGCGCCATCAGGCCCAGCACCGCGCCGCAGACCAGCACCTTGTCGCCGATCGGATCGAGGATCGCGCCCCACACGGTCTCGGCGTCCAGCTTGCGCGCCAGCCAGCCGTCGAAGAAATCGGTGACCGCGGCGATCACGAACGCCCACACCGCCCAGCGCTGCAGGGCGAACTGCATCTCCGGCGTGAGCTCGCCGGCGAGGAAGGGGACGCCGCCGGCGGCGGCGGCCAGCGCCAGGAACATGAACAACGCCAGCACCAGCCGGAGCGAAGTCAGGATGTTGGGAAGGGCCTGCATGCCGAGCCTTTTCAAGAACGCCGCCCGCCCTGAACGCACGAGCCCACGATTCGCCCAAGGCATAGCTTCCGAACATCATAGTCAAGTCTATTTGTTCTCTATCTGTTCCAATTCACGAGTTTCCATGTCTACGTTCTCGCCAGCCGTCGCCACGGCACGCTCTACATCGGGAGCACGGACTCTCTCAGTCGTCGCATGCTCGAACATCGCGCCGGCGAAATCCCGGTTTTCACACGGCGCTATGGCGTGAAGACGCTGGTCTACTGGGAGCAATACGAAACCCGCGGCGGAGCCTTCGCCCGCGAACGGGCCATGAAGAAGTGGAACCGCGCGTGGAAGACTGAGCTGATCGAAAGGTTTAATCCGGGCTGGCGGGATCTCGCTGACGACATAACCGCCTGACGCCTTCCCTCCGCTCATCCCCGCGAAAGCGGGGACCCAGGCTTTTTTCGTTTCTGAGTTTGAATGGCGGAGGCCTTGCCCAGCCGTTGCGCTGAAACACTAAAACGCCTGGGTCCCCGCTTTCGCGGGGATGACCGGGTTTATGGGCGCGGAAGGGAGCGCGAAAGCCCTACCCCGCCGCGAACTCGGCGCGGGTGAGGCCGGCGGGCGGGTCGCCGAAGAACACCTCCACGGCGCGGACCTGTCCGTTCGCGAACTCCAGCCGCTCGACGTTGCGGAACACCGCGCCGGCCATGCTCTCGCATTCATAGGCGACCAGCACCACGTCGCCTGCCTGCATCACCTCGCGCAGGTCCTGCCGCGCCAGGCGGTCGGCGTTGGGCCAGCAGCGGTCGAACCAAGCCTCGCGGTCGATGTGATCGTCATAGGGGCTGGTGAAGCGGAAATCAGGCGCCAACAGCGCCTCGGCCGCCGCGCGATCCTGCTTCATGAACGCCGCATAGAGCGCCCGCGCGCGGCCGATCAGATCGGCTTCGTCCATACGGCCCTCAGGTCTTGCGGAAGGAATCGAAGATCCGCTGGGCCAGCGGCTGGTTCACGCCCTCGACCTTGGCCAGGTCGTCGACGGAGGCGCGCGACACTCCGCGCGCGGAGCCGAAGGCGTGCAGCAGCGCGCGCTTGCGCCCCGGCCCGACGCCGTCGATCTCGTCCAGCGGGTTCTTCTTCATGTCCATGGTGCGGCGGGTGCGGTGGGCGCCGATGGCGAAACGGTGCGCCTCGTCGCGCAGGCGCTGCAGGTAGTAGAGCACCGGCGACTTGGGCTCGAGCATGAACGGCGCCTTGCCGGGCATGAAGAACCGTTCGAGGCCCGCGTCACGGTCAGGCCCCTTGGCGACGCCGACCACGGCGATGTCGTCGACGCCGAGATCGGCCATCACCTCCAGCGCCGCAGCGAGTTGGCCGCCGCCGCCGTCGATCAGCACCAGATCCGGGCGTGGGGCGGCCTCCCCGGCCTCCTCGTCCTTGACCATGCGGGCGAAGCGGCGGCGCAGCACCTCCTTCATCATCCCATAGTCGTCGCCGGGGGTGAGCTCGGTCCCCTTGATGTTGAACTTGCGGTACTGACTCTTCTGGAAGCCGTCGGGGCCGGCGACGATCATCCCGCCGACCGCGTTGGTGCCCATGATGTGGCTGTTGTCGTAGACTTCGATTCGCTCCGGCTGGCCCTCCAGCCCGAACGCCTCGCAGACGCCGGCGAGCAGCTTGGTCTGAGCCGAGCTCTCGGCCATCTTGCGGCCCAAGGCCTCTCGCGAATTGGTCAGGGCGTGTTGCACCAACTGGCGCTTCTCGCCCTTTTGCGGCCGGTTGATCTCCACCTTGCGCCCGGCCTTCAGGGCGAACGCCTCGCACAGCAGGTCGCGGTCGGCCGGCTCCACATTAACCAGCACCAGCTTGGGGATCGGCTTGTCCTCGTAAAACTGGCCGAGGAACGCGGCCATGACCTCCGGGTCTTCGTCGGATTTGTCGACACGGGGGAAGTAGGCGCGGTTGCCCCAGTTCTGGCCGGCGCGGAAGAAGAACACCTGCACGCACGCCTGGCCGCCCTCGGCGTGCAGGGCGAAGACGTCGGCCTCGTCCAGGGTCTCGGGATTGATCTGCTGTTCTTGGGCGATAGAGGCGAGCGCGCGGATGCGGTCGCGCAGGCGTGCGGCCCGCTCGAACTCCAGCTCCTCTGACGCGGCTTGCATCTCGGCGGCCATGGTCCCCATCACCGACCGGCTCTTACCGCGCAGGAACGCCTCGGCCTGGTCGACCAGCCCCCGATAGTCCTCCAGCGAGACCAGCCCAGTGCACGGCGCGGCGCAGCGGCGGATCTGATGCAGCATGCAGGGCCGGGTGCGGCTCTCGTAGACGCTGTCCGAGCAGGAGCGCAGCAGAAACGCCTTCTGCAGGGTGTTCAACGTGCGGTTCACCGCCCAGGCGCTGGCGAACGGACCGAAATAGTCGCCGTTGATGCTGTGGGCGCCGCGATGCTTGCGTAACTGCGGGGCGTCATGGTCGCGGCGGATGACGATCTCCGGGAAGCTCTTGTCGTCGCGCAGCAGCACGTTGAAGCGCGGCTTGAGCTGCTTGATCAGGTTGATCTCAAGCAGCAGGGCGTCAGTCTCGGTGCGGGTGGTGACGAACACCATGGTCCGCGTCAGGTCGACCATCAGCGCGATGCGCTGGGCGTGGACGCGGCCTTGCGCGTACTGCGAGACGCGCTTCTTCAGCGAGCGCGCCTTGCCGACGTACAGCACCTCGCCGTCCTCGCCGATCATGCGATAGACGCCCGGCCTGTCCGGCAGGCGGGTCACCTCGTCCCTGATCAGCGCCGCGCCTTTCAGCGCCGTTGCTGCGTCCATATCCGACATGGCGCCAGATATAGGCCTGTTCGCCGATGCGTGCAGGGGGAGACGACGATATTGACGCCGGCTTGCAGGCCCGCGCGCCGTCTGGCTCAGGGCGCCTACGCCCCGGACGCGCCGCTCCCCGACTGCAGCGACTTCACCGAGCCCTGAGAGCTCGGTCGAAGCGCGGCGCACCCGACCGTGCCGGTGTTCACCTGGCCCCGCCCAACCCGGCGACCACCGGGAAGAGCAGACCAGAAGCGATCGCCGCTTGGGATCAGGCGGCCTTGCCGAGCGCGCGCAGGTTCTCGGTCCAGTCGCCCTTGGCCGACGGGTCGAGTTCGCGCGGCAGACCCAGGACGCGCTCGCCGATGACGTTGCGCATCAACTCCTGGCTGCCGGCGCGCAGGGTGAGCGTCGGGCTGTCCCAGAAACAGGCGTCCCAGGTGGCCTCGCCGAACGCATCTTCCAGGCCGGGGAACGGGCTCTCGCCCGCGACCATGCCGGCCTGGCCCTGAAGCTTCTTGGCGAAGTCGAGCAGACGCTGGTCGTGCGGCGCGCCGATCATCTTGATCGCGGCAGCTTCTGGTCCCGGGCGCTTGGCGTTGAGCTGGTCGCTCATCGCGCGCAGGTTCATCAGGCGGATCATCTCGCCTTCGATGTACAGACGCGCGGCTTCATCCCGCACGCCCGGCTCGTTCAGGCGGCCGATCGCCTTGAGGCTGGGCGCCAGGTCGCGGGCGGTGGGCTTGGCCTGGCGTTCCAGGATCATCATCCGCTCGCTCTGCAGCATCTGCTGCGTCAGCCGCCAGCCGTCGCCTTCCTGGCCGATGAGGTTCGACACAGGCACACGAACATTGTCGAAGAACACCTCGTAGAACAGAGCCTTAAAGTCACTGGGGTCTTGGTTCATGTTGTAGATCGGGCGCGCGGTGACGCCAGGGCCTTTCAGGTCGATGATCAGCACCGAAAGGCCGGCGTGCTTGGCCGCATGCGGATCGGTGCGGACGATCACGCAGCCGAAGTCTGCGGCGCCGCCGTTGCTCCAGATCTTGACGCCGTTGACCACATATTCGTCCCCGTCGCGAACCGCCGAGGTCCTGAGCGCGGCCAAATCGGAGCCCGCGTCAGGCTCGCTCATCATCTGGGCCCAGCGCTCCTCGCCCATCAGCATCTTCTCGAGGAAGCGCTCCTTGGCAGCCGGCGTGCCGTGGGTCATCAGCGACGGCCCGAGGTTGGTGGCCGAAAGCAGGTTGCCGTTGCGGTGCACGCCCGCGCGGTCCAGCTCCTGGGAGATGATCAGCTGCAGTTCCGGATCGGCGCCCAGGCCATAGGGCTTGGGCCAGTGCGGAACTTCGTACCCGGACTCCAGCAACTGACGCGGCGTCGGCTTCGGGTTCTTCTCGAGCCATGCTCGCACATCGGCGCGCCGCGGATCATCCATGCTCGGAAAATCGAAGTCCATCGGGTCTCTCCCTGAATGCAGTGACGGTCGATCGCTCTGCGGCGATCAGTCCCTGTCGGCTCGTTGCGGAGATCATCGCCCGATCGTGCGGGATTGTCTGCTCGAAAATCGCTTATCCCGGTGCGAACATCAGGCGCACGCCGTCTCGGTAGAACAGCACCTGGCGACCGAGCATCTCCGGCGCGGACAACGCCTTGGACAGCATCGCTCCGCCGTAGACGTACATCAGGGCGTTGTCGGCGAGCGCGTCCAGGTCAACCGGCGTGCGCGGCGGATAGGCCAGCGCGATCGCTTCCACCCAATCTCGAAACCGGCGACGCCACGCCAGGACGCCGTCGGTGTTCAGCGCCCAGACCTCGCGGTCGAACGCCTGGTCCTGGAAAGTGATGATCGCCACCAGGCAGCCCGGATGGTGTACGGCGAGGTCGCTCAACGCCTCGGCCAGCAACTTGAGGAAAATCAGATAGCTGTGCAGCGGATCATCGCTTAGCTCGCGCGCACGGCGACTCAGGGTCTCCAGGAACACCTCGTTCTCCGCGCCGTAGCGTTCGAGGATCTGGCGGGCGAGGTCGTTCTTGTCGCGGAAATGATAGAAGAAGCCGCTTTTGGTGATCCCTGCGGCCTCGACCAGCTCCTCAATAGAGGTCGCCGCGAAACCCTTGCGGATCACCGCCTCGTAAGCCAGGTCGAGCAGCCGGTTGCGCGTGCGCTCGCCCTTGGACAGCCCGTCCGACTGTACTGACGGTGCAGTTTTCCCCAGCCCCGCGTTCATGGTCGCCCCTCGCTCCGTCGTTCCAGCGGACCAAGCCTTTCGCATCACACCACAATTCGCGATTGCAAGGAACCGACCGTACGCCCGGTAGAGGTCGAGTGCTGCAAGGCGGTATCCATTCGCCCAATACGGATTGGAGAAGACGATGCTTCAGAGAGATCGTTCCGGGCAGGTATTGACGGGCGCAAGCGCCTTGGCCGCGGAAAAATACCAACAAGCACTGGACGCCTACTACTGCTACGCGGGCGACCCCATGGGCTGCCTGCAGGCCGCCACCGAGGACAGCCCGGGCTTCCTGATGGCGCACGTGCTAAGCGCCTACCTGTCGCTGATCGGCACCAACGCCGAAGCCGCGGCGGCGGGCGTCACAGCCTTCGAGGCGGCCGCGGCGCTTCCCGGTTCCGAGCGAGAGCTGGGCCACGTCGAGGCGCTGCGTCGACTGCTGGCCGGCGAGATCGCCGGCGCGGCGCGTACGCTGGAGGCGGTGACTATCACCGAGCCGCGCGACGTGCTGGCGCTTCAGGTCGGCCAGGTGCTGGACTTCCTGTTGGGAGACTCGCGGATGCTGCGCGATCGCATCGGCCGTGCATTGCCGCACTGGTCGCGCTCCATGCCGGATCATCATGCCGTGTTGGGCATGCTGGCCTTCGGGCTCGAGGAGACCGGCCACTACGACCGCGCAGAAGACGCGGGGCTGGAGGCGCTGTCGCTGGAGCGTCGCAACGGCTGGGCTCAGCATGCGGTCGCTCACGTGTTCGAGATGCAGGACCGCCGCGCCGAGGGTGTCGCCTTCATGCGCGCCGACATCGACGCCTGGACCCGCGAGAGCTTCTTCCAGGTCCACAACTGGTGGCACCTGGCGCTGTTCCACCTGGGCCAAGGCGAGGCGCACGAGGCACTGAAGCTGTTCGACGGACCGATCTTCCAGGCCCGCTCGGACATGGCGCTGGACCTCGTGGATGCTTCGTCGATGCTTTGGCGGCTGCAGTTGCATGGGGTCGACGTGGGCGATCGTTGGGCGCCTGTGGCGGACATCTACGAGGCGAAGGCGATGGGCGGCGCCTACGCGTTCGACGACGCACACGCGATGATGGCCTTCGTGGGAGCCGGTCGCACCGAAGCCCAGGCCGAGCTCCTTCAAGCCCAGGCGGCGGCGGTTGGCGACAATGTCGGCATGGTGCGCGATGTGGGTCTGCCGATCCTGAAGGCGCTGCAGGCGTTCGGGTCCGGCGACTATGCGCGCGTGCTCGACAACCTGCGGCCGGTGCGCAACATCGCTGCGCGCTTCGGTGGCAGCCATGCCCAGCGTGACCTCATTGACCTGACAATGATCGAGGCCGCCTCGCGCGGCGGCGACCAGGCGCTGCACGCCGCGTTGCTGGCGGAACGGCATGCGGCGCGGCCGCTGACCCGCAGGCGCTTCGACCAGGCGGCCTGAGGATGAAGACGGCCCGTCGCATGGCGGGCCGTCACTTCGCCGCCGGCGCAGGTTCAATGGGGCTCGGCGTCGAGGACGGCGGGATGTCCTCGGGCTTGGTCGCCTTCACCTTAAAGCCGTAGACGCCCATCCGGCCGGTGGCGAGATCCACGGCGACGAGTTGTGGTGTGGGGTCCGGACGGCGGTCCCTACGGGTCGGCTCCTCGTCGCGATAGCCGTGCATCAGGACCGAGCCCTCGCCTGGCATCACCGAATCGATGGCGTTCAGAGGAAGGTCGGCGGTCCACGCCACCTTGCCATTTGGCCCCGAGACCCGCGTCAGCCGCCATCGGCCGCCGTCGCCCAGCTTGTCGCGGTGCAGCACCAGCAGGCCGTCAGGCTTGAACAGCATGATCGGTACGCTGCTGCGGCCGTCGGTCAGCAGGCCGCCATAGAGGAACTCCGGGCCCTCCGGCAGCGGCGTGAAGCCGGAGTAGGTGGCGCGCGGGCCCAGGAATTCCCGCACGCTGCCGCGGTCGGCCCACCACAGCCGCGAGCGTGGATGACTTTCCGGGTCCGTCCCGCCGATCGCCTGGTTCTTGCGGAAGGACTCGACCTCCGCATCCGCCAGCAGCCCCAGCCAGCGCTTCTGTAGCTGCAGACTGCGGGCCTGGAAGGCATAGGCGCCACTTCCGCCGGCCGTGTACGCCGGCACGGTGACGCGGGGAGCAGCCGGCGCGGGCTTGTCTCTCCGATTTTGCGTCACGCGTGGAGCAACTACCGCCTTCAGGCCCTCGCCCGTCATGCGCCAGTCTCGTCCGTCGGCGGCGGTGAACGCCAGCCCCTGGCCGTCGAAGCGATAGTAGCGTTGCTCGCTGGGGATCACCCCTCGCAGCGGCGGGTTGGCCGCCTCGATCGCGGCGACGTCGGCCACCGGCGCGCCGTCCTTCAGCGACAGGCCGATCAGCCCCGTGGGCGTCAGGATCCACAGCACCTCGTTCTGCACGCCCAGCACCGCGCGACCCATGTTCACACCGCGGCGATCGGAGCTCAGCCTGCGACGCCAGACAGGCTTGGCGTCGCGCGCGTCGAACGCCCACACGTCGGTGAGCAGGTCGGTGTAGCTGGATCGGCTCGTGCCTGGGCTGGGACGATAGGTCCGCCACTGGGTGGTGAGCAGATAGGCCCGGTCGCCCGCCGGTCCCGCCACCCGGATCGGGCCGCCGACCATGCCGGCGGGGCTGGCGATGACCCCGCCGCCGCCGGTGATGATCAGCACGACGCCCAAGCCGATCGCCAGCAGCACTCCGATGACGCCCACCACGCCCAGCAGCACCTTGGCCAGCGACCCACGCCGCGGTCCCGTCACAATGGGCATCCCGTGCTCTCCCCTTTTCGACGCTCAGCATTGGGCGTGGGCGACGGCGCCGCAAGCGGGGTTGGCGGTGGCGACGGGCTCGTCCAGGATCGCCGGTGCGGCGAACGGCCGTGGGGGAATCATCTGTATGCGCAAAACGATCACCTTGGCGGCCACGGCGTTCGCCCTGTCCCTGGCGGCCGGACAGGCTGACGCCGAGACCTTCCCGGTCAAGCTGACCCCGACCTTTGCGCAGCTGTTCAAGGGGCACACCAAGGTGGGCATCCCCACCTACCACCTGAATTTCGTCACCTCGCAGCAGGCCACCGCCGTGGCCGGGATCGGTGCGCGCACCCGTCTGGCCATGGTGCTGGCGGGCGTCGACGAGACGACCATGCGTCGCCTGGCCGATGAGGCCTACGCCGACCTTCGCAAGCAGTTCGAGGCCGCCGGCATTCCAGTCCTTTCGGCGGAAGAAACCGCCGCTCTCGTCGATGGCGCCGGCATGGAGCGCATCCCCGGCAACGTCGACAAGGGCGGCGGCGGACCTGGCATCACCATCGGCAAGAGCCTGAAGCGCGGCTACGTCACCTATGGCCCCAGCGCCGCGCCGGCGCTGGCCGCCTATCGCACCATGGGCTCGCCGCTGGGCGTCACCGGTTTCGCCTCCATCGGAACCGGCAAGATGGCCATGCCCGCCTGGAACCTCGACGCCAACCTGGTGTCGCCGTCGCTGACCATCGACTTCGCCCAAATGGAAGCCAGCACCGGCTCGGATTTCCTCGGCCGCGCCAAGGCCTCCACCAGCGGCAATGTGGCCTTCATCATCCGCCAAGGCTCGACCGTCTCGATCCTCAATCCGATGAACAAGGGTTACGGCGCGGCGCCGGGCGCCATGCGCCCCGACAAGGACGTGATCTCCGACGAGGTCTTCGCCACCCTGGAAGAGGGCGGCGCCCCGGTGCGCGTCGGTTCAATGACCGCCATCGCCGACGATAATTACCAGATGGTCGCCCGCGCCCGCGGCGACGCGGTGGTGGTCAACCTGCCGGTCTGGGAAGGCCTCGTGCGCGACGCCTACCGCGACTACAACGCCGCCATCGTCTCGGTCGCCGTGAAGATCATGAAGGGCTGACCCTCAAGCGGCCGGTGGAATCGGCGGAGACGCGAGTTTCAGGCCCTGCTCAGGGGTGACCACCGTCTGGTAGGGCGCCTTCACCGTCTGCGGGCTGCCTAACGCCGGCGAGCGGTGCGGGCTGGGCGGCAGCGACTTCAGGTACAAGGCGACCGACATTGCGTCCGCGTCCGTCAGGGTGGAATAGGTGCGCCAGTTCATGATCGGCGCTAGCACCCGCCCGTCGGGCCGCTGACCGGTGCGGATCGCCGCGACGATCTCGGCCTCGCTCCACTTGCCAAGGCCGGCGTCGGGGTCGGGCGTCAGGTTCGGCGGATAGAAGACGCCCAATCCCGGCATGTGGAAGCCGACGTCGGCGCCCGCCAGGAACGTCGCCGGCGTCCCTGGCGTAGGCCCGAAGGCGTTGGTGTCGTGGCAGCCGTTGCAGTCCATCACCGCGACCAAGTATTTGCCCCGGTCGACAGACGACTGAGGCGCCGCAACGGCCACGTCGGCGGGCGGCTTCTGTGGCGAGCATGCCCCGAGCACCGCTGCGACGACCGCAGCCGCCGCGATCCTTGAAAAAACGCCGCCGGTCATGTTCGCCCCTCCAAGCTTCGCCTTGGAGCCAATGAGGGCGCGGGTCCGCCCGGCTGTCAATCGGGCGACGGAGCCTACATCTCGACGATGCTTGTGAAGCCGCCGTAGATCATCCGCTTGCCGTCGAAAGGCATGGAGGCGGCGTCCTGCTTGAGACGGGGATCGGCCATCACCTTGGCGTTGATCTCGTCGCGGGCGGCTTTCGACTCGTAGGTGATCCAGGAGAACACCACCACCTCATCGTCCTTCGCCAGGACGGCGCGGGGAAACGACGTCAACTCGCCCACCGGCGTGTCGTCGCCCGCGCACTCCACGTACGACAGAGCGCCATGCTCCATCCACACCTCGCCGGCCTTGCGAGCGACCTCGCGATACGCCTCGAGGTTCGCCTTGGGCACG
>NZ_JAUYQL010000099.1 GCF_030697305.1 Phenylobacterium sp. | reverse complement strand
ACGCCGCAGATGCGCCGCCGGGCTGGGCGGCCAGCCATTCCCAGTGACGCGGCAACAAGGTCACCTCGCGCGCCGCCACGCCCATCTTCGGACGCCCAGGCCCGCGGGGGACGACGGCGGGCCCTAGCCGGCGCATCACCTCGTCTACCGTCCCGCGCATGTCGACCTCGACCTGGCGGCCAGTGGCGTCATCGAAGATCAGCAGGCTCGATGTCTCTCCGTCGTCCAACGCGGCCTTGGCGGCGGCGACAACCTGCGGCAGCAGGCCGTGAGCGACGAGGCGCGTACCCGCGAAGACGGCGAACGGGCCGGCGTCCGCCTCGGCTAAGATCAGCGGCGTGTTCATGACGAACGTAATATATCCGGGTAAAATAGAATGCAATATCTTCCGGGTAAAAATGCCTTGTCGCGACCTGAGCGCCGATTCAGTCCGTCCGGAGCCTGCGACCTGGGGTCGCATCCTTTAGGATGCCATCTGCGAATGCGTCGCCTAAGCACTTCAAGAATCGCGGATTTCCGAGCGCGTTCGAATGGTGCGCCTTGGCTGCCGCCGCATTGGCCGCTCGAACGCGACGCACGCCGCTTCCAACCGCGCGCCGGCAAGGGATAACTGCCCGCCCGTTCCCGAGCATCTAGTCGCAGCCGCGACAGAAGCAGACGCGGACACAGCGACGATCAGCTTGGACTTGGGGTGGTAGGGCCACCGCGAACATGGCGAGTGACGACCAGACCATCGGCGTGGCCGAAGCCCGCCATCGCACGGCGAACACGCTGCAGTTGCTGGCCGCATTGGCCCGCATGCGCAGTCAGCGCTCAGCCGAGCCCGAGGCCAAGCGCCAGTTGCTATGGCTGGCCGACGCCATCGGATCGGTCGGCGGGCTGGAACAGAAGCGGACGCCCGCCGGAATAGATTTCGCCGCCTATCTGACGGAGATGGCGCCGATCTGGCGCCGTCGTCACGGGTCGCGCCCCGCTGAGGTCGTGCTTGAGGTCGAACCACTTGTTGTGCCGGATCAGGCGGCCTCGACCCTGGCTCTGATCGTCCAGGAGCTAGTTGGCAATGCGCTCACCCATGGCGTGCCGGACGCGGGCGGGACGGTGCGGATCCGCCTGTCGCGGCCTGATTCCGAGAGCTGCGAACTGCTGGTGAGCGACGACGGCAAGGGCTTCGATCCCGGCTCGGCGGCGGGCCGCGAACGTTTCGGCCTGTGGTTCGTGCGAAGTCTCTGTGCCCAGGTGCGCGGTGAATTCTCGATCGACCCCAGCGCCGGCGTCATCGCGCGCCTACGCTTCCCGTTCCAGGATCAGGGCAGCAGCCGCTCGTAGGTCCGCCGCACAACGCCGTAGCATTCGCATGAGACGCCCTCGAGCGCATGGCGATCAATGATGTCCACCACGCCGCGGCGATAGCGGATGATGCCTTTGGTCTGCAGGCCGCGGGCCACCGCGGTGACGGTCGTGCGTTGCACACCCAGCATGTCGGCGAGGAATTCCTGGGTCAGCGCGATCCTGTCCGACGAAATGCGGTCGTGACAGGTGAGCAGCCAGCGCGCGAACCGCGCCTCCACCGAATGCAGGGCGTTGCAAGCCACCGACTGGATGGCGTGGCCGAACAGCGCCTCGGTGTGGCGATCGACGAGGTCGCGCAGGGCTGGACTGCGCTCCCAGGCCTCGTGGATGTGATGGACGCTGATGCGCTCCGCCTTGCAGGGCGTCTGCACGATCGCGCGGCTCAGGGCCTGGCGCGGCCCTACCGCAGCCATCAAACCCAACGCGCCTTCGCAGCCGATGGTGGCGCTCTCGATCGCTGCGCCGCTCTCCATCAGGGTCATCAGTGAGATCACCCCGTCATGCGGAAAGTAGACGGTGTCGATCTTGTCACCGGGGTCGTGCAACAGCCGCCCACGTTCCAGGTTCACGACGCTCAGGTGGGGCGCGAGCAACGCCATATCGTCGCGCGGAAGGCTGGCGAGCAGTCGGTTTTGCAAGGCTTGCAGAGTTCCGTCCATCGGAGAATCGAACGCCGACGCACGGCATAGGTTGCAAGTTATCGATCCTCGCACTCAAAGACTGTCGAGAACTCGACGCATGGAGGCGCGCAGTCCGATAAATCTTCGCATGTTTCTTCAAGGCGTGGAAAAGATCAGTCGATTCAACATTAGACGGATGCCAGCTAATGATTCTCATCAACACCTGAGCGCGCGCCGGTGCTCGTAGCAGAGGTTGTTGGCGCATACTGCGCAGGCTCAAATGCAAACCGCCCCGTCGCGCGGTGGGGACGGGGCGGCGGACGTGGCGCTTGGCGTGAGCGATCAGTGCAGGCTGATATCGGTGCGCTCGCCCAGGTCCGGCGTGCTCTTCGTGGCGTTCGCCTTGACGATCTCCCACATGAATTTCAGCGGCCCGGCTTCCGTGATCCAGAGTTGGGCGTCGGCCGCGTCGAGGCGCAGCATGGTCAGGTTGGGGTCGTCCTTGCCTTCAGGGTACCACGCCGCGACGACCGGGCTCCAGTACTTGTCGATGCGTGCGCGGTCGGCCTGGACGCTGAGCTGACCGTCGAGGCAGGCGTGCAGGTCCTTGGTCTGTAAGATCATCGTCGCGGCCTGGCCGGCGCCCGCGTGGCGGGCGAGGTCGCCATCGGTCCGCGCGTAGAACCAGATGGTCCCGCTGTCAGGCTCGGCGAAGGCTGTCATGGGCTGGAAGTGAGCATCGCCGCCGTCGAGGCCGAGCATCACTGTGCGGTGGCCGCCGAACTCGTTCCAGAGACGCTTCTCGGCTTCGCTTCGGTCAATGGTTTCGCTGGTCATCATGACGCTCGCTGGGTTGCTTCGGGGGTCCGACGTCAACCCACCAGCCCAGGCGCGGTTCCGAAACAACTGTGGCGGAGCCGGTCGGCCTGAGCCGACCGGCTCCGAACTCAGCGCGTGCTGATCATCGCGGAAGAGACCCAGCCGCGATTGCCGTTCTCGTCGTCGACTTCCCACCAGATGCCGTTCTTCTGGCCGGTCGGATAGACGAGGTCGCCCGGCGCGAAGCTGCGCACGGCGCCGGCGCTGGGCGAGGGGGTCTTGCGCAGCACCACGTTGGATTTGGCCTGATAGGCCTGGATGCCGGCGTTGGCCGAGGCCTCCGCGCCGGTGGGCGCCGAGGTCTGCAGATAGCCGATCAGGTTCACGAAGGCGTTGAAGTAGGCCGCGGTGATCACCTTGCCGATGTCGGTGTCGGCATAGCCGCCGCCGGCCGCCGCGCCGAAGCCGGTGGTGCCGAAGCCGCCGCCGCCGCCGCCGAACGAGATGTCAGTCTTCTGGGCCACGCCCTCGGCGACATAGAGCTGCTCGGTGGAGCGCGCGTCGACCAGGGTGATCAGCGCCTGCGCCTGAGCCTTCTTGGTGCGCAGGCCGGCCGCCAGCGTACCGAAGCCGCCCGGCAGGAACGAACCCGCGATCGCGCCGATCGCCGCCCCGCCGGTGTTGGAGTCGGAGTTTGCGATATCCGGCACGATGAAGAAGTCGGCCGAGGCCACCTGGCCCTTGCCGATGTTGGAGCCGCGGCGCAGGTCGCCCGAGGCGCCCAGCGCCGTCTCAGTGTTGCGCATGGCCAGCCCGCCGTTGCGATCGACGATCCGCAGGCAGTTGGACCGCGCGGCGAACAGCTTCAGCAACGCCTCTGGGTTGGAGAGGCCGAGCTGGGTCCACCAGCGGTTCTCCGGCTCCTGGATCGCCGCGGTGCCCAGGGGCTTGGCGCAACGCGGCAGCTCCGGGGTCGCAGCGTTCTTGGGCTGCTTCTTGTCCATGCCGTATTGGGCGTTCGCCGGAACGGCTGTGAGAAGTGATGCGGCCAGGCCCAGGGCCACGGCTGCTGAGGAAAGTGCACGCATTTTGATGATTGGCCCCAGGCAGATTCGATGTCAGCGCAGAACCTATGCTGCTGAAGGTCAACGATCAATTGCGCTGACGTGAGTCGAATCCGCCAGCTCGGCAGGCAAGCGGTGCGACCAGGGCAAATCGGGATATAAGCGTTCGCCTCGACAACGGCTTTGCGGCGACAGATGCGTTTCCTGCGTGAATTGAAGCCGGCGGTCTACAGCGTGGCCCCGAACCTGGGCGCGGCTCTGACCATGGCGGCGGGCCTGATGCTGCTGGCCTCCGGAGCGACGCCCTCCGAACCCGGTCGCTTCATCCGTCTGATGCAGATCACGCCGGTGCTGCTGATCGAGGTCAGCCACTTCCTCTCCAGCGTGATCGGCCTGGCGCTCGTGCTGCTGGCGTTCGGCGTCCGCGCGCGGCTCGACGCGGCGTGGGCGGCCACCATGGTGTCACTGCTGGTCGCGGCCCCGCTGGCGCTGCTCAAGGGCTTCGTCTGGGAAGAGACGGCCGCGCTCTGCCTGCTAGCGCTGCTGCTGGCGCCGCTGCATGGCGCCTTCACCCGCCAGGCGCGGCTGTCGCGCATGGAGATCACGCCGGGCTGGCTGGTCTCCAGCGCCGCCGTGCTGCTGGGCGCAGGCCTGATCGGCCTGTGGTCGTTCCAGCATGCCGACTACGCCGACCAGCCCTGGTGGCGGGTGATGGTGGACGACGACGCGGCCCGCGCCATCCGCGCCTGGGCGGGCGCAGCGGTGGCGCTGTTCGCCTTCGGGGTCTGGCGGCTGGCGGCGACCGCGGCTCCGCCGCGCGTGGTCGGCGAGGCCGATCCCGACTACGCCAAGGTGCGTGCGATCCTAGCCCAAGCGGAAGAGGCCGAACCCGGCTCGAACCTGGCGCTGTTGGGCGACAAGCGCTTCCTGTTCTCCTCCTCGGGGGAGAGTTTCCTGATGTTCGGCGTGCGCGGTCGCGCCTGGATCGCCATGGGCGCGCCGGTCGGCCGCCGCGACGAGCGGCTCGAGCTCCTGTGGCGGTTCCGCGAACTGGCCGACGCCCACGCCGCGAGGCCGGCTATGTACAACATCGCCGCCGAGGATCTGCCCGACATCGTCGAGCTGGGTTTCACCATCCAGAAGGTGGGCGAGTCGGCCGCCGTGCCATTGGAGACCTTCAGCATCGAGGGCCGCCGGCGCGGCAACCTGCGGCGCGCCTGGCGCAAGGCGGGCGAGGACGGATGCAGCTTCGAGGTGCTCAGGGGGGCGGCCGTCGAGGCGGCGATGACGGAACTGGCCGCGATCTCGGACGAGTGGCTGTCCCATCACGCGGGCGGCGAGAAGAGTTTCACCATGGGCGGGTTCAAACCGGCCTATGTGGCGGAATTCCCGGTGGCGGTGGCGCGTTTCGAGGGGCGTATCGTGGCGTTCGCGACCCTGTGGACTACGGCGACTCTGGGCGCCTTCTCCATGGACCTCATGCGCTATGCCGAGGATGCGCCGAAGAACATCATGGATTTCCTGTTCGTCGAGCTTCTCGAATGGGGCAGGGCGGAGGGCTACACCGCGTTCGAGTTCGGCATGGCGCCGCTGGCCGGGCTCGACGACAGGCCGCTGGCGCCGATGATGTCTCGGGTCGGCCGGCTGCTGTTCGAGCGCGGCGAGGAGATCTACAATTTCCAGGGCGTGCGCCGGTACAAGGAGAAGTACGACCCGACCTGGCAGCCGCGCTATATCGCCGCGCCCAACCGCTGGGCGATCCCGCTGGCGCTGGCCGACGTGGGCCTGATGTCGTCGGGCGGCATGGCCGGGTTGGCGCGCAGGCCCAAGCGCCCGGAGGAGGCGGCGGCCCTGCCGGACGCCGCCTGAGCCGCGGTCAGCGCCCGGTGGTGACGCCCATCAGATTGACCAGGTGTACGAGGAAGACCAGCAGGATCGCCGCCCCCAGCAGCATCATGAACCGGTAGGGCAGCAGTCGGGGCCCGCGGGCGGGGTTCGGCGGCCGCGCGCCCATCCAGCCGCAACCGACGGCGAAGGCCAGCGTCGCGGCTGTCAGCGCCAGGGTGAGCGGCAGATCCATCGAGTTCTCGCGCAGTGATCCCACCGAGGCTGCGGGAAGTCTTAATGGCCGCTTAACCATAATCGTGATTCGGATGTGGCCTAAGCGGTGGTGGGGCCGCTGTCGTCCACAGCTCATCATGCCCAACACAACATCTAGCGATAACGTCGCGTTTACACCCCAGGAATCGGTGGGTAGCGTCGAGACGAGCCTGGAGAACGATTCGATGACGTCTGGGACGCCCTGGAGCGTCAAAGGGATCGACCCAAAGGCCCGTGAGGTCGCGAAGGACCTTGCGCGTCGTTCCGGCATGACGCTGGGCGAGTGGCTCAACCGGATGATCCTGGAGGACGAGACGCCCGAGGAGGTCACCTCCGAGGCGCACTTCGCCGGTCGCCCCTCCCGCTACGTCGAGGTGCCGCGCGCGGCGCAGGCCGGGCCGGGACGCTTTGAAACCGTAGAACACCCCTCCGACGAGCTCGATCGGGTCGCCGGCGCCTTCGACAGGCTGTCGGAACGCCTGGAAGCCTCCGAGACCCGCACCGGCCTGGTGATCACCGGCGTCGAACATTCCGTGCGCGAGGCGGTCGCTCGGATAGAGTCCGCCGAACGTGAAAGCGTCGCCGTCGCCGCCCGCTTCGAAGGGCTGGCCGAAGAGATTCAGGACGGCCAGGGCCGGCTCACCGAGCGCATGCGCCGGCTGGAGCAGGACGCTTCGGGGCCGCGCTCGCCCGAAGCCCTGCATGTCATCGAGCAAACGCTCGGCAAGGTCGCCTCGCAGCTCTACCAGGGCGAAAGCCGCAACAGCGAACAGTTCCAGCGGCTGAACGAAGCCGAGGGCAAGACCGCCGAAGCCCTGCAGAGCCTGCGCAACTCGCTGGCCGCGCTGGACGCACGGCTGGGCGGGGTGGAGCAGGCCGGCGCGCCTGGCGTAGAACGCCGCCTCGAGCGTCTGGCCGATGAACTGACCCGCCGCGTCGAAGGCGTGCGCAGCGAGATCGCCGAGCAGCTTCGGGTCGCCCCCGACGCCCGCATCGAGCGTGTGGAATCCAAGCTTGCCGAGATCGGCGAGCAGGTCCGCCTGGCCGAGCAGCGCCAGGCGCTGGCCGTGGGGACCATGGGCCGCGAAGTACTGGCGATGGCCGACAGCCTCAACCGCCGCGTCCAGAAGGCCGAGACCCGCAGCGTCGAGGTCATGGACACCGTGGGCGGCGAAGTCGCGCGCCTGGCGCAAACCGTCGAGAGCCGGCTGGGCCGCACCGACGTGGTCCACGCTCAGGCGCTGGAAAAGCTGGGCGCTGAGATCGCCCGCATGACCGAACGCCTCGGCGAACGGATCAGCGCCGCCGAGCGCCGGTCCGCCCAGGCCATCGACGAGGTCGGCGACCAGGTCGTGCGGGTCACCGACAAAATAAGCGCCCGTCACGACCGCGCCTCGGAAGACCTCTCCGAACGCATCCGGCTCAGCGAGCAGCGCACCGCGCGCCTGCTAGACGAGGCCCGCGCCAAGATCGACGAACGGCTGGCGGAATCCCAGTCGCGCGGGCCAGCGTCCTACGCCGCGGCCGCCATCTACGGACGCGAACCCTTCCCGCCATTAGGGCCGCCGGAGCCCGATGGCCTGGCCGGGGTAGGGGCTTATGGCGCCGACGTGGCGCCATTCTCCGCCGAACGCCTGGCGCCCACCGATTTCGCCGACGAAGACCTCGACCCTACGCCCGCCGGCTTTGACGGCGACGCGTTCCAGCCGGCCGACATCTTCGAGGTTGAGGAGGCCAAATCCCCCGCTGAGGCCGAACCGGAATCCGATCCAACCATCGCCGAACGCGCGCCCGACACCGTGCTGGCCGGTCCGCAGGTCCATGACGACGCGGACTCGGAGTGGTCGCATGCCGCAGACCTGGATGTGCCGACGGCGCTCGCCGACGATCAACTGACATCGGCGGCGACGACCGAGACCGCCGCGCTCGATCTGACGCCGGTGGATCTGGAGCCGGTGACGCTCGACCCGGTCGATCTTGAGCCGGCGGACGAACGCCCTGGCCTTGCGTGGGACGATACGCCAGCCGAGGCTCTCGCCGATCCCGAAGCGGAGATCGAGGCAGAAATCGAGGCTGTCGTTGAACCTGAGGTGGAGCTCGAAGCCGTCGCCCAGGTCGAACGCCCGCTGACCACGCGCGAAGTCATCGAACAGGCGCGCGCGGCTGCACGACTGGCCTCGCAAGGCGGCGAAGCGCGCACCCGCAAGGATCGGACGTCCAAGGAAAAGACCATCAAGCCGGCGTCCGGCGACACCGCACCCGCGGCGGACCCCGCAGCTAGATCGCCTTCGGCCAAGAAAGCGCCCGGCGCCTCACTCTTCGCCGGCCTGGGTTTCAATCGCGGCAAGGGCGGCGGTTCCACCCTGCAGACGGCGCTGCTGGTGGCGGGCGGCGCTGCGTTCCTGAGCGTCGGCGCGGCCGGTTTCGTGCTTATGGAGGGCGCTCCGCAGGGTGCGGCCCCCAAGCGTGTCGCCGAGGCCCGCGACCAGGTCGGACAACCGATCGCCAAGTCTGAAAACGAAGCGCTTGACCCCTTCGGTCCCAATCCGCGCGCCGCCGTCGCGCTCGTCCCGCGCGAGGTCGCTTCCGTCGCGCCAGCCGTGCAGAGCGATGTCGACCTGGGAGCGCTCTATTCCGCAGCCGTCGCCGCGATCGACGCCAAGGCGCCGGGCGGCATGGAGCAGCTGCGCAAGGCGGCCAACCTCGGCCACGCGCCGGCGCAGCTCTATCTGGCCAAGGTCTACGAAGAGGGTCGCGTCGGCTTGCCGCGCGACCTCGCCGAAGCCCGTCGCTGGACCGAGCGCGCAGCCTCCGGCGGCGATCGCAAGGCGATGCACAACCTCGCCCTCTACTACTTCGAAGGCACTGGCGGCGGCGCCAAGAACGCAGCCCTGGCCGCTCAGTGGTTCCGCAAGGCCGCTGACCTGGGCCTGGTGGACAGCCAGTACAACCTGGGCCGGCTCTACGAAGAAGGCATCGGCGTCAGCCAGAACGCCGCTGAGGCCTACAAGTGGTACCTGATCGCCGCGCGCACGGGCGACGGAGAATCGCGCAGCAGCGCGGCCCGCGCCCGCGCCAAGCTGACGCCCGAAGGCCGCAGCGTCGCCGAACGCAGCGCCGCCGGCTTTCGCCCGGCGCAGGGCGGCGTGACAGCCGTGGCCGCCACCGGCGCGCCGAGCGCCGCGGTGATGACCGCCCAGCGCGCCCTTTCGCGGCTCGGCTACTACCAGGGCCCTCGCGACGGTTCGTCCTCGCCGGCCTTGCAGATGGCCATCGCCGCCTACCAGCGCGACCAGGGCTTCGTGGCCACCGGCGCCCTGGATGAGGTGACGATCGCGCGTCTCGCCGTCTTCACCCGCTGATCGTCCGAACCCGGCATGTTGTCGCAGGGGTCTTTACCTGGGCGCACCATGCGGGCCATGGTTCCAGGTGAAGCTTGCGCCCGGGCGTGAAACGTCCCGTCGAGACCCGAAACTCCCCCGACACGGAGCCGAAACCGACGATGGAAGCCCGTTCTGCACCTGCACCGCTGTGGATCATCGCCGTCCTGGCGCTGCTTCCGTTTCCGGCCTCGGCCCTGATCTACGCTTTTGCGCCCAATGATCTTGGCCCCGGCGCGCTGACCACCATCCTGACCTGGTCGGCCGTCGTCCTCAGTTTCCTTGGCGGCGTGCGATGGGGCCTGGAGAGCGGGCGCGAGGATCCGCGCGCTGGCCGCCTCGCCGCCTCGGTGATATCGCCGATCGCCGCCTGGCTGCTGGTCATGGGCCGGGCGGAGATGGGAGCCGCCCTGGTGATCTGCGGCTTCATGGCGGCGTTCATGCTGCAGTGGCTGTTCGATCACGCAGCGCCAGACGTGCCCGCCCGCTATCCCCGGCTTTCGACCACGTTGACAGCCGGCGCCTGCATCTCGCTGGCCATGGCGCTGGAGAAGGCGCTCAGGCTCTAGGCGCTGCGGCGATGAGCATCGAGACCGACCGCCTGGTCCTGAGACCTTTGCTGCCATCCGATGGCGACGCCTTCGCCGAGATGCATGCCGACGCTGAGGTGATGCGCGACTACGGCGCGCCTTTCACGCGCGCCGAGAGCGACGCCAAGCTGGAACGCTACGCCGAGGCCTTCGCCAGGCTGGGATATGGTCGGATGGCGGTGGACTCCCGCGGCGGCGGCTTCGTAGGCTATGTCGGTATCCTGCCCATACATGAACGCCATGTCTCGCTGGGGGCGGGGGTCGAAGTCGGCTGGCGGCTGGTGCGAAGCGCCTGGGGACAGGGATACGCCACCGAGGCGGCCCGCGCGGTGTTTGACGACGGCTTCCGCCTGCGCGGCTTCCGCGAGATCATCGCTTTCACAGCGCGCGACAACCTGCGCTCCCAGGCCGTGATGGTGAGGCTGGGAATGGCGCGCCAGCCAATGCGCGACTTCACGTTCGAAGCGAATGGCCGGGTCTACGACTCGATCGTCTACGCCCAGGCCGCGCCCTAGACGGCCTTCAACGCCGCGACCACCTCGGCGAGCTGGTCTAGACCGGAGTTGATCCCGTCCTCCATGCCGACGCCGACGTACTCGTCGTGCATGGCCTGGGATTCGAACACCGTGGTCATGGTGAGCGTGGTCTTGCCGTCCACCTCGTCGAAGTCGAGGGCGGTGACCATGAGCGGCGAGCCCGGCGCCTCGAAGGCGTTGTCGTAGACGATCCTGCGGTCCGGGACGATCTCCAGGTACTCGCCGCCGAACGGCGGGTTCTGCACGCCGCTCTCGCCGGTCATGGCGAACCGGAACCGGCCGCCGACGCGGAAGTCCATCTCGCACATGGTCAGCGGCCAACCGACCGGTCCGAACCAGCGGATCACGTGCTCGGGCTTGCTGTGCGCCAGAAAGACCAGACGGGAGGGGGCGTCGAAGACCCGGGTGACGACCAGGGTGCGCGCGGCTTCGGGCTCGTCGCTCATCGGGGCTTCTCCTGTTGTTGGAGGTCTTTCACGTAGGCGTCGAGGCGATCGAAGCTCTGTTCCCAGAACCCGCGGTAGTCGCCCAGCCATCCGTCGACCTGAGCGAGGGCGGCGGGATTCAGCCGGACCGGACGTGTCTGTGCGCTGCGGCCGCGCGACACCAGGCCCGCCGCCTCCAACACCTTCAGGTGCTTGGAGATCGTCGGCTGGGCGAGGGCGAACGGGGCGGCCAACTCGTTCACCGTCGCTTCGCCCGCCGTCAGCTTCGCCAGAATGGCGCGTCGTGTGGGGTCGGCTAGGGCCGCAAAGACGCGGTCGAGGGGCTCGGTTTGCAGGCTCATTGATCGCTAGTCGGTTATATTGCTAATAAGCGATATAAGGCAGCGCGATCTGCGTCAAGCGCCGACGAGCGATCTAGTCCGGTCCCAGCGACCGCCAGCCGACGGCGTGCACGCGCGACGCCCCGAGCGCAGCGGCGATCGGCGGCCGGGCGAACAGGCCCGCGAAGGCCGCATCCCGCACGTTCAGGCCGCCGGCATAGGCCCCGAACGCCGGAAGCACCGCGCGCTCGGCGTCGGTGACGAAACAGCGGCGGCGCACGCTGCCGCGGCTGGCGACCACGCGAGCGCAGGGGTGAAGGTGGCCGGACAATTCGCCCGGCTGCGGACCGTCCTGCGGTTCGTGGCGCAGGCGCAGGCCTTCGATGTCCAGTTCGTCGACCACCTCGCCGGGGAGGGCGGCCGGGCCGTCGGCGTCGTGGTTGCCGACCACCCAGACCAGCAGGCTGCGTCGCGCGAGGCTCCGTAGCCGTTCGGCGTCGTCGTCAGCGAGGCGCGCCTCCGAACCGCGGTCATGGAAGGTGTCGCCGAGCAGGACGATGATATCCGGCGACAGCGCATCGGCCTCGCGCTCCAGCCGGCCGAGCGTCTCGCGGGTGTCGTAGGGCGGCAGCATCTGGCCGCGCGCGGCGTAGGCCGAACCCTTCTCCAGGTGCAGGTCGGCGGCGACCAGGGTGCGGCGCTTCTCGATCCACAGCGCGCCGCTGGCCCGCAGCAGCACTTCGACGCCGGCCACAAGGGTGCGCAGGCCGCCGCAGGCGCTGGCCGCGACATCGTAGACGAAACGCGGCGCCGCGCTCACGCCAACGCCTCGGCGATCAGGTCGTCGGCGGCTTCGGTGAGGATCATCTCGCCGGCCGCGCCCGGCACCCGCTCCTTGCCGATCTCCAGCAGGATCGGCACCGAGAACGGCGACAGATGGTCGAGGTCGGCGTGGAGGATGCGTCCGCGGATCCGCGCCAGCATCTGGCCCACGCGCGCCACATCGATCAGGCCGGTGGCGGCGTCCTCGCGCGCACAGCGCAGAAGCAGGTGGTCGGGCTGGTGGCGTCGAAGCACGTCGTAGATCAGGTCCGTGGAAAAGGTCACCTGGCGTCCGGACTTCTCCGTGCCCGGAAAGCGCCGCTCGATGAGGCCGGAGATGATCGCGCAGCCCTTGAAAGCGCGCTTCATCATGAAGCTGTCGGCCAGCCAGTCTTCGAGGTCGTCGCCCAGCATGTCCTCAGCGAACAGCGAGTCGAAATCAAGGCTGTCCAACGGCTTGAGCGCCCAGATGGCCAGCGCGTAGTCGTTGCAGACGAAGCCCAGCGGGGCCGCGCCCATCCGCTCCAGCCGCCGCGTCAGCAGCATGGCCAACGTGGTGTGCGCAAGGCGGCCTTCGAATGGGTAGCAGACCATGAACCAGCGTTTTCCGCGCGGAAACGTCTCCAGCAGCATCTCGGATTCGGCCGGGATGCGCGAGCGGTCGCGCTGGGCTTCCAGCCATTCGCGCACGTCGAGCGGCAACACCTGCCAGTGCGCCTGGTCGTACATCAGCTCGCGCACCCGCTGCGCCAGGTAGGTCGACAGCGCGAACTTGGAGCCGCCCCAGGACGGCATCTTTGGGTCCTTGTCGGCGGCGGGGCTGACCAGCACGTCGAGGCTGGTGACGCCCACCAGCTTCCACACCTGGCCGGCGAAGACGAAGGTGTCGCCCACCTCCAGCAGCTCCAGATAACCCTCCTCGACCTCGCCGATCTTGCGCCCGACGGAGCCTCGACGCCCCGCCAGCCGCACGCTGAGTACGGCCGGCGACAGGATCGCGCCGACGTTCAACCGATGGCGCTGGGCGGTCTGGGCGTTGCGCACGCGCCAGAGCCCGTCCTGGCCCTTCACGATGCGGCGGAAGCGGTCGTAGGTTCGCAGCGCGTAACCGCCGGTAGAGACGAAATCGACCACCGCCTCAAAGTCTTCCCAGGCCAGGGCGCGGTAGGGGCCGCAGGCGCGCACCTCCTCGTAGAGCGCCACCAGGTCGAACGGCTCGGAGCAGGCGCAGCCCAGGACGTGCTGGGCCAGCACGTCCAGCGCGCCGACCCGGGCCGGATCGCCGTCGAAGCGGTTCTCGGCGATCGCCTCGCGCGCGGCCTGGCATTCCAGCATCTCGAAGCGGTTGGCGGGCACGAACAGGGCGCGACTGGGCTCGTCCAGCCGGTGGTTGGCGCGGCCGATACGCTGGACCATGCGCGAGGCGCCCTTGGGGCTGGCGAGCTGGATCACCAGGTCGACGTCGCCCCAGTCGATGCCGAGGTCGAGGGTCGAGGTGCAGACCACGGCGCGAAGCTCCCCCCGCGCCATCGCCGCCTCGACGCGCCGTCGTTGCTCGGCCGCGAGCGATCCGTGGTGCAGGGCGATCGGCAGGTTGTCCTCGTTCAGTCGCCACAGTTCCTGGAACGCGAACTCCGCCTGGAACCTCGTGTTGACGAAGACCAGAGCGGTCCGGCTGCGTCGGATGACGTCGTAGACCTCCTGCATGGCGTGCTGGGCGGTGTGGCCGGCCCAGGGCACGCGGCCTTCCGACAACAGCACGTCGACCACGGGCTGCGCGCCGGCGGGACCGCGCACCAGGTCGACAGCGCGTCCGCCGCCATCCTCCGGCGCATAGCCCAGCCAGGTGCGAATGACGTCGGGGTCGTCCACCGTCGCCGAGAGGCCGACGCGGCGCAGGTTCGGCGCGAACTGCTGCAGACGGGCGAGGTCGAGCGCCAGCAGGTCGCCGCGCTTGGACGCGTGGATTGCGTGGATCTCGTCGACGACGACGCAGGCGAGGTCCTGGAAATACAGACGCGCGCCTTCCCAGGCGCAGAACAGGGCGAGCTGTTCGGGCGTGGTCAGCAGGATGTCCGGCGGCTTGATCCGCTGGCGCTGGCGGCGCGCCTGGCCGGTGTCGCCGGTGCGCGACTCCGCGGTGATCGGCAGGCCCATCTGGGCGATCGGGGCCATCAGGTTGCGTTCGACGTCGACGGCCAGCGCCTTCAGCGGCGAGATGTAGAGGGTGTGGACGCCGCGCGGCGTGTTCGGCGGCGGCCGATCCATCAGTTCGATCAGGCTGGGGAGGAAGCCCGCCAGCGTCTTGCCGCCGCCGGTCGGCGCGATGAGCAGAGCGTCGCGTCCGGCGCGGGCCTTCGCGACCATCTCAAGCTGATGGGCGCGCGGCGCCCAGCCGCGGGCCGCGAACCAATCGGCGAACCGGTCGGGCAACAGGTCGCGGGCGAGAGCGGCGTCGTCGGCCATGGTCGCGGCTATAGCATGTTCCCGTTACGTTTCATCCCTGTTGACGCAGGCGCCCGCGCCGGGCCTGTTTAGCGCGGGAGGGCCGCACATGATCCGCATCGCTTCGTTCTTGGCAGGGCTGGCAGGCGCTGTCGTGCTGGCCGCACCGCTGGCGGCGGACGCCCAAGACGCCGCGCCGCCGGGATGCCGCTGGCAGCCCTACAGCGGCGACACGGTCCTCGCCTGCAAGGATGGCAAGGGATACTGGCGCCGCTCCGGCGACGACGAGATCGTCGGGCGCTACGCGCTGACTACGCCCGCCAAGCCAAAGCCCAAGCCCGACTCGGCGCCCGTTGTGGCCGCGAACGCTGCGCCTGCGCCGAAGCCTGCGGTCGCACCGCCCGCGGCCAGCGCCGCTGCAGCCGACAGCGCTGCGGACGCCGCGACGACGACGGCAGAGCCGATGCAGCCGGCGGTCGAAGCGCCGGTGGTGGCCGATTTCCCGGCGGCCGAGGAGACCGCCGCTCAGGCTGAACCTGCGCCGGCCGCAGTTCCCGAGCCCGCGCCGCCGGCCAAGGCGCCCTGGTGGAAGACCCTGTTCTCATCGCTGTGGATCGGCCTCCTCGACATGTTGCGCCTGCTGGGCCTGTTGCGCTGATCTGACCGGCGTCGGATCAGGTTTCCGTTTCGTTCGCCTCCGAACTCGGCTAGCAATCCGCGGTGAACGCGCTTGCGCCAAGCCTCGATCTCGCGCCAGCCCTGGTGGTGCTGCCCGGGCCGCGCGCCGCCGTGGCCGACGCCGGCGAAGCGCGCGCCGTTCGTGCGCCTGAGGCGCGCGACCTGTTCGAGCAGGGGCCCGTGCTGATCGCCCACGCGGCGATGACCGCCAAGCGCTTGGGCCTGCATGCGCCGCCTCGCGGGCGAGGCCTGTTCGACGCCCTGGAACTGTTCGCCTTCGTCCGTCCGGCGCGGTTCTGCGCCCCGTCTGCGGCCGGCATCGCCCTGGCGCTGGGCATGCCGGAACCCAAGGGGGCGGCGGCCCAGGCCGAATCGCTGCGCCGGGCCTGCGCCGTGCTGCTGGCCGACCTCGCCATCGCGCCCGAGCCCAGCCGGGAGGAGGCGCTCGCCGTGGCCGAGACCCTGGCGCGGGGCGGCTGGGCGTGGGGCCCGGCGGTGATCGGCGCGCTGCGCTCGGCCCCGGTCGGCAACGCTTTCCGCACCTCCGGCCTCGACGCCTGGTCGCGCATCCCCGAATGGGAAGACCAGGCGCCGCCCGGCGAGGCGGGCTCAAAGCCCATCGCGCCCGAGGCCGCCGCCGCGCGCCTGAAGCTGCTGCTGGAGCGCGCTGGCCTGGACGAGGCCAGGCCCTCGCAGGCCGAATTCGCCGCCGAGACCGCCTTCGCCTTCCAGCCCCGCGACCGTGAGGGCGAACCCAGGATGATGCTGGCCGAAGCCGGCACCGGCGTCGGAAAGACCCTGGGTTATCTGGCCCCGGCGTCGCTGTGGGCCGAGGCGAACGGGCCGTCGGTCTGGGTGTCGACCTACACCCGCGCGCTGCAGCGCCAGATCGAGCGCGAAAGCCACGCGATCTATCCCGATCCCGCGGAGCGGGCGCGCAAGGCGGTGGTGCGAAAAGGTCGCGAGAACTACCTGTGCCTACTCAACTTCCAGGATGCGGTGAATACCGCCCAGCTCGGCGGCGGTGATCTCGTGGGCCTCGCGTTGACCTCGCGCTGGGTGCGCGCCAGCCGCGACGGCGACATGACTGGCGGGGACTTCCCGGCCTGGCTGCCGACCCTGTTTTCGATCGCGCCGATGAGCCAGGCCAGCGCCGCCAATCTAGTGGACCGGCGCGGCGAGTGCATCCACGCCGGCTGTCCTCACTACCGCACCTGCTTCGTCGAGAAGGCGATCCGCGGGTCGCGCCGCGCCGATATCGTCATCGCCAACCACGCCCTGGTGCTCACCCAGGCGGCGTTCGACGGCGCGCGCGCGGCGCGTGGAGCCAAGGCCGACGTGGAGACCACCCAGCTCAAGCGCATCGTCTTCGACGAAGGCCACCACCTGTTCGACGCCGCCGACGCGGCCTTCGCTGCGGCCTTGTCCGGCGCGGAGGCGGCCGAGCTCCGTCGGTGGATCCGCGGACCGGAAGGGCGCGGTCGACGGGGCAGAGGTCTGGAGGCGCGGCTGCTGGACGTGCTGGGCGAGCGCGAGGAGGCGCGCACCGCTCTGCTGGAGGTCGCCCGCGCCGCCGCCATCCTGCCGGGCGAGGGCTGGTCGGGGCGGATCGCGCCGCCGAACGGCGAGGTCAACCCGATCGGGCCGATCGAAACCTTCCTGGTGGCCCTGCTGGAACAGCTTCGCGCCCGCACCAGCCAGAAGGGCTTCGGCGCCCAGGAGGCCGGGATGGAGTGCGAGGCGCGACCGGCGCTCGATCGGGTGCGCGAGACCGCGCGCGCGGCCTCCGCGGCGCTGGCCAAGGTCGAGGCTCCCCTGCTGGCGCTGGCTCGCCATCTGGAGGACGTGTTGGACGACGCGGCCGCGTCGCTGCCGGGGACCGAACGGGCGCGCATCGAAGGCGCGCTGCGCGGCCTCGACCGCAGGGCGCGCATGACGCTCCCGGCCTGGCGCTCGATGTTGCGGGCGATCGACGAGGACGTCGACGACGACCCGGACTTCGTCGACTGGTTCGACGCCACCTTCCTCTATGGCCGGGTGGTCGACGCCGCCTGCCGCCGCCACTGGGTGGACCCCACCGAACCGCTGACCAATGCGGTGATCCTGCCCGCCCACGGGGTGCTGGTGACCAGCGCGACCCTGGCTGATTCGGCGCTGGACGATCCGTTCGCCCTGGCCGAGATGCGCACG
>NZ_JAUYQL010000089.1 GCF_030697305.1 Phenylobacterium sp. | reverse complement strand
TCCCCCACCGAACCGTTCAAAGCCTTCTGGGCCAGGGTGTTCTTCACCACCTTCAGCTGCGCGCCTTCCTTGCGGAGGCGGCTTCGAAGGTCAGTCATCTCCGCAACGGTCAGACCCAGGTTGTGGGTCACGACCACGGCGCCGGCGCCGGCGAACACGCCCTTCAGCGTGTCGATCGACTCCTGCTTTTGAGCGCGGTCCATTGCGGTCTCCTACTCAAGTTCGGCCGCCGGACCATTCCGGACGACCGCGAAACGACCTGGGCGCGAAGCGCTCGCGCGCCCGCGTTCAGGTCCGCCTGTCCTTGGAGAAGCCGCAGGTCCACGCCCGTCCGTGGCGGACGCGCGACAAACCTCATCTTCCCGTCTCCCCGCGGTCAAGGAAGGCTCTTCCTTGCATTAAGGTCCGGGCGGCCCCCGTACCCCGCAGTTCCTGGACAGGATGGGGAAGCGAATACGCCGCTCCCTCAACCTTTCCCTCCCCGCGCACGGGAAGCGAAAACTAAGCCGCGCCATCTACACGAGGCGGCGCGTGAACTCAAGCCGCGCTCTTGCGGACGAAGAAGGGGCGCCGACGTCGCCGCCAGCGCCCCTCACATCTGTTCAGTCGAACGCGATCAGGCGTTGATCGAGCCCTGGTCCACCTTGAAGCCCGGGCCCATCGTCGACGAGAGGCTGATCTTCTTGATGTAGGTGCCCTTGGCCCCCGTGGGCTTGGCGCGGTTCAGCGCGTCCACCAGGGCCTTCACGTTGGCCTCGATGGCTTCGTCGGTGAAGCTCGCCTTGCCGATGCCGGCGTGGATGATCCCGGTCTTCTCGGTGCGGAACTCGATCGCGCCGCCCTTGGCGTCCTTGACCGCCTGGCCGACGTTCGGCGTCACGGTGCCGACGCGCGGGTTGGGCATCAGGCCGCGGGGACCCAGCACCTTACCCAGACGTCCCACCAGGGCCATCATGTCGGGTGTGGCGATGACGCGGTCAAATTCCATGAATCCGCCCTGGATGCGCTCGACCAGCTCCTCGGCGCCGACGATGTCGGCTCCGGCGGCGGTGGCTTCGGCAGCCTTGGCGTCCTTGGCGATGACCGCGACGCGCACGTCACGTCCCGTGCCAGAGGGCAGCGAGACCACGCCGCGGACCTGCTGGTCGGCGTGGCGCGGGTCGACGCCCAGATTGACGGCGATCTCGATGCTCTCGTCGAACTTGGCGGTGGCGTTGGCTTTCACCAGCTTCACGGCGTCGTTCAGAGCGTGGTTGACGGCGCGATCGCCGGTCCAGGCCTTGATGCGTTTGGCTTGCTTGGTCATGGCTCTCAGGCCTCCACGATCTCGAGGCCCATCGAGCGGGCGGAGCCCTCGATGATGCGGGCGGCGGCCTCGACGTCGTTCGCGTTGAGGTCCTTCATCTTCTTCTCGGCGATGTCGCGCAGTTGCGTGCGGCTGATCTTGCCCACCACTTCGCGGCCGGTCTTGCCGGAGCCGGACTTCAGCCCCAGCGCCTGCTTGATGAAGAAGCTCGCCGGCGGCGTCTTGGTGACGAAAGTGAACGACTTGTCCTGGTAGACGGTGATCACCGTCGGCAGGGGCGTGCCCTTCTGTTCCTTCTCGGTGCGGGCGTTGAACTCCTTGCAGAAGCCCATGATGTTGACGCCGCGCTGACCCAGCGCCGGCCCGATGGGCGGCGAAGGCGTGGCGGAGCCGGCAGGCACCTGCAATTTGATATAGCCCAGGATCTTCTTGGCCATGTTTCTCCTCTGTGACCGGGTTCCGGTCGGCTGAGCCGTGGTCATGGCCCGGCGAAAGGCCTCCCACGGATTTGGACCGGCGCGTCGCGCGCGCCTGCCCTCCCCTCATGCGAAGGGAGGCGGTCTCATACACGAAATGCGGGACGAGACAAACGGGCGACGATCAGGCTTGCGGCTCAGGCTGGCGGTGCGAACCCCGCGTGACCGCCTAATCGGACGCCTGCTCGTTGGTAACCGGACGCGTCGCAGGGCGCGCCTTGCGGGCGGCCAAACCGATACCTGTCAGGATGACGGCCGAGGCCATGGCCAGCCGGATCGACATGGCTTCACCCAGCAGCACGACGCCCAAGACCGCAGCGATCGCCGGAACGCTCAGTTGCACGATCGAAGCCGTCGTCACTGGCATGCCGCGCAACGCCGCATACCAGATGACGTAACCCAGTCCTGAGGCCCCGGCGCCGGACGCAACGGCAAAGGCCGCGCCGGGCAGATCGATGGAACGGTCACGCGCGAACAACAGCATCAAGCCCAGAGCCATTGGCGTCGCCCGGATGAAGTTGGCGGCGGTCGTCTGGGCGGGATCATGGCTGCCGCTCCTCAATGAATAAACCCCCCAGGCGATCCCCGCCGCACCCATCATCAGGGCGCCCTTCGGCGAGGGCGCGGCGACGCCGGGGAGCAGCAGCGCCACCAATCCCATCGCCGCCACGAAGAAGCCGACCGCCTGGACCCGGCCCAACTTGGTCCCGCTCGCAAACCCAAAGGCGATCATCGAGAACTGGACAGCCGCAAACAGCAAGAGGGCGCCAGTCGCGGCCGTCAGCGTCTCGTAGGCGAATGAAAAGCACGCCGCGTAGGCGAAAAGCGCCGCCGCTGAGATCCAGCTCCCGCCACCGGGCCAGGCGACGCGCTGGCGCGCGGTCACCACGGCCCAAAGGACGACGGCTCCAGATCCCAGCCGAATGGCGGTGAACGAAGCGGCGTCTATCGAGGTGTGCGCGAGGGCCTGTCGGCACAGCAAACTGTTCGCCGCAAACGCGACCATCGCTGCGACAGTCAGCAAGATCTGGCGTCCGGGACTCATCTGGCGATCCTGCAGTTTGCGCCCAGCAGCGCGGACGAAGGCAGACTGACCGCGACCGACCGCCTTGTCCGCCGCCTGCCAGACGCGGGCGTCACGGCTTCATGCGCGGTAGACGCCGGCGTTCTCTTCAATGAGCAGCCTGGCGTCGTTCTGCTCGCACCACCGCCCCAGCTCAGACCTCAGTTGGGGCCACAAGTCGGCCGCCCAGGCTGGCGCCTGACTTCGCCATGCGCCTTCCGTCGGCAGGCAGGCGCTGAGCACGCCCATCGGGAGTTGCAGGACGAACGCACCGCCCGGGCCGGTGACCACCAGCTCCTCTTTCCAGCGAGGCTCGAAACGAAAGGTCTGTCTGCGGCGGAACATCCCAGATCTCCCCGACGCCGGCGTTACTCGCCGCCAAGACTGCGGTCGGCTCGCAGCCCCGTCCCGCTCGCAAGAGTAGCAGAACGAAGTCGTGAGAGCCGACCGCGCTTTGCTCAGTAGGAGACGTTGATCTGCTTGTTGGCGAAGTGCGGTTCCTGGACCTCGTCGATCATGGCCACCGCGAAATCCTGCTCGGAAATTCGCGATCTGCCGTTGTCCTCGAAGATCATGTGGCTGCCGCCAAGGCGGAAGTCGCCGACGCGCTCGCCCGACGCGATGTCCATGGGACAGCTGACGAGGGTCCATTCGAAATCCGAGACCGCGGTCAGAGCGTTCATCGCGCGCACGGCCGGCACGATGGGCGGCGGCGGCACGCCGTTGGCCTCGGCCGCGTGGTTGAAGTGCAGGCGCCCGTCGCTGCGCATCAGGGTGCCGCAGCCGACGACGAACAGTCCCTTCTTCACCTGCGAAGCGCGCACGCCCTCGATCAGGGAGTCGACGTTGGCCTGCGCCCACTTCACGGAGACGACCACGGCGTCCGCGCCCTTGATCGCTTCAGCCAGGGACTTCGGATCGTTGACGTCGCCCGCGCGCACGGTCACGCCGGCGCGCGGCGCGATCTTGGCCGGATCACGCGCGACCGCGATCACGTTCAACCCCCGGCTAAGGGCTTCGTCGACCACCTTGCCGCCGATGCTGCCGGTCGCGCCGACCACGGCGACCGTGCCCTTGGTCTCAGTCTTGGGGACTTGGCGCGGCAGGGTGCGTTCGCCGGCCGCGGCCGCGGCGTCGGCCGCCGCCTTGACCTGCGCGGCGTCTCCAAAGCTTTGCTCCGCCACCGCGCCGGCCTTGAGGTCGAGGATCGAGCGCAGCACGTCGTTGAACGGCGTCGCCTCGGCAGGCCGCTTGGCGCTGAGAGCTTTGTAGACGTCCATATCGACGTCAATACTGATCATCATTGTAGTGTTCCCTAAATATTCTTTGTTTTCTAGTTATTGGCGGAGATTGTTTGGGAAAACGCCGCCGAATTTAGTCGTGAACAGTCATGATATTCGATCTGAACCTCGCAACGCAAGCGCTGCGCCCGATCGCGCCTCCACGCATGAGGGCTTGCGCCCGACGCGCTCGCCGCGCAGTGACCTCGCCGGGCCATGTCGGCCGGATCAGGGCCCCGCGATTGGACTCCGCCACCATCAACGACGTCATCTACCGTCGCCATCGTCTGATGAACCCGATGTCCACGGACCAGCTCGCACGGGTCTTGGCGTTCACCGACCTGGCGGCCGGCGACAAGGCTGCGGACCTCGGCTGCGGCGCGGGCTTTCTCACCCAGTGGATGACCGCACACCATGGGCTTGCGATGACCGGCGTGGAGCGTTTCGCGCCGATGATCGAGCGGGCGCGCGAAACCGCCGCGACAGGCGGCTTTCGCCTGTTCGAAGGCGCCGCGGCCAACTACCTCGCCGAAGCCGGTGAACATCGGTTGCTGTCCATGCTGGGCGCCATCGACGTGGCGCCCGGCCTGGTGCGGCCCGTCGACATCATGCGCGCGCTCGTCCCGTCGATCGCTCCTGGAGGCTGGCTGCTGTGGGGCGATCCTTTCTGGCGGCGCCCGCCCAGCCCCAGGCTGGCGATGATTCTGGGCGGACTCGATCGCTATGAGACCCTGCCGGGATGGATGCAGGCCGGCGAGCAAGCCGGCCTGACGCCCAACTACGTCTCCGTCAGCCCCGATCAGGATTGGGAGGAGTACATCTGGCGGATGAACGCCTCGATGAGCGAATGGGCGGACGAGCACGCCGGCTCAGCCGATGCAGACGAAATGCGCGAGCGCGCCAAGATCCTGCGCACCCTCTACCTGGAAGAAGGCCGGGACGGCGCAGGCTTCGGCCTCTACCTGTTCCGCCGTCCCGACTGACCCTCTGCTAACGCAGGAAGTCTTTCAGGAGCGCGGCCAGCTCTTTCGGCCGTTGGGTTGGGATTTGGTGGCCAGTGTTCTTGAGCAACACGGCGCGGCTGTCGGGGATCTCGTTGTCCATCTGCGCGCGGCCTTCAGGCGAAGGGAAGATCAGATCCTCGTCGCCGAACACCATCAGGGTGGGCACCTTGATGCGCGTCAACTTGCGATGCAGGAAGTAGCGTCGACGCATATCCATGTCGCGGAACATGGCGCCCAGGCTGCGGTAGGAATCCAGGGCGTCGGCGGTCGCGCCGTTGGCCAGGTGAGCCGCCAGGACTTCGGCGCGAAGTTCCGGGTCTTCCATGTGTTCGAGGTCGGCGGCGATCTGCGCGGCGTCCGGCGGAACGAAGTTTGCGAAGTTCGGCGGCGGGGCGATGTTGAGGCCGGCATTGGCCACGCACACCAGCTTGTTCACCCGATCGGGGCTCTCATAGGCGAGCGTCGCCGCCACCCATCCGCCCAGCGAGTGACCGACCACATTGGTCTTTTCGTAGCCTAGCACGTCCTGGAATTCGCGGATGTGGTCGACCAGGAACGCGAACTCATAGTCACGTTGCGGCCGCTCCACCGAGCCCCAGCCGAGCTGGTCGATCGCGTAGATGTGGGTGACTTCGCCCAGGCCCTCCTTGATCACCGGAAACCAGTCCTGTCCCCCGGACGAGAACCCCGACCCGTGCACGAGGATCGTCGGATACCCCCGTCCGGTCTCGAAATAGTGGCCCTTGCTGGTGGACAGATCGATGGTGTGTTCAGTCACCATGTCGCGAACCGCGCCCATGTGCGTCTCCTCCCTTTGCCGGCGCCACGTTGCTGGGCGCCTTGTGGGAGCAGACGCTAGTCTGCGCGGATCGTTCTGGCGAGCGGTTGGCGACGATGGCGGACGTTAACGCCCGCGGTTCAGCTTGGAGGCCGGCGCCGCCGGCATCGTCGCCTCGGTCAGCGCCAAGGCGAACAGCACTGCGCCACTCTCATCCATCACCGTGATGCGGAAGTCGTGGTCCAGCCAGATGTGCGATGGCCGTTCTTCCACGAGCTGACCCAGGATGCGCGAAGCCTCGATGCGGGCGGCGTCGGCGTCTTCGAGCTCGGTACCGTCGCTGTCCGAGAGCGGCGCGCCGTCTTGCGTGTGAAAATAAAATAAGGGCATCCACCCACAAACCCTGCGCCACCTTTTGGTTTCGCAAAGGCTTGCCGAAGGCGCGCGCCCAAATAGCAAGTGAGCGGGCGCGATGCGCCCTTCGCTCACTCCGGAGAAGGTCGAAGCTCCATCGCGGTCGGCGCGGACGCTGCGCCTTAGCTGGTCTTTTCGACCTGGCTGTATTCCAGCTCGACGGGCGTGGCGCGGCCGAAGATCGAGACAGTGACGCGCAGTCGGGCGCGTTCCTCGTCGACCTGCTCCACCGAGCCGTTGAAGCTGGCGAACGGGCCGTCGGTGACGCGCACCTGTTCGCCGATCTCGAACTGGATCGTGGGCTTGGGCCGTTCGACGCCTTCTTCGATGGCGCCGATGATGCGGGCCACTTCCCGCTCCGACACCGGCATCGGCTTGGAGCCGGAGCCCAGGAAGCCGGTGACCTTCGGGGTGTTCTTGATCAGGTGGTAGGCCTCATCGGTGAGGTCCATCTTCACCAGCACATAGCCCGGGAAGAACTTGCGCTCGGTGTTGACCTTGCGGCCACGGCGGATCTCGACGACGTCCTCGGTCGGCACAAGCACTTCGGAGAACTGGTCCTCAAGGCCCTGAGAGCGAGCCTGTTCGAGGATCGACTCCTTCACCTTCTTCTCGAAGTTCGAGTATGCGTGGACGATATACCACTTGTGGTTGGTTTTTTCGGCGGTGGCGGCTTCGGGCATCGGACTTACCCCGCGTTCGCGAGCTTGAGGAACAGGGAAACGGCCCAGCTGATGACTAGGTCGACCCCGAAGAAATAGGCGGAGGCCAGCACCACCATGATGGCGACCATCACTGAGGTGATCCAGGTCTCCCGACGGGTGGTCCAGGTGATCTTACGCGCTTCGCCGCGGACTTCCCTGAGGAACTGTCCGGGGCTGGTGCGCTTTTTCGCCGGCTGCGGCGCGGTCGCCGTCGTCGTGCTCATCGCGGCCGCCGTCTTGGCGGCGCGGTTGCGCATCGCTTGCGGGGCGGAGCCGGGTTTCCTGGCCATCGGTGTCGATCGGACTTTCTTGTCAGAGCCTGCGGGCTTGCGCCTAGAGGCTTAAAGCGGGTGGTCACTGCATATGGTGGCAGGAGTGGAGGGACTCGAACCCCCGGCCCTCGGTTTTGGAGACCGATGCTCTACCAGCTGAGCTACACTCCTTCGACCCTGACCGGAGCGTTCAATGCGTTCGACCGCGCCGCCATGGCTTTCCGCACAATGAACAGCGCGCCGGAAGGCGTCCCTGCCCGCCGGCGCGCGCGGCTCATCGCCGGAGCCGGCTCATCTAGCAGGGGCGGCAGGTCGCGGCAAGCATGCGGGACGCGCCGGCGGGCCTAGCGCGGGTCGGGCTGGGGCTCGTTGAGGATCGGCTTGCCGTCCAGTTCGAACGTCCGCTCCAGGTTATGGATCTTGTCGGCCACCAGATTGGTGCGGCGCAGGCCCACAGCCGCCGCCCACAGGCCGACGCGCGCCAGCGCCGGCGTGCGGCTCATGCGCGCCACCGGCACGCCCGCGCGCCGCAACACGCCGTTGGCGTAGTGCGCGCCGTTGACGATGCGGCTGGGCCAAGTCTGGTAGTCCACCGACAGCGAGACGCTGAATTCATCCAGGTTCTCAACGCGGTGCGGTGCGTGCAGCGGCCAACTCACCGCCTCGCCCGCGGCAAGGTCGAGGATCTCGGCCTCGGCGTCCATCTCGCGGCGGTATGGCAGGTCCTCGGTCTGCGCCTTCAGCATAATGTCTTCCATGCTCCGCTGCGGGACGTGGCGCTCATCGGCAGGATAGATCCAGATCCGCTTGGCCCCGCGGATGTGGAAGAGCACGACGCCCGGCGCGTCCGCGTGGAACGGAACCTTGGCCTGGGGGGCGGAAATGATCAGCTGGCCGTTCAACTGCACCGGCTTGAAGCCCGGCGCATTGGCGGCGATCTGGGCGAAGGCGTCCTCGATCAGGTCCTTCAGGCCCGCCTGGTGCTGCTCGGCGCCGCGCAGTTGCACCCACACCCGGCCGGCCTTGACCCCCTTGAGGATTTCCTTGCCCGGCAGGTCGCCACGCGCCCCGGTGCGCATGTGCATCTGTCCGTCCTCGTCGAAGTCGAACAGGTTGATGTCGAACAGTTCGGCCGGATAGCGATCCAGCAGGTCGGCCAGCGCGTCGTCCTCAAACAGACCGCTCTCGGCCATTCGATGGGCGAATTTCACCGGGGCTTTGCGGAACGTCTTGGCCTGGGCAGGCGTCCAGGCGGGGATCAGGTCATGGGTCTGGGTCATATCGGGTCTTCGTTTCAGTCGATTACGAGCAGGCTGAGGTTGAGGCTGGCGGCGAGCCCGAGGATCACGGCCTTGCGGGGATGGCGGCGGCTCAGGATGGCGACGGTGCGCGCCGCGGCCCCCATTTGGCCGTTCAGGGTGGGCTCGCACGCGGCGATCCGGTCGAGCCTTCGCAGCGCCGAGCGCCAGGCTGAGCGGACCGCCGGCAGCGGCGCGAACAGTCGCTCGCCAGTACGCCACACGCCAGACGACAAGCCGCGCGCCGCGTGCAACTGGCCCTCCCAGACCGCCGCGCCGGGTTCGGCGAACACCCTCTTGTAGGCCTCGTCGACCGGTCCGAAATCGACCATCCTCACGCCGTCGGCCGCCAGAGCGGCCAGCGTTTCCAGCGTCATCAGGGCGCCAGGTGAATAGCGGGCGAAGTCCGGATCATAGACCGGGATCCACAGGTGGTAGGCTTCGCCCGAGCGCAGGCCCACCTCCGCGGCGATCACCTTGCCGGCGACCCGCAGGACGGCGAAGCGCAGGCCGAAATCCTCGCCCTTGGCTTGCGCAAGCCGCTCCAGCACCTGGCGGGTCCAGGGGTTGGCGAACACGTCGTGCTGGCCGGTGCGGCGCATCTGGGCGCGCTTGAGGCCGATGATCAGCTCCAGTACGCCGCCGGGATCTGCGCCGAACGTGAAGACGGGCTCGCCGTGGTCGCGGGCGAGCGCGCGGGCGCGGCGGCGCTTGTCCTTCAGCTCCCCCGCCTGGCCGGCCTGACGGCGGCGTTCGAGATAGGCCTCCAGACCGCCGCGCAGGTCGGCGACCATGGCGTGGCGCGACTCCACCTCGCATGCCGCCTCGCCGGCCTGGCCGACGAGGCCGCTGAACCGCAGACGGCTGCCGCCCAGCGCGTTCAGCACCTGCGCCAGTTCGATGTCGGCGCCCGGCGGCGCGATCAGTCCATGATAGTCGGTGAGCGGCGCGCCCAGCGGCTGGATCAGCCCGCCGCGGCGCTGGAACGGCAGGAAGCCCAGGGTCACGCCTGCCCGGCGGATCACCGCAACCGCGGCGTGGGGCGCGACCTCGGCGACCGCCAGGATGTAACGCAGGTCGAAATATGGACTGGCGAGGTCGTCACGCTGCGCCCGGAACTGCGTCCAGAGCGTGCGTTGCGCCTCATCGAGATCAGCCGGACGCACGGCGTCCACGCTGAGCTGCACGTCCATCTTCGGGACTCCTCCCACCCTGAGCCCACGCCCAAGCAAGCAGCGTTCCGCCGCAAGGCCCGAGACAGCATAACCACACGCAGGACGCGCAGACAAAGGGTGGCCATCCCAACGCGACCCTCTCCTCGGACCCGCCAACTTCGGGACGAGCGTGAGGATGACGTGGCGGATGGCGCGGCCATCGGCCGACGAAAAGGGCCGCCGGAGGGTGTCTCCGGCGGCCCCTTGGGTCGGGTCGTTTGGGCTTGTGGGCCTATTCGACGATCTTGGAGACCACGCCGGCTCCCACCGTGCGGCCGCCTTCGCGGATCGCGAAGCGCAGGCCCTGGTCCATGGCGATCGGGGTGATCAGCTCAACGTCCAGTTCCG
>NZ_JAUYQL010000083.1 GCF_030697305.1 Phenylobacterium sp. | reverse complement strand
GTTTGAAGCGCTGGAACTCATCGAACGGCGAGATCCACGGGTTCTTGTAGTTCAGGTGCACCACGAAGCCGATGGCCACGTAGTTGTCCCCGAAGTGGTACATGAAGCTGCCGCCGCCGGTCTTGTCGTCCAGCGGCCAGCCCAGGGTGTGTTGCACATAGCCCGGCTCGAAATTCTCATCCGGAACCTGCCAAAGCTCTTTGATTCCGATGCCGAATTTCTGCGGCTCGCGATCTTCGTTCAATCCAAACTTGGCCTGCAGCTGTTTGGCCAGCGAACCGCGCACGCCCTCGGCGATGAAGGTGTACTTGCCCAGCAGTTCGACGCCCGGCTGGTAGTCGCCGGTGGGTTCGCCGTCCTTGCCGATGCCGAACACGCCGGCGACGACACCCTTCACCGAGCCATCCTCGGCGAAGACCAGCTCCGAGGCGGCCATGCCGGGATAAATCTCTACGCCCAGCGCCTCGGCCTGCTGTGCGAGCCAGCGGCACAGGTTGCCCAGCGAGGCGATGTAGTTGCCGTGGTTGAGCATGAACTTCGGCATCGGCAGCCAGGTGATGTCCAGCTCGCCCTGCGGGCCGAGGTAGACGAACTTATCGCGCTTGACCGGCGTCGCCAGCGGCGCGCCCATGGCCTTCCAGTCGGGGAACAGCTCGTTCAGCGCCTTGGGGTCGATCACCGCACCGGACAGGATGTGCGCGCCGATCTCCGAGCCCTTCTCGACCAGGGCCACTGAAACCTCCGCGCCTTGCTCTGCGGCGAGTTGCTTCAGACGGATCGCGGCCGAGAGGCCCGCGGGGCCTCCGCCGACGATGACCACGTCGTATTCCATCGCTTCGCGTTCGACGGCCTGCGTGTCCGAAGCTTCGCTCATGTTCGCCTCAACTCCTTCGCCGGCGCTCAGATTCCCCGAACGGTGCGCCATCTGATCGATCGTGCGACTTATCGGAAGCTTCTCGGAAGGTGGTCAAGCCCGAAAGCCTCGCGACGCGTCCGCCACGCCTGGGCCGGAACCGGCGATCCGGGTTTGAAGTCCGCACCCAGGGGGGCGCATTATAGGGCCGAACCGCCGCACAAACGCCAGGAACGATCCGCCCGCCATGAACTCCGTCGCCGCCCACGACCGCGCCGCCGAGAGCTTACTGGCGTTCTGGGCCGAGGCCGGCGTGGACGCCATGCTGCTAGACGAGCCGGTTGACCGTGTCGCCGAGGGACGAATCGCGCCTCCCCCGGCGCCGACGCCGATTACGGCGCCTCGCCGCCCGGCCTTCGGCGCGGTCGCCGCCACGGTCGACGTCGCCGCCCCTTTGGCCGAGGCGCGTCGCGCCGCCGCCGCCGCCCAGGACGTCGAGGCGCTGGCTGTTGCGATCGCCGCCTTCGAAGGCTGCGGGCTGAGGTTCGAAGGCGCCGCCAGCCGTTCGGTGTTCTCGCGTGGGCGCGCCGACGCGCCGCTGATGGTCATCGGCGAGGGCCCCGGAGCCGACGAGGACGCCCAGGGCGAGCCGTTCGTCGGCCGCGCGGGCAAGCTGCTCGACAAGATGCTCGCCGGCGCCGCCATCGCCGATCGAGTGTTCATCACCAATACGGTGTTCTGGCGTCCACCGGGCAATCGCACCCCCACGCCTGCCGAACAATTGATCTGCGCGCCTTTTGTCGAACGCGCGATCCAGCTCGTCGCCCCGCGCATGCTGCTGTTGCTGGGCGGCGCCGCCGCCAAGTTCATGCTGAAGCGCGACGAGGGGATTTTATCGTTGCGGGGCAGATGGTTAGAGTGGAAGTCCGAGGACGGCGAGTTGGAGATCCCAGCCCTGCCGACCCTGCATCCGGCGTTCCTGCTGCGCCAGCCCGCGGCCAAGAAACGCGCCTGGGGCGACCTTTTGACTCTGGTCGAAAGGCTTGATCGCCCGGATCGCCCCGCCTAAACGGGACTCGTCATTGGGAAAAGGGCCATGCGGCACGCGTAAAAACGCGGTCGGGTGGAAGACGGCATGACGCTAAACAAGCGCATGCAGATCGCGGTCCTGGCCATGATCTGCAACGCAGGATTCGCTACATCGACGCTGGCCGCCGGTCCGCAAGCCCTCTCGGCTGCGGATGCGCGCAGCTATGCGGCGGCCTTCCAGGCGGCCGACAGCGGTGATTTCATCGATTCCGAGATGCAGCTCTCCGACGTGAAGGACAAGTCGCTGCTGGGCGTGCTGTCGTTCCAGCGACTGATGCATCCGAGCGCTCACCGCGCCAGCTTCGACGAACTGGCCGGCTGGCTCGCCCGCTACGCCGACCTGCCCCTGGCCGGCCGCGTGTTCGCCCTGGCCGCCAAACGCAAACCCGCGGACGCCGCTCCACCGCCGCAGCCGCTGTTGGCCGACGCCGATTGGGCGGTGCGGACCTCTCCGAATTTCGCCACCGGGCGCGGGCCGAACGAACGCGGCCGCCCGGCGCGCGAGGCCTTCTATTCGGGCGACATCAAGCGGGCGCTGGCCCTCGCCCCCGCGGCGGGCGAACCCTGGATCGCCGGCCTCGCCGCCTACCGGCTGAAGAACTATCTCCTCGCGCAGGGCTATTTCGAGCAGGTGTCGCGCGACGAAAGCCAGGACGCCTGGCTGCGCTCCGGCGCGTCGTACTGGGCCGCCCGCGCCGCCGCCTCGCTGGGCGACCTGGCGCTGAGCACCAGCCATCTGCGCCAGGCCGCGCAGTACCCCGACACCTTCTACGGCATGATCGCCGAACGGCAGGCCAAGTTGCAGTCCGCGGCGATGGACGCCCAGGCCGCCCGCGCCGCGCCTGAGGGCGAACTGGTGCTGGCCGCCTTCAACGGGCCCAATGTCGAGCTGAACCGGTTCATCGCCAGCGACCCGCGCGCCCACCGCGCGGCGGCGCTCACCCAGATCGGCCGCCCCGCCGAGGCCGGGCTTGAACTTCGCGCCGGCCTGACCCTCGCCAAGACCGATGTGGAACGCCAGAGCTGGGGCGATCTGATCGCCGCGCTCAACGCGCCGATCAGCGGCGCGCGTGACGCGGCCGCCGCCGACGTCCGCCGCAACCTGGCGATGACCGACTATCCGGCGCCGTCCCTCGAGCCCCGCTCGGGCTTCACGCTCGACAAGGCGCTGGTCTATGCGATCGTCCGTCAGGAGAGCCGCTTCAATCCGGCAGCAGTCTCCCCGGCCGGCGCGGTCGGCCTGATGCAGTTGATGCCGGAAGCCGCCGCGCGCGCGGCCGGCGACGACAAGCTGAAACGCGACATGAGCCCGCTGTTCGACCCGGCGTTCAACCTACGGGTCGGCCAGGACTACCTCACCTGGCTGATGGAACGCGGCGTGGGCTACGACCTGCTGCGCACCGTGGCGGCCTATAACGGCGGGCCCGGCATGCTGCAGAAGACCGCGGCGCAGCTCGGCGACGACGCCGCCGACAGCCTGCTGGTGATCGAATGCCTGCCCGCGCTGGAGACCCGCAACTACGTCGAGAAGGTGATCGCCGCCTACTGGACCTACCGGCGAATGTTCGGCCAGGACAGCCAGACGCTGGAGGCCGTCGCCCGCGGGGCCAAGGCCATTGACCCGCGCCTCGACGCGGCGGGCTGAACGCCGCTACCGGATGCGGGCGGCCATGCGGCCGAGATCGCGGCGCAGCGACGCGATCGTCGCCCCTTCGCCCGCCTCCAGTATGCGCTCCCTCGTCGTAAGGACGCCGTACGCCGCTCCACGTAAGCGCTCCGCAAGCCCATCCGCCTGACCCGGCAGGACGCCACCGACGGGTGCACGGCCCAGATGGCGCTTCATCGCGTCCTGCCAGTCGTGGGCGAGCCGCACGGACGCCGGCAGCACCAGGATCCGATCGCTGCGGGCGCTCCTGGCCGCCGCGGTCATATCGCCCGCCCGCACCACGCCCGAATCCTCGCAGAGCTGATCGCACGCGGCGTCCGCCGCGCCGACCAGCAGCACGTCACGCACCAGCCCGTCGACGGCGGCGGGCACCAGCGCCGCCAGCAGCCTCTGCAACGGGTCCGCGCCGTCGGCGGAGGGGATGATCACGGAAAGCACGAGCGCCAAAGGCGGCGCCGTTGTGCTTCGGGTCAAGGTCGACTGCGGAACAGCCTGGCCAAAATCGACGGCCGCGCGGTCGGAGGGACCAGATCGAGCCCGTCGGTGAACGGATGCTCCGCCAGCACCGCGGCGTGGCTGGCCGCACAGGCATGGGCCCAGGCGGGAGCCAAGGCGCCCAGCAGCGCGCACTGGCGGGCGAACATGATGCGGCGGGTGTCCTGGCCGGGTGCGCGGTGATGCAGCTCGTAGCTGCAGGCCATGGAGAAGCAGGCGGACTCGAACGTCCAATAGAGCAGCTGGTCCAGATCGTCTGTGGACCGCCGCTCCAGCTCCTCGCCGCGTTCGACGACCACCCAGTGGTAGCGCGCGTCCACCTCGATATGCGGCCGGGCGAAATCCTCCGTGCGGCCGAGCGTCGGCAACAGGTTCTCGGGCGCATCGATGCGCGCGCCCAGGGCGTGGATGCGTGCGCCGACCGCGTCCAGGGGTTCCAGCGCGCTCCCTGGGGTCAGACCCCTGCCCGCCGCGCCAGCCGCGCATCCAGCCACACCGCCACATAACCGACGGCGATAAAGCCCGCGGCCATGATCAGCCCGTTCACGATCGTCCGCAGCCAGCCGATCTGGCCCGCGCCCATGAATGGGTAGGCGTAGAGGTCGCCGCTCAGGCCGCGCACCAACGCATAGATGAAATAGATCAGCGGGAACAACACCCAGACCAGGGGATCTCGAAGTTGCAGGTTCCCCTTCGGCGCGTAGGCCAGCCAGAACAGCGGCGCGAGGATCGGCGTCACGTGATGCAACAGCAGGTCAGCCAGCTTGGCTCCCCCGCTGAGCTCCACCAGATCACGCAGCAGCAGCCCGTAGACCACGCCCACCAGCAGGATCGCGAGGGTCACCCCGCCCAGCAAAGTCGGCTCGCTGAACCCGCGCCGCCCGGCCGCGACCCCGGTGAACACCACCGCCAGGATCAGGTTGGTGATCACCGTGAAGTACCGCAGCAGCACCCACAGGGCCTCTGGCAATGAGCCCTTCAGCCCGAGCGTCGCCAGGAACTGGGCGACCAGGCCCATCCAGGCCGCCAGTGCGATGCCGCCGGCCAGCACCCGCGCGCTCTGGGAGAAGACACCCATTCAATCACCCCTCCGACCCACGGCAAAGCTACAGCCTAAAGCATACGCCTCGAGGGACTACCGGCTTTGCGCGGTGTAGGCCTTGATGAGGCCTTCGTAGGCGTCGTCGGGCGGTAGGGCTTCGTAGCTGTGCGCTGCCGGCGTGGTCGCCCAGGGCAGCTTCTCGCGCGTCCACGTCTCGACGAACGGCGGCAGTTCTGCGGCGTTGTCCAGCATCGCGGTGCGCACGTTGACGAACCAGTCCATCCCTTCCGGCCGGGTGAACATCCAGCTCATGCAGTGGGGGCAGAAGCAGTGTCGCGATGCCCCATGCAGGCCGCCGATCACCGGCTCTCCCCCGGTGACCGCGAATCCGTCGGCGGGGATCGCCGCGCTCAACGAGAACGCGCTGGAGGTCATCTTCTGACACCCGGTGCAATGGCAGGCCATGGTCAGCAGGGGCGGGGCGCTGATCGTCAGGCGCACCTGACCGCATCGGCAGGCGCCGCTCCAGGGCAATGGCTGCAGACTCATGCTCGAGGCTCCTTTCGAATTTCGGAGGCAAACGCTCAGAGCGCCGCAGGATTCAGGCGAAGGCGAGAACGGCCCGATGCAGGATCGCCAACTCGCGCCGAGGCAATCATATCGCAGGCGAAGGCGTCATCAATCGAATTTTGTTCTTGATTTGTTCACTTCACGTGACATCCTGCTGGCATGGCGGTCCCATTTAACGGTCGCGGTGCGCGGTCCAACGCGTCCAGCCGCTATGAGTCCCGGCAGCGGGAGGACTTCGACGACGGCTGGGAGATCGACGACGCCGAGCCGGTGAAGCTGAAGACCGTCATCGCGCCGATGAAGTCGAAGACGGTGATCGCCCGCAACGACAGCCCCGATGTCGGCTTCTCGCGATCGATCAATCCGTACCGAGGGTGCGAACACGGCTGCATCTATTGCTATGCGCGCCCGGCGCACGCCTATCTCGGCCTGTCGCCGGGGTTGGACTTCGAATCGCGGCTGTTCTTCAAGCCGGACGCCGGCAAGCTGCTGGCGCGCGAGCTGTCGCAAGCCCGATATGCGCCACAGGTGATCCACATCGGCGGCGACACCGATCCGTACCAGCCGCAGGAGCGCCGGCTGGGCGTGACCCGCGAGGTGATCGAAACGCTGTCGCGCTTCCAGCACCCGTTCACGATCATCTCCAAGTCGGCGCTGATCCTGCGCGACCTCGACATCATGGCGCCGATGGCGGCGCGCAACCTGATGCGCGCGACGATCTCGGTGACCAGCCTCGACCGCAAGCTGGCGCGCAGCATGGAGCCCCGGGCCGCGACGCCCGAGCGGCGCATTGATGCGGTGCGCCAGCTCAGCGCGGCCGGCGTGCCGGTGATCGTCATGGTCGCCCCGATCATACCCGGCCTTAACGACCACGAGGTGGAGGCGGTGCTGGAGCGGGTCGCCGAGGCCGGCGCCGTGGGCGCAGGCTATGTGGCGTTGCGCCTGCCGCTGGAGATCAAGGATCTGTTCCGCGAATGGCTGGAGACCGACCAGCCGGGGCGCGCCGCACGGGTGATGTCGTTGGTGCGCCAAATGCGCGGCGGGCGCGACTACGACGCCCAGTTCGGCAAGCGGATGCGTGGCGAGGGCCCGATCGCCGACCTGCTGGCTCAGCGGTTCAAGGCCGCCAAGCGGCGCTACGGCTTGGACCGCGAGATGCCGCCGCTGGACGTGACCGCCTTCAGGGTCCCACCCCAGGCCGGCGCCCAGGGCGACCTGTTCGGGTGAGGCCTCAGCGGGTGAACGAAGCGGCGAGCTCGATATGCGGCGACCAGAGGAACTGGTCCACTGGCAGTAGGAGCTCCAGCGAGAATCCGGCGTCGATGAGGTTGCGGGCGTCGCGCACGAAGGTGGCAGGGTTGCAGGACAACGCCACCAAACGGGCGAGATTGGAGCGGGCGAGT
>NZ_JAUYQL010000053.1 GCF_030697305.1 Phenylobacterium sp. | reverse complement strand
GGCGCCATTCTCGATCGCTTCCTGCAGCCGGTCCTGGGCGCGTTGCAGCCGGTCCAGTGCAGATTGCAGGTTCCCCTCTTCGACCATCAGCGCGATGGTCCACAGCTTTTCGGCAATGGCGTCGCGGTCTTCGACAGTCAGGCTGGCTTCCTTCGCCTCAAGGTCGCGCATCAGGACCCGCAGGTGCAGGAAGGCGCGGTCGTGGCGGATGAAATCCTCGGGGCGGTTGGTGACGGCCCTGAGGATTTCGCCCGCGCGGGGGGCGTTCACCCGGTTCCACAGGATGTCGCGCCGCATCTCGATCAGGGCGGCGGCCAAGGGGTCGAAGAAGCGCTTGCCGTGCAGCGTGACCTCGTAGGGGGCCGAGGTGCCCTCGTTCCCCGCCGCATCGACAACGGCAAAGACCATCGTCACGGGCAGATTGGCAAAGACGTGCTTCGACAGGTCATCGACCAGCGTCGAGGTCAGGTCCGTCCGCTTGCCCTTGCGCGGCATCGGCAGGTCGAGAGTGACCGGCTCCATCGCCTCGGGGTCGACGGTCAAGCCGTGACGGCGGTCGATCTTGGCCAGGTCCAGGCTGATCGTGACCCGGCCCGCGACGACGCCGTAGTCCGCCGGCCCGCCGGTGGTTCCAACGCTCGACCAGGCGCCCGCGATGACGGTCCAGTCATCGCCAGCGTCGGTCCAGTAGGTCTGCAGGGTGCTGCTCGTTGGCGCGCCGTTGGCGCCGGTGAACGGCTGGATGTTGCCCCAGAAGGGCTGCAGGTTCCCGTAGAACGGCTGGATGTTGCCCCAGAACGGCTGGAGGTTGCCCCAGAAGGGCTGCAGGTTGCCGTAGAACGGATTGAGGTTGCCGTAGAACGGCTGAATGTTCCCATAGAAGGGCTGGATGTTGCCGTAGAACGGCTGAATGTTGCCGTAGAACGGCGTGACCACATTGCCCGCCGGCGGCGGCGGCGTGGTCTGCGCGTGAACCGGCAGCGCGATCATGGAGACCGACGCGACCGCGGCCAGCTTCAGGCTGAAATGACGA
>NZ_JAUYQL010000048.1 GCF_030697305.1 Phenylobacterium sp. | reverse complement strand
GCCGTCACCACGCTGGCCAGCCTGATCTTCCCGATGGCCGCCGCCGCCCAGGCTCTGAACATAAATCTCGGCACCGGAGCCGGACTGACCGAGCGCGTCGTCCAGCTCATCGGGTTGATGACGGTGCTGTCGCTGGCGCCGTCGATCGTCATCATGACCACCTCGTTCGTGCGCATCGTGGTGGTTCTGTCGCTGCTTCGCACGGCGCTGGGCCTGCAGCAGAGCCCGCCCAACGCGGTGATCATCAGCCTGGCGCTGTTCCTCACCGCCATCGTCATGGGCCCGACCCTTCAGCGCTCCTACGACGACGGGATCAAGCCGCTGCTGGACCAGCAGATGGAGCTGCCCGCCGCCTTCGACGCCGCCGGCGCGCCGGTGAAGACCTTCATGCTGAGTCAGGTGGACCGTGAGGATCTGGCGCTGTTCGTGCGGCTGTCGAAGATCGAACGGCCCCGCACCATCGCCGACACCCCGATCCAGGTGGTGACGCCGGCGTTCATGATCTCGGAGCTGAAGCGCGCGTTCGAGATCGGTTTCCTGCTGTTCGTGCCGTTCCTGGTGATCGACCTGGTGGTGGCGAGCGTGCTGATGAGCATGGGCATGATGATGCTGCCCCCCGTGGTGGTGTCCCTGCCGTTCAAGCTGATCTTCTTCGTCCTGGTGGACGGATGGCGTCTGGTCTGCGGCAGCCTGGTGGAAAGCTTCCAGCGCGGCGCGGGCGGGGGTTGAGCCCTCACCCCGCTCACCCCGGCGAAAGCCGGGGCCCAAGCTGAGTCACGATTTGTGCGCCGACAGCCCGCTTGGGTCCCGACTTTCGCCGGGATGAGCGGTGTTGAGGGAAGCCGACTACCCCTTCGCCGGAGCCGGAGCAGCGGCCTGGGCCTGCTTCGCCGGAGCGGCGGGGAGCTTGGCCGGGGCCTGCTTGAAACGCTGCTTCATCTTGTCGACCCAGCCGGCGAAGGCTTCGTTGTCGGCGGTGATCCGGCCGAAGTCTCCGACGCTGAGCGGGCCGTCGCCCACGCCCGACAGCGCCACGCGCAGCGCCTCGGGATTGCGCGCCTGATCATAGAAGCCCCGATAGCGCTCGCGCATGCGCGCCAGCGAAGCGTCGTCGCCCGCCAAACTGTAGGCGACGCCGGCGCGCAGCAGGCGGCCCTCGTCCTCGGTCGACAGGGGTTCTGAATTCTTCCAGCGATCGCCCAGGGTCTTCTCGAACAGTCCGCCGGCGCCGGCCCAGTTCTTCTGGCGCCAGGTGATCTCGCCACGCAGCTCTTCGGCGTCGCGCGAGGCGTCCTTGCCGAGGATCTCCAGGGCCGAGTCATTGCGCCCCAGAGCGCTCCAGGCGCGCGCCTCAATCAGCCGCCGCTCGTTGTTGAGCGCGGTGGGCAGCACGGTGGTGCGGGAATTGTTGATCGCCTGAATCGCCTGCTCGGGCTTGCGGTCCATCAGGTAGATGAGCGCCAGATCCGTCGCCACCTGCGAGCGCGCCGGGCCTTCCAGACGATTGTCGGCCTGGTATTTCAGCAGCTCGGCCGCCTGGTCCAGCAGGTCGACGTCGACCAGTCTGCGCACCAGCTTGCGCACCATCAGGTCGCCGTCGGCGCCGATCGGAGTCAGCTCCTTGAAGTCGTAGAACAGCGCCAGCGCCTGCACAGGCTCGAGCCCGTCGGCCATTCCCTCCAGGAACAGCGCGCGGAAGGCGGCCGCGAGGTCGGCCTGCAGCTGCAGCGCCTCGGGCAGGTCCGGCAGCCGCTGGCCCGCCGAACGCAGCGCCTCCAGCGCCTCCCGGTAGCGTCCCTGGTCGAGATACAGCCGCCCCAGCAGGCGGATGGTCTCCAGCTCGGTTGCATCGCCCCGCCAGCGATAGCGCAGGCCGTCGAATACATTGGCCGCCTGCACGGGCGTGATCTTGCCGCTCTCCATGCGGATCTGTGTGGCGCGCAGCAGCGCCGGCGCCGAGAGTTGCTCAACCGGCGCGCGGCTGATCGCGGTGTAGATGCGCAAGGCCCGGTCCTTGAACCCCTGGGCCTCTACGACGCGGGCCTGCACCAGGCGGGTGGCCAGGACTTCGAGCGAGTCCGGTGGGTCCATCATCGCGAGGTTGATCCGGGCCGTCGCTCCGTCCAGGTCGCCCAGCGCCAGGGCCGCTTGGGCGTCGGCGGTGGCGAACCGGGCCTTCCACATCGGCGTGAACATGCTGAACGCCTGGGCGCCGACCGCGAACTGCTGGCGCACCTCCGGCCACTGGGCGAGCTGGGCGGCGGCGTAGGCGCGCCAAAGGCCGCTAGACGGATCGTCGGCCAGCACCGGCGAGGAGAAGTCGGCCTGGGCCTCTTTGTAGCGGCGGGCCATCACCCGGGCGATGCCGCGCAGGCCGCGGAATTCCGGGTCGTCCATCAACCCGGGTTTGGCGCGGGCCGCGTCGTTAAGCACGCCGATCGCCTCGAACGACAGTTCGCTGCCGACCAGGAAGCGGGCGAGCGCCATGCGTGCGTCGGTCGGCGCGTCGCGCCCTGCCCCGCTCTCGTCGGTAGCCGCGCTGAGCAGGGCGTTGTAACGGGCGAGGAAGCCGCCGGAGCCGGTCTTGGCCCAGTCGGCGCCGATCATCGCCGGCATGGCGGCGGGTTGCGGCGCGCCGAGGCCGGCGGAGGCCTCGTGCTGGCGCGACGCCCAGGCGGGCGACAGGCTCAGACCCCGGGGTCGGCCGATACGCAGGATGTCGCCGTCGCGGGCGACCATCAGGTCCTCGACGTAGGACTCCACCGCCAAGCCCTGCATCGACGGCAGCAGCGCCATCTGCACGTACTCGCGGCGTGACGGCAGGCCCTTGCTAGGACCAAGAGCGGTGGCCACGGTCAGGGTGTCGCCGGCGCCCGGATCGGGCAACTGGATGATCCGCGTGACCCCGGCCAGCGGCGCTTTCAGCGCGGCGGGGCCGCCGGCTTCGTCGCGGGTGACACGCACCAGGGACTGCTCGCCATGCGCGCCGGGCCCGAAGGCGATGCTCCACACCGGCCCCTGGGCGCTGGCGAACACCGGTGTGCCGGTCGGCGAAGTGATGCGCAGGGCGGCATAATCCGCCCCGCGATAGGTCTGGATGGACGAGGCTTCGCGCACGCCGCGCGGCGCCTGGGCGATGTCGAGCGAGGCCGGCGCGTCGAACACCACCCACACCGCCTCACCGCGACGGAATACCGCCGCGCCGGCAGGCCGGGCGAACGGGAAGCTAAGCACCGTCTGGCCGTTGGCGACCTTGGCGTCCATCTTCACCACGCCGCCGGGCGGCAGCGGGTCGGGACGGTTGGGCTCCGGATCGGCAGGCGGGGCCGCTAGAGCGTCGGCCGCGGCCTGCTCGGCCGGATCGGGGGCCTTGCGTTCGAAGACGTTGACGTAGGTCGCGCCGTCGGCGGTCCCGACCTTGGCCTCGGCGTCCTTGGCCAGCGTCAGGACGATCTGCAGCCGGCCGCCGGTGTGCGCGGCGCGGGCGGACTCGACCCAACGCGGCGGGTCGACCTTGAGCCTGGCGATGTCCGGATCGGCGTCACGGTTGAAGGTCAGGATCAGCGTCTGGCCGTCCTGGCGCGCGGCGACGGACGCGCCCCGGAACTCGATGCGCGAGAAGGTCTTGGCCTCAGCCACGCGGACCTCGACGCCGGCGCGCGCAGGCGGCGGGGCGGCGCCCGCCGGCGCGGCGACCGCGCCGATGGAGATCGCCACGACGCCGGAGCGCAGAGCCTGACGCAGCCGCATCGCCTCAGCCCGCCTTGGGCGCCGGCGACGCGGCAGGCGCTGTGTCCTTCGCCGGCGTGGGCGCGGGCGCGGCGGCGGCCTGGGCCGCCGGCGGGGCGGCCTTGCGCGCGGGTGCCTTGGCCGCGGCCTTGGCGGGAGGCGCAGCAGGCGTGGCGGCAGGTGCGGCGGCGGCGACCCCGGCGCTCGCCTTTGCGCGAGCGTCGGTGAACCGTTTGGCCAGGGACTCGGTCAGCCGCTTGGCCTCGGCCGGCGGCATCTGGGCGAGGATCGCCGACAGCGCGCGCTCCTTCATCTTGGCGGCGATCGGCAGACGCACAGCGTCGTCGATCAGCACCATGCGCGGCGCGGCGTCCTTGGCCTTCATGCCCTCGAACACCTTCACCAGCCGGTCGATCTCGGCCTGTTCCTTCGTATCGGCCTGATTGAGCAGGCCGTTGATGTCGCCTTTCAGCCCGTTCAGCGCCTTGATCTTGGCGTCCAGCTTGCTCTCAGCCGCCGCCAGCAGGGCGAGTTGCACATCGAGCTGCTGCTCGCGGCTGTCGAGCTGGCCGCGACGCGCGCCCAGGCTCTGCAGCACCTGCAGCTCGGCGGGCGACAGTCCGGCTTCCTTGGCGAGTTCGGCCGCGGTGGGCGCGCAGACCGCCCCAGGCTTGATGCTCGCCGGCGGCAAGGCCGCCTTGGCCGCGACATCCTTGGCGGCGTCCGCAGCCGCGTCGGCCGCCTCGGCCTTCGCCTTCGGATCGGCCTTGGCGCCCTTCTCGGGTTTGGCGGCCTGCTCGGCGAACGCCTTGGCGCCGCTCAGAAGGTCCGGCAGGTCGCGCGCGCCCGAAAGCGCGTTGATGGCCAGCACGCCGCCTATCGCGATGCCGGCCAGCGGCAGGATGCGGGGAATGGGCTTCATTGACGGCCTCGCAGGGGGCTGCGGCTACTTGCGGGTTCGAACAGGTCGTCGTCGAGCTGGGCGACCCCGCGGGCCAGCGCCTGCTCGCGGCTGATCGGCAGGTCGGCGACACGAGCCAGCCGGGGTTTGCCCTGCCGGGCCGCCGACAGGAGCGCGCCCAAACGGCCCTCGCTGCTGCGTTCGACGGCGATGTTGAGTTCCAGCGGTGTCTCGTCGCGCGCGGGCGCGCCCTGCGGCGCCTGGGCGGTCAGGCGCTCCAGCTTGGCGGTGAGCGCACGCGCCTTGTCGATCCGGTCGGCCAGGGCCTCAGTCGCTTCGTCGGTGGCGGCGCGCAGGCTGGCCAGACCCGTCTCGGCGCGGCGCGCGGCCTGATCCAGTTCGGCCACGGCCTTGGCGAAGCCCTCTTGGCTGTCGCGCAGCGCGCGCAGGCGGCGGTTAAGGCGCCATCCCAGCACCAGGCTCGCAGCCAGCAGGCTGGCCAGCAGCAGGTTCAGTCCGATGGCGATGATGCTCATTTCGACCTCTGGATGGCTTCACGCGCGCTGGACGTCAGCGGCGCCTCGACGCGGATGGCGATGCTCTGGTTGCGGCGGCCCATGCGGCCATGCGTCAGCGGCACGGAGCCTGCGCGCAGCTCGATCAGGCTGTCGGGAGTGGCGTTCAGCAAGACGGTCTGGCCAACCTGCAGGTTCAGCACTTCCTTGAGGCTGATCTGCTTTTCGTCCAGCACGGCGCGGACCTCGAGTTTGGTCGACCACAGCTCGGTGGCCAGGTGGCCTTCCCAGATGTTGTCGCGCCCGAACTTCTCGCCCATGAACTGCTGCAGCAGCATCTTGCGGATCGGTTCGAGCGTCGCATACGGCAGCAGCAGCTCGATGCGTCCGCCGCGGTCTTCCATGTCGATACGCAGCTTGACCAGGATGGCGGCGTTGGCCGGCCGGGCGATGGCGGCGAAGCGCGGGTTGGTCTCCAGCCGGTCGAGAGTGAAGTTCACAGGCGTCAGCGGCTCGAAGGCGGCGCGCGCGTCGGCCAGCACCACCTCGACCATCCGCTGCACCAGCACGCGTTCGATGGTGGTGTAGGGGCGGCCCTCGATGCGCATGGCGGCGGTGCCGCGGCGCCCGCCCAACAGCACATCGACGATCGAATAGATCAGGTTCGAATCCACGGTCAGCAGACCGTAGTTTTCCAGCTCCTCGGCTTTGAACACTGAGAGGATGGCCGGCAGCGGGATGGAGTTGAGGTAGTCGCCGAAGCGGATCGACGAGATATTGTCGAGGCTCACCTCGACGTTATCGGAGGTGAAGTTGCGCAAGGACGTCGTCATGTACCGCACCAGGCGGTCGAAGACGATCTCCAGCATCGGCAGGCGTTCGTACGAGACCAGCGCCGAATTGATGATCGCCCGGATACCTGTACGCTCGGCCGCTTCGTCGTCGGACAGGTCGAAGCCCAGCAGGCTGTCGATCTCGTCCTGGTTCAGGATGCGCTCGCCCGCGCCGTTGTCGTCGGCTTCGGCGTTCTCCCACGCGCTCGGCTCCGCACCGTCGGCTGTGGTGATGTCGGCGTCGTCGATGTCGGTGTTCTCGGCCATGCGTGTTCGCCGCCCAGGCGCCCTTTCGGGCCCCTAGTTGATCAGCATCTCCTCGATGAGCACGGCGTTCGCCTTGCCGGGCGCGATCACCAGATTGACGCGGCGCAGGATCTCCATGCGCAGCTGGTAGCTGCCCTGGCTGCCCGACAGGTCCTCGGGCCGCAGCTCGCGCAGGAAGGTCTGGAACATGTCCTGCAGCCTCGGCATGTTCGGATCGAGTTCGTCGACGGTTTCCTGGTCGGGGAGCTCCAGGGTCAGCTTGAGCTTCAGGAACGTGGGCCGCCCCTCGGCGGTCTGCATGTTCACCACCACGTCGGGCAGGGTGTAGAACAGCACGCCGTCGGGGCCTTCCTTGACCTCCGCGCCGCCGCCCTCGCCCTTCTTCTCGCCGTGGCCGCCCTTCTCTTTGTCTTTTTTCTTGTCCTTGCCGTGCTTCTTCGCGTCCTCGGCATGGGCCGCGTCGGGCTTGGGCTTGAGGAATACGAACGCCGCCGTGCCCCCGCCGCCCAGCACCACCAGGGCGGCCGCGCCGGCGATGATCAGCATCTTCAGCGGCAGCTTCTTTTTGCCAGGCGCAGCCTCGCCGTCCTCCCCCTCGGGGGCGGCCTCTTCCGGGGCTTCCTTGACCTTGTCCTTGGCCACGCGCGCGTTCCTTAGATTCTTGGCTCCTCCCCAATCGACCCTGCTTGGTTAAGGATCGGTTTTTAACGGACGTTAACGTGCGCCCTGACTTGCCCGGCAAATTCGGCCGAGCGGCGCGAATTAACCTTCTTTCAGACTGTTTTCATTGATCTTTCGGGTTGGCCCGAAGGTTGCAGGCGTTCGACTTGTGAAAGTGTCGCAGCTTACCCTCAGCCAGGCCTAACGATGGACAACGCGCTCTATGTCGGACTCTCGCGGCAGATGCTGCTGCGACGCGAGCTCGACATCACCGCCAACAACATCGCCAACATGGACACCACCGGCTTCAAGGTGGAGAGCCTGATGGCCAAGACCGAGCCCCGCGCCCCGGCGGTCACCGCCCAAGGGCCGCGGCCGGTGAAATTCGTCATGGCCGACGGCGTGGCGCGCGATTTCACCCAGGGCTCGCTGCGCCAGACGGGCGGCAGTTTTGACCTGGCGATCGAAGGCCGCGGCTTCTTCAAGATCTCCACGGCCGACGGCGAACGCTACACCCGCGACGGCCGCTTCATGCTCGACGACCGCGGACGCATCGTCACCCAGCAGGGCGACGCCCTGTTGGACGAAGGCGGCGGCGAGATCGTCGTCGATCCGCAGAAGGGCCTGATGACCATCGCCTCCGACGGCGCGATGAGCCAGGGCGCCGAGCGCGTCGGCAAGGTCGGCGCGGTGTCCTTCGACGACCTCTCGGTGCTTGAGAAGGTCGGCGACAACCTGCTGAAGAACAACTCGAACCTCCAGCCCCAGGCGGCGACTGACGCCAAGGTGCGCCAGGGCATGCTCGAAGCCTCCAACGTCAAACCCGTCATCGAGATGAACCGGCTGATCGAGATCAGCCGCGCCTATGAGTCCATCACCCGGATGATGGAGAACGAAGCCGAACTGTCCCGCCGCTCGGTCGAGCGGATGGGCCGGATCCAGTAAGGAAAGTCAAAGTTCATGCAGGCTCTTCGCACCGCAGCCACGGGCATGGCCGCCCAGCAACTGAACGTCGAGGTCATCTCGAACAACATCGCCAACATGAATACGATCGGCTTCAAGCGTCAGCGGGCCGAGTTCCAGGACCTGCTGTACCAGACGCTGGAGACGCCGGGCGCGCAGTCGTCGGACCAGGGCACCATCGTGCCGACCGGCGTGCAGGTGGGCGGCGGCGTGAAGGCCGGCTCGGTCTACCGGATCACCACCCAGGGTTCGATGACCCGCACCGACAACCAGTACGACCTGGCGATCAATGGCCGCGGCTTCCTGCAGGTGCAGATGCCGTCCGGTGAGATCGCCTACACCCGCGCCGGCAACCTCTCGACCAACGACCAGGGACAGCTCGTCACCGAGGACGGCTATCTGATCGAGCCGGCCATCACCGTGCCATCGGACGCGACCGCCGTGTCGATCTCCAAGGATGGACAGGTCCAGGCCATCCAGGCAGGGCAGACCGCGCCCCAGGTGGTCGGCCAGATCGAGCTGGCGACCTTCGTCAATGAAGCCGGCCTCGACGCCCTGGGCGACAACCTGTTCCATGAGACGGCCGCGTCCGGTCCGGCCACTACCGGATCGCCCGGGACCGCCGGCATCGGCACTCTGCTGCAGGGTTATACCGAGGCCTCAAACGTCGATTCCGTGTCCGAGATCAGCGCCCTGATCATCGCCCAGCGGGCTTACGAGATGAATTCCAAGGTGATCTCCACCGCCGACGAGATGCTGTCGGTTTCGAGCCAGATCAAATAGATGACCCGCGCTCTTATCCTCACCGCAGCGCTCGCGTTGGTCGCCGGCCAGGCCTTCGCCGGCCAGGCGGTCAGCCTGCGCACCGACCCACTCGACGACGACGGCGTCGTCACCCTGGGCGAACTGTTCGAGGGCGCGGGCGCCGCGGCCAAGACGCCCGTGGCCGGCAAGCCGGGCGCCTCGGTGACGCTCGACGCCTTCGCCGTGCAAGGCGCCGCCCGTCGCGCCGGCCTCGACTGGGCCAACGCCGAGGGCTACCGACGCATCGTCGTGCGCTCCGGCGCGACCGCGCAGTCGTCGGCGGCCAAAGGCGGCGTCGATGTGCTGACCTACGCCCGCAACTTCAACGCCGGCGACGTCGTACAGCCGCAGGACCTGGTGTGGGGCAAGGCCGTCTCCGCCAGGGCCGGCGCGCCGGCCGACCCGGCCGCGGTGATCGGCATGGCCGCACGCAGGCCGTTGCGCGCCGGCGCCCTGGTCTCCACCCGCGACCTCGCCGCGGCCCTGGTGATCAAGGCCGGCGACACCGTCACCGTGGCTTACGAGAACGGCGGCATATCCCTGTCGCTGATCGGAAAGGCGACCGCCCAAGGCGGCGTCGGCGACACCGTCTCGATCCTCAACCCGGCGTCGAAGAAGGTGATCCAGGCCGTCGCCACCGGTCCAGGACAAGCCGTGGTCGGCCCCGCCGCTGACGATTTCCGCGCCCAGCGCGCACCCCAGTACGCCCTGCGTTAGAGGCACATCATGCGTCTTTCCCTGCTCGCCCTCCTCGCCATCGCACCGCTCGCCGCCTGCACCACCGTGACCGAGGCGGTGCGTGGCCCCGAACTCGCCCCCGTCGGCTATCCCGCGGCCCTGGTGCCTCGGAACCAGGAGGTGATCCTGGCCTCGGCCCGCGATCCAGGCCCATCACCCGCCGGCCCCAACTCGCTGTGGCGCGCCGGTGCGCGCGCCTTCTTCATCGACCAGCGCGCCAGCCGGGTCGGCGACATCCTGACCGTGCAGATCGATATCGACGACAGCGCCAAGACGTCGAACTCCACCTCGAGCTCGCGCACGTCCGAGGTCAACGCCGGCGTCAGCAACTTCTTCGGCCTGGAATCCAGCCTCGGCCGGGTGTTCCCTGGCGGATTCGATCCGGCGAACGCGGTGGGCGCGGGTTCGAACTCGTCCAACGCCGGCTCGGGCGCGGTGACGCGCTCGGAGAAGATCAGCCTGACCATCGCCGCGGTTGTCAGCGCGGTGCTGCCCAACGGCAACATGGTGATCCAAGGCACCCAGGAAGTGCGCACCAACGCAGAGCTGCGCCAGCTCACCGTGGCCGGCATCGTGCGACCTGAGGACATCACCTCGTCCAACACCATCCGCCACACCCAGATCGCCGAAGCGCGGATCAGCTACGGTGGTCGTGGCGACATCAGCCGGGTGCAGAAAACGCCCGCAGGCCAGTCGCTCGTCGAGCGTTTCACGCCCTTCTGAGGACCTACGGAACCGCCTCCGCAGGCGGGTGTTTGCAAGGCTTACGCGCCACGGGGCGCATGCAAGCATCTGCCGAGGGAGGCACTATCCATGGCGACTTCCGCCACCACCGCCAAGACTAAAGCCGCGAAGACGACCGCGCGCCGCACGCGCCGGACCGGTCAGCGCGACCCGCTGGCCATCACCCTGCTGAAGGCCGACCACCGCGAGGTCGACGCCTGGTTCGACGAGTACGAACAGCTTGAGGCCGACGCCGAAAAGCTGGCGTTGTTCAACAAGATCGCGCTGGCCCTGAAAGTGCACACGCGCATCGAGGAAGAGATCTTCTACCCCGAGGAACGCGGCGCGGTCGAAGACGACATGCTGGACGAGGCCTACGTCGAGCACGACGGCGCCAAAAAGCTGATCGCCGAGATCGAGGCGATGAAGCCGTCCGACGAGTACTACGACGCCAAGGTCAAGGTGCTCGGCGAGTACATCAAGCACCACGTCAAGGAAGAGGAACAGCCGGGCGGCATCTTCGCCCAGGCCAAGAAGGGCGACGAGGATCTCGACGCCATGGGCGAACGCATGAAGGCCCGCAAGCAAGAGCTGATGGCCGAGATGGCCAAGCCCAAAGCGAACTAGATGCGCTCCGCGGCCCCTTCTTTCCTTGCGGGAGAAGGTGGCCTGCGGATGCAAGCCGGATGAGGGGTCGAAAGCCGTCTGCGGCTAGCTTGCCGCTTCGGAAACTCTGAGCTCTAGAGACCCCTTCACCGACCCTTTCGCAGCCACTGCTCGCGCAAGGCAGAAGGACGCGGGAAGTCCCTAAGCCCGACGTCCCGCCGCGGCGACGTTGTCGATACCTAGCGCGACCAGTGCGGTAGCCACGATGCCTTCGGCGTCGAGGCCGGCCTCGGCGTACATCACCTCCGGCTTGTCGTGTTCCTGGAAGACGTCCGGCAGAACCAAAGTGCGGACCCGCAAGCCGCGATCCAGAGCGCCATGCGTGGCCAGCGCCTGCAGCACGAAGGCCCCGAAGCCGCCCATCGCGCCTTCCTCGACGGTGATCAAGGCCTCGTGCTCCCGGGCCAGGCGCAGGATCAGGTCAACATCCAGCGGCTTGGCGAAGCGTGCGTCGGCGACCGTGGCCGACAGCCCGCGCGCGGCCAGCATATCGGCCGCCTTCAAGGTCTCACCCAGGCGGGCGCCGAACGAAAGGATGGCCACCGCCGTTCCTTCGCGCACGATACGCCCGCGACCGATCTCCAGCGGCTCGGCGATGTCGGGCATGGCGACGCCCAGACCTTCGCCGCGCGGATAGCGGAAGGCGCTCGGCCGGTCGTCGATGGCGACCGCCGTGGCGACCATGCGGGCCAGCTCCGCCTCGTCGGCGGCGGCCATCAGCACCATGCCGGGCAGCGCGCCCATGAAGCCGATGTCGAAGGAGCCCGCGTGCGTCGGCCCGTCCGCGCCCACGAGCCCTGCACGGTCCATGGCGAAACGCACCGGCAGGCGCTGGATCGCCACGTCGTGGACCACCTGATCGTAACCGCGCTGCAGGAAGGTCGAATAGATCGCCGCGAACGGCTTCATGCCGTCGGCGGCCAAACCGGCGGCGAAGGTCACCGCGTGTTGCTCGGCGATGCCGACGTCGAATGTGCGCTCGGGAAAGCGCTGGCCGAACAGGTCGAGCCCGGTGCCCGAGGGCATGGCCGCAGTGATCGCCACGATCTTCGGGTCGCGCTCGGCCTGCTTGATCAGTTCCTGGGCGAACACCTTGGTGTAACTGGGCGCCGTCGCCTGGCCGCGGGCCTGCTGGCCGGTGACCACGTCGAAACGGGCCACCGCGTGGTGCTTGTCCTCAGCGCTCTCGGCCGGCGCGTAGCCCTTGCCTTTCTGGGTGACCACATGGACCAGCACCGGGCGGTCGGCGATCTCGCGCGCGTTCTTCAGCACATGGACCAGCGCGTCCATGTCGTGGCCGTCGATCGGGCCCACGTAAAAGAAGCCGAGCTCCTCGAAGAAGGTGCCGCCGGTGACCATGCCGCGGGCGTATTCCTCGGCCTTGCGGGCCGCCTCCTTCAGCGGCTTGGGCAGGGCGCCGGCGACCGACTTGCCGAGCTTGCGGATCGAACGATAGCCGCCGCCGGACACCAGCCTCGCCATATAGGCGCTCATGCCGCCGACCGGCGGGGCGATCGACATGTCGTTGTCGTTCAGCACCACGATCAGTTGCTTGGTGGTCTCCGCGGCGTTGTTCATCGCCTCATAGGCCATGCCGGCGCTCATCGAGCCGTCGCCGATCACCGCCACAACCTTGTTGTCGCGGCCTTCGCGGTCGCGCGCCGCGCAGAAGCCGAGCGCCGCGGAGATCGAGGTCGCCGCGTGCGCCGCGCCGAACGGGTCGTATTCGCTCTCCACGCGCCGGGTGAAGCCCGAAAGCCCCCCCGCCTGACGCAGGGTGTGCATGCGGTCACGCCGCCCGGTGAGGATCTTGTGCGGATAGGCCTGATGGCCGACGTCCCAGATAAGGATGTCGCGGGGCGTCTCGAACACGTGGTGCAGCGCCACGGTCAGCTCGACCACGCCAAGGCCCGCGCCCAGGTGCCCGCCGGTCTGAGAGACCGCGTCGATGGTCTCGGCGCGCACCTCGTCAGCGAGTTGGCGAAGTTGCGCCACGGAGAAGGCGCGGGTGTCCGCAGGCGTCGCCACGGTGTCGAGCAGGGGTGTCACTGGAGCCATGGGCGGGAGGCAAACCGGCTTTTGATTCAGTTGCGGCGCTCTAACACGAAATCAACCGCTTCCCGCAGGAATTCGGCCCGTTCGCGGAAGGGATCGAGGTGGGCCTTGGTCTGTTCGGTCAATAACGCAAGGCGGTCACGAGCGGCTTCCGCGCCCAACAGGGTGACGTAGTTGACCTTGCCCTTGGCGGCGTCCTTGCCGGTGCGCTTGCCCAGGTCGGCTTCCTGACCTTCCAGGTCGAGAAGATCATCGACGATCTGATAGGCGAGCCCGAGGTCCTGGGCGAAGCCCATCAGCGCGTGCCGCTCGCCCTCTCCTGCCCGCGCCATCACCAGGGGGAGCTCAAACGCGCAGGCGATCAGCGCCCCGGTCTTCAGCCGTTGCATGCGCGCCACCGTGCCGAGGTCGTCACGGACGCCCAGCAGGTCGATCATCTGGCCGCCGCACATGCCCCGCGCGCCGGCGGCCTGGGCGAGGCGCACGACCATCTCTGCGCGCACCGCCCCGTCGCTGTGAGTGTCGGGGTGGGCGAGGATCTCGAAAGCGGCGCTTTGCAGCGCGTCGCCGGCGAGGATGGCGGTGGCCTCGTCATAGGCGCGGTGCACCGTCGGCTGGCCGTGGCGCAGATCGTCGTCATCCATGGCCGGCAGATCGTCGTGGATCATGCTGTAGGCGTGCACGCACTCCAGTGCGCAGGCGGCCCGCAGCACAGAGCGTGCGTCCAGCTCGAACATCTTTCCGGTCTCGATGGAGAAGAACGGGCGCAACCGCTTGCCGGCCCCCAGCGCCGCATAGCGCATCGCCTCGGTCAGCCGCGATTCCGGACCATCCGCGCGCGGCAGCAGCTCGTCGAGGGCGACGGTGACCAGATCGGCGGCTTCGGCGACCCGCTGCTTCACCGACGCCATCAGTTGAACTCGGCCGGCTCGACGCCAGGCGCGGACCCCTGCGCGCCGACCACGATCTTCTCGACGCGCAAGCGCGCGGCCGCCAGGCGTTCCTCGCAGTGGGCTTTCAGGGCCGCGCCGCGCTCATACATTTCGATGGAGCGCTCCAGGGGCGCCTGGCCGGATTCCAGCTCAGCGACGATGCGTTCCAGTTCGGCCAGCGCCTGCTCGAACGACAGGGTTGCGATGTCCGCGACGTCGGCCATGGGGATCCTCTTGAGCGTTCTTCATTCCTAGTGAGCGCGGCGAAGGCCCGCAACGCCCCAGGCGCACGCCGGCGCGCCGATCGGCGGCCTCAGGCGCGATGAAAGCGGCGCATCGACCAGTATTTGTAGCCCTGGCTGGCCGCCAGCCTCCAACCGCGCCGCTTCAGCGCGCGGCCGATCATGAAGTTGAAGAAACCGTGGGCGATCACCGCGACGTCCTGGCCGGAGGCGGTCGTCTCGATCAGCCTCGCCGCGGCGCGATCGGCGCGCCCTTCGGCCTCGCGGCGGGTCTCCGCACCCTCGTGGTGATTGAAGAACCACCACCAGAACCGCGCCATGAATCCCCAGATTCTCGGCGACAGGCGGACGAACGCCAGCAGCCTGGGCGGAGGCAGCGGCGCTTCGATTAGCATTGGGTCGCGGACGAACGTATCGCCGCCGGTCAGCGCCTGGGCGCTCTCGATAGAGCGCAGGCGTGTGGAGGAGATCACCGATCCGGCCGCGGCGACGATGCCGACCAGTTCGGCGGGCGGCGTCTGGCCTGGCAGCAGGCCTAGCACCTCGTACTGAGCCCAGAACTTGCGGTAGCCCTCGGCGTTGAGCAGCACCTTGCGCGACAGGGCTGGCTCGCCGTGACGGATCAGGGTGATCGACCCCTGTCGGGCCGCGGCGTTGGCGGGCGGCTCGGCGGTCAAAGTGTGAGCCATCTCATCTGAAAAGGCGCCGGGCGCATCCCATTCAGGGCGCCCGTCTCCCGTCCTACCCCTCCGACAGAGCCCGCACATGCGCGACGGCAGAGCGGCCCAGAGCCTCAAGGTCGTACCCGCCCTCGAGCGAGGAGACAACCCGGCCGCGTGAACGCGCCCTGGCTACTGACATGATCGCGCGCGTCGCCCAGCCGAAATCCTCCGCCTCGAGCTGCTGCTCGGCGGCGGTCGGGTCGCGCACATGGGCGTCGAAACCGGCCGAGACGAGAATCAGGTCAGGGCCGAAAGCGTCGACCTGGTCGATCAGACCGGAGAAGGCTTCACGCCAGGCCTCGCGGGTCGCGCCAGGGGCGACGACGGCGTTGGCGATGTTGTCGGCCGCGGTCTGCGACGGATGCCCGCTGCCCGGCCACAACGGCCATTGTTGCAGCGAGGCGAGGAACAGGCCCGGCCGACCCTCGAACGCCGTCTGGGTGCCATTGCCGTGGTGGACGTCGAAGTCGACCACCGCCACGCGCTTCAGACCCGCCGCCTGCGCAGCATGCGCCGCCACCGCGACGTTTGAGAAGATGCAGAAACCCATGGGCACGGCCGGCTCGGCATGGTGCCCAGGGGGTCGCACCGCGCAGAACGCCCGCTCGGCCTGGCCGGATGCGACCGCGCGCGTCGCCGCCACCACTGCGCCGGCCGCGCGCCGCGCCGCCGACAGGCTGCCGGGCGACATGAAGGTGTCGGCGTCTAGCATCAGCCGCCCGGACGCAGGGGCGGCCCCGACGATCGCCTCGACGTAGCGCGGGTCGTGCACGCGGGCGAGATCGGCCGCCTCGATCAGCGGCGCGTCGAAAGCTTCGAGATCGAGGTCGGAGGCGTCGTCGAGCGCGTCAATCACCGCGCGCAGCCGCTCTGGCCGCTCGGGGTGGCCTGCCCCAGGTCGATGGTCGAACATGTCCGCGTGGGTATAGAGCGCGACGGTCATGTCCCCTTCTAGCGTATCGGCGCTGAAATGCCGCCAGGATCCGCTGTTCGCCCGGCGTTGCGGCGAAAGCCCGCGCCCGCACCTGCGACGAATTGGCGCGGAACACGTAAGGCGGGAGCCTCGTGCGGCGCCTGGCGGGCGCTGGGGTCGGCGTTGTTCAGTGTCCGAAACGATCGCCCGGCGCGACGCTAGGCGGTCCGATCAGGTGGGGCGTTCAAGCTAAGCTATAAGAATCTTTGGGATTTCAGGCCGCGTTGGCGCCCCGGCGTAAACCGCTGGTTGATCGCGCGCGGACCCGCCGGACGCCGGTCGGTAGCAGGACCGCCGAAAGCCGGCTCGGCGACCGCAGAGATTATTGCGGCGATTTAACATTCTGCGCTTTGACTAACGGGGTTCCTTTTGAGAGCTTCCCCGCCCGTAAGGCGACAGGATCCCCGAGGGATGCTCAGAATCGGCTACGTCAAACTGCGTGACTCGCACTCAATGGCCCACACCCAGGCGTTGAAGGCGATGGGTTGTCATGTCGTGCGCGCTGGCGAAGCCGCCGGTCCCGGCAAGGACGACTCAGCCGTCCTCAGCTCGATTTTGGATTTCGTCGGCGAGGGCGACGAACTGGTGGTGATCCGGCTCGAGCACCTGGCCCACTGTTCGCGCAGCGCGCTCGACGTCATCGACCGGCTTGAGAGCAAGGGCGCGACCCTGTTCGTCGCCGAACCGGAGATCTCCAGCATCGGCGAGGGCGGCCGCGCCTTGCGCGCAGCGCTGCAGGCGGTCGCCGCGGTCGAGGCTCCCGTGGCCCTTCGCAAGCGCCGGGGCGCGGCCTCGGCCAACGACATCGTGGCGCTGCAGGAGGCGGGCGTCGGGCCTGTGGAGATCGCGCGGCGGCTTGGCGTTTCGCGCATGACCGTTTGGCGCAAGCTGCGGGCCATCGAAGCCTGACGCGCTGCGCGCCCACGCGCACGACTATGGACATGCGCCTGGCGCGGCCCCATCCTTCGGGATCAAACAAACGTTCGTCTTCCCTAGGACGTGACCATGTTCATGCGGTTTTTCACCGAGTTGCGCCAAGCCAAGGTGCCGGTGACGCTTAAAGAATACCTGATGCTCGTCGAGGCGCTCGACAAGGCGGTGATCGACCGATCCGTCGAGGATTTCTATTTCCTGTCGCGCGCCGCCCTGGTGAAGGACGAGAAGAACCTCGATCGGTTCGACCAGGTGTTCGGCCGCGTGTTCCGCGGCATGGAAGAGATGGGCGACACCATCGCCGGCGACATTCCGGCCGAATGGCTGAAGCGAATGAGCGACAGCTTCCTCACCGATGAGGAGAAGGCCCAGATCGAGGCTATGGGCGGCTTCGAGAAGTTCATCGAGGCGCTGCAGCAGCGCATGCGCGAGGAAAGCCAAAAGGGCGAGGGCAACGGCGGCTCCAAACCTGACGGCAGTTCGCCGTTCGGGGCCAATGGCTACCACCCCGAAGGCCAGCGCATCGGCCAGGACAAGGGCCGCCACGGCCGCGCGGTGAAGGTCTGGGACAAACGCGAATACAAGAACCTCGACGACTCGGTCGAGCTCGGCACCCGCAACATCAAGGTCGCGCTGCGCCGCCTACGTAAATGGGTGCGCGACGGGTCCGAAGACGAGCTGGACATGGACGGCACGATCCGCGGCACCGCGGAGAAGGGCTACCTCGACATCCAGGTGCGCCCCGAGCGGCGCAACAAGATCAGCGTGCTGTTGTTCCTCGACATCGGCGGTTCGATGGATTCGCACATCAAGGTCTGCGAAGAGCTGTTCTCGGCCGCGCGGACCGAATTCAAGAACATGGAGTTCTACTACTTCCACAACTGTCTCTACGAGTCGGTTTGGAAGGACAACCGTCGCCGCCACGCCGAAAAGATCCCCACCTGGGACGTGCTCCACAGGTTCCCCAAGGACTACAAGGTGATCTTCGTCGGCGACGCGACCATGAGCCCCTACGAGATCACCTATCCGGGCGGCTCGGTGGAGCACTGGAACGAGGAGCCGGGCGCGGTGTGGCTGGACCGTCTGACCCAGACCTTCGAACACGTGATCTGGCTGAACCCCACGGCCCAGCGCCATTGGGAGCATACGCCGTCCGTCGAGGTGATGCGCCAGCTGGTCCGCGATCGGATGTATCCCCTGACGTTGGATGGCCTCGACAAGGCGATGCGCGAGCTTTCGCGCTGAACGCTTCGCCGGCCGCCGCCTCGCCGACACCAAGCGAATGACCTCCGACAACGACAACCCGATCGATCTGCGGCTGTTGGAACCCGGAGAAACGCAGGACGCCGCCACCAAGGCCGCGGTGTTCGCCGCCGCCGAGCGGCTGTTCGCCGAACAGGGCTTCCAGAACGTCTCGGTGCGCGACATCACCACGGAGGCGGGCGTCAACCTTGCTGCGGTCAACTACCACTTCGGCTCCAAGGACGCGCTGCTGTTCGAGATCTTTCGCCGGCGCACGGCGGAGCTGAACCGCCAACGCGCGCGCATGCTGCACGAAGCCCATGCCCGCCACGACGGGCGGCCGCCGGCGCGCGAGGTGCTGGAGGCGCTGTTCGCCCCGCCGTTGCACTGGTCCGCTCTCGACCATCCCCGTCGCCTGTCGCTGCAGTTCATCATCCGCGCCCGCGGCGAGGGCACGGAGGCGATGCGCGAGGCGTTGCGCAACGACGTGTCCTATCTGGCCCGCTTCGCCGACGCCCTCGCGCAGGCGAGGCCGGATCTGGCGCGCGAAGAGGTCTACTGGCGTCTGCATTTCTGCCTTGGCCTGATCCACAACAGCCAGCCTGCCGAGTTCGACCGGCTGAACGTGCTGTCCGGCGGCCTGACCCAGGAAAGCGACGTCGAGGCGCTGCTCGCCCGCATGCTGGACTTCGCCGTGGCAGGGTTCCTGGCCTAGGCCGCAAGCCGCTGCGCGAACCGCAGATCCTCGACGAATTCCGCGTAGGCCTTGGCCTTGGCGTCCTCGTCCGGCAGCCTCAACAGGTACGAGGGATGGTAGGTCACCACCGCCTGTCCCTGATCGGACAATTGCAAGGCCTGGCCACGGTTCTTGCCGATCGGCGTGGGGCGGCCCAGCACCGCAAGCGCGGCCGTGGCGCCCAGAGCCACGATCACCCGCGGGCGCACCATCCGTCGTTCGTTGTCCAGCCACCATCGACAGGCCTGAACCTCACCGGCGTCGGGCGTCTTGTGCAGCCGGCGCTTGCCCCGCAGCTCGTGCTTGAAGTGCCGCACAGCGTTGGTGACGAAGGTCTCGGCGCGCTCCACCCTTGCCTCTGCCAGCGCCCTGTCGAACACCTGGCCCGCCGGTCCCACGAACGGTCGTCCCGCCAGGTCCTCCTGGTCGCCCGGCTGTTCGCCGACGAACATCAGCCGCGCGCTCCGGGGCCCTTCGCCCGACACCCCTTGCGTCGCGTCGCGCCACAGCGAGCAACGCCGGCAGGCCTGAACCTGGGCGTTCAATTCGACCAGGTCCGTCGGTGCGGCGCCGTCATAGGGCGCGTCACGGCTGGCGCGCAGAGCGGCCCGCACGATGCGTCGATTGGGTTCTGAGGGGCCCGCGCTGACCATGGCCTGGCTGCGGCTCTCGGCGGCTTCGATCAGCTGCGGAATGAGCGAGGCCTCCGGCAGGTTGCGCCAGTAGCGCTTGGGCATCTCCTTGGTCATCGCTCCAACCTTCAGCCGCGCTGGGTTGAAGATCGAGGCGTAGTAGGTGCGCCAGAACTCCTCCAGCGCGTCGTCGGCAGGCGCGTCGGCGGGGTCTGCGCCCGGCGTGAAGCTGAGCGCATCACCGTCCCAGTGCGCGCAGGCGTCGGGGGTCAGGATGGAAAAGCGCATGTTGGCGTAGCGCCTGGCGAAGAACGGCGCGGTGCGTTCGGTCACCCGGTGGGCGGGTTCGAACCAGGCGGCGAAGGTCTCCATCTCGCCTGGAGCCTCGTCGACTTTCCGAAAGCGCACGAAGGCTTTCATCTTGTGGGCGGCGCGCTCCACCGCCTTGGCGAAATCGCGAGCGCGGGCGACGTCCGGGTCGGTGGTCAACTGCAACAGGTGCGGCGTCTGCGCCAATCGCCACAGCAGGCGGTAGAGCAGCGCGAACCGGTCGTCCGAACGATGCAGGACCACGGCCTGGGCCAGCGCCAGGAATTCGCGCGGCGCGGTGAAGGCCGGGCCAGTAGCAGCCGCGGCCTCCAGCGGTGGAGCGAACAGGTCGCCTTCTCCATCCACTGTCCATAGCGTGTCGTCCGGCGTAACGCCCTGCGCTCGCAGCGACCGCGCGGCTGTGCGCCAACCGGCGAAGTCCACCTCGGAGTCCAGCCTGACCACCGGCATCAAAACAACTCGAGCTGCTGCGGCGCCGGCGTCAGACTGCGCGCCAGGCCGGCGCTGTCGGTGAGCCCGCCCGGGCTCCAGTCGCTGGCGACGATGAACGGTCGCACGGACTCGATGCGGCGGCAGAGCTTGCCGACGTCGTGCAACGCCAGCCGCTTCAGACGGCGCAGCGCGATCATCTTGTCGACGCTCTTCACCCCCAGCCCCGGCGTCCTCAGCAGGGTCTCGCGTTCGGCGACATTGACGTCGACCGGAAAATCGCCGCGATGCTTCAGCGCCCAGGCGAGCTTGGGGTCCATGCCCAGTTCGAGGTTCTCCGCCGGACCGACGATCTCTTCGCGCGCGAAGCCGTAGAAGCGCATCAACCAGTCAGCCTGGTACAGCCGGTGCTCGCGCATCAGCGGCGGGCGCATGGGCGGCAGGCGGCCGGGCGCGTCGGGGATCGGGCTGAACGCCGAATAGTAGACGCGGCGCAGCCGGTAGGCGCCGTACAGGCTCTCGCTGCGCGCCAGGATCTCGCCGTCGCTGGCGGCGTCGGCGCCGACGATCATCTGGGTCGACTGTCCGGCGGGCGCGAAGGCGGTTGGTTTGGCGCGACGCCCCTTCTCTCCGGCCGCGTCGATGCCCAGGCGAACCCCGCCCATCGCCCGCTTGATGACGCCGGCGTCCTTCTCCGGCGCCAGGGCCTTGAGGCTTTCGTCGCGCGGAAGTTCGACATTGATCGACAGCCGGTCGGCCCAACGTCCAGCCTCGTCGGCAAGGTCCTGCGACGCCTCGGGGATCAGCTTCAGGTGGATGTAACCGCGGAAGTCGTGGACCTGGCGCAGGTCGCGCGCCACCCGGACCATCGCCTCCATGGTGTAGTCGGCGTCGCGGATGATCCCGGACGACAGGAATAGCCCCTCAATGTAGTTACGCTTGTAGAAGTCGAGGGTGAGGTTGACCACCTCATCCACCGAGAACCGCGCCCGTTTGACGTTCGACGACACCCGGTTCACGCAGTAGGCGCAGTCGTAGATGCAGTAGTTGGTCAGCAGGATCTTGAGCAGGGAGATGCACCGCCCATCCGGCGCATAGGCGTGGCATATGCCCATGCCTTCGGTCGACCCCACCCCCTTCCCGCCGCGGGAGTCGCGCTTAGAGGTTCCGGAAGAAGCGCAGGAAGCGTCGTACTTGGCCGCATCCGCGAGAATGGAAAGCTTACGCTTAAGGTCGAGAACTGGCATGTTTCGACCGTATAGTTCTTATTTTGTTCCGTCCATCGACTTAACTGCCCCGCTTTGCGGAACCTCCATAACGTCCAGGGGTTCGCAAGCGCATGACGCGTCTGACCCTCCGACACGAGACCCTCTACACCTATGAAAAGCCGGTGCGGTTCGCTCCGCATCGCCTGCTGATCCGGCCGCGCGACAGCCATGCCATGCGCATCGTCGCGTCCGCCCTGTCGTTCTCGCCCGCCGGCAGCACGCGCTGGACCTATGATGCCTTGGGCAACAGCGTCTGCTGGCTGACGCCACAGGGCGAAGCCGATCAACTGTCGATCGTCAGCGAATTGGTCATTGAGCGCTTCCCGGCCCCGCTCTCGCCGCTGCGCATCGACAATCCACGCACGGTGACGCCCATCGTCTACGACAACGTCGATCGCACGATCCTCAACCCGTTCATCGAACCAGAGACGCTCGATTCCGACGATCTGCTGCTGAAGTGGTTGCGGGCCCAGGTCGGACCGGCGGAGGAGCCGGCGCTCGACTACCTGCTGCGGCTGAACCAGACCATCCATGCCGAGTTCGCCTATTCGGCGCGCGTCGAGGAAGGCACCCAGGATCCTGCCCACACCGTGGCGACGCGCTCGGGCACCTGCCGCGACTTCGCCTGGCTGATGGTGGAGGCGCTTCGGCGGCTGGGCTTCGCCGCGCGCTTCGTCACCGGCTACCTCTATTCACCGGCGACAAGCGTGGTGCGCGGCGCGGGCGCGACCCACGCCTGGTGCGAGGTGTTCCTGCCGGACCTCGGCTGGGTCGAGTTCGACCCCACCAACGGCCTCGCCGAATCCGCCGACCTGATCCCCGTGGCGGTCAGCCGCTCGCCCGCTCAGGCCGCGCCGGTCACCGGCGCCATCTATGGCGACGGCGGTTATTCGCAGCTTACGGTTCACGTAGATGTGCGGCTGGGAGAAACACTTTCAGTCGCCGCTTAGGCGATTATGACAACCACAAAGGGAGGAACTGCGATGCTCAAGGGCCTCGAACAGCAACCTCGGCCGGCCGACTCTGTGTTCATGAAGACGGCCGCCAGTCCCAAGCATGGCCGCAAGCCCGATCCGCTGCCCGCGAATTTCGGCGCCGCCCCTGGCGTCGAGCGACGGTCGTTCTCTCCAAGACCCGGCCACTGACGCCGCGACAAGCAGCGCCTCGCGACGCCTAGGCAGCCGCCTTGCGCGCCGCGTTGGCCGCCGCCAGGCGCGCGCGGGCGATCTGGTCGGCGACCTCGTTGGTGGGACGGCCTTCAGCGGCCGATCGGTCGAGCACCTCGGCCAGGGTCGCAGTCATCTGGGTGATCTTGGCCTCGACCCATGAGGGGTCGAACAGGCCGCCGGCCTCCAACGCACGGATCTCGCCCGCCACATTGATGATGCCGCCGCCATTCAGCACGTAGTCGGGTGCGTAGATCATGCCGCGGGCGAACACGGCGCGCCCCACGTCCGCGTCGGCGAGCTGGTTGTTTGCGCCGCCGGCGATTACCTTGGCGCTCAGCCTGGGAAGGGTTTCGGCGGTGATCGCGCCGCCCAGCGCGCAGGGAGCGAACACCTCGGCCTCGGCGTCAAAGATCGCGCCAGGCGCCACGGCCTTAGCCCCGGTTCGCGCGACGACGTCGGCGACCGCGGCTTCGTTGACGTCGGTGACCACCAGCTTCGCGCCGGCGGCATGCAGCCGGTCGGCCAGGTGGCGGCCGACGTTGCCGACCCCCTGGATCGCCACCGTGATCCCGTCGAGGTCGCGGCCCAGCGCGCGTTGCACGCACAGGCGGAGCCCGCGGAACACGCCGTCCGCGGTCACCGGACTGGGATCGCCGGAAGCCGCCGGGTGACCGTCGAGGCCGACGATATAGCGGCTCTGGGTGCGTGCATGCGCCAGGTCCTGAGGCGACACGCCGACGTCCTCCGCACCCCAGTAACGCCCGCCAAGCGCCTCGACGCAGCGGCCGAAAGCCTCGAACAGCGCCGGCGTCTTCTGGGTGCGTGAATCGCCGATGATCACCGACTTGCCGCCGCCCAGGTCAATGTCGGCCATGGCGTTCTTGTAGGACATCGCCCGCGACAGCCGCAGAGCGTCAGTCAGCGCCGCCTCCGCGCTCGGATAGGGCCACATGCGACAGCCGCCGCCGGCCGGCCCGCGCGCCGTCGAATGCACAGCGATGATGCACTTCAGCCCCGTGGGCTCGTCGTAGAAGCTGTGGACGCCTTCGTGGCCTTCGAAGGCGGGATTGTCGAACAGGGTCATGGGGAAGGGCTGCGCGCTGCTGCGAGGTTGGAAGCGTTGGCCTGTACGCCGCGCGGATAGGCTTCACAACCCCGCGTTCAACGCGCGCGCCGGCCTCGCCTCCGGAGCCCCCGGAATAGGCCCAAGGCCTGATGGCGAGGCCGCCTTGGGATCTCGGATGAAGGCCATGATGTCCGCCCACACCACCGGTCCCTGCCTGTCGCGCATCAACAGGTGCCAGCCCTTCGGATAGTAGATGGTGCGGTCGTCGGGGCGCAGGTGGCTGACCGCCCGCGTCGTCGCCCGTTTGGGGATGATCTCGTCGTGCGCACCGTAGAGGTACAGAGTCGGTGTGCGATCCTGGCCCGCCAGGTCGGAGGCTCGTTGCATCATGCTGACAAGTCCATAAAGCGTGTCCGAGCGCGCGCCCCACAGCATCAATGGGTCGCGGCCCATGGCGATCAGTTCCTCGCGGTTGTCGGTGGGATGCACCCGCTCGGCCAGCCAGTCAGGCGGACTGTAGACCTTCGATCCGGTGAACCGCGCGGCGAACCACAGCATGGTCTTGTTCGGTAGCGGCTGGCTGGACCAGCCCCACACCGCCGGCGCCAAAAGGATCAGCCGATCGGCGGCAGGCGGCCTTTCGGAGGCGAAGGTCTCGATAGCCACCCCGCCCCCCATGCTCTCGCCGACCACCGCCAACACCGCATGGGGATGGCGCGCGCGGGCCAGCGCGACGATCGTGCGCAAGTCCTCCTCCATCAGATCGCCCGCCCAGACGCCCCGCTGCGGCGAGCGGCCGAAACCCCGTTGGTCATAGGCGTAGGTGGTCACCCCCTGGGCCGCCCACCACGGCGCGGCCATGTGGAAGGCGTTGGCGTAGTCGTTCATGCCGTGCAGGCCGATGACCACCGCCCACGGCTCTTCCGCCGCCGCCCAGGTGGTCAGGCCAAGCCGCGCGCCGTCGAAACTGACGAAGTCGTCCTCCCCCATCCTCGGCCCGTTGAAGCCGGCGACGGCGCTGAACGGCTGCTGCACCATCATCGGCGCGCAGGCCGCCAGGCTGAGCGATGCCAGCAGGATCGCGGCGAATCTCATCATCGCTCCAGGATCTCCCGGACCCTGCGGCGAAGGTAGGGCGTGACCTCGCCCTCGAACCACGGATTTCGCTTCAACCAGCCGGTGTTTCGCCACGACGGATGCGGGGTGGGCAGCACCGCTGGCCCGAACGCGCGCCAATCGGCCACGGTCGCAGTCATCCCGCCGGCGCCGGGCGCGCCGAGCGCCCACGCCTGGGCGTAGCCGCCGACCAGCAGGGTCAGCTCGACGTTCGGAAGCTGCGCCAGCAGACGCGGACGCCAAGTCGTCGCGCACCGCTCGGGCGGCGGATGGTCGCCGCCGCGCGCCGCGGTGCCGGGATAGCAGAACGCCATCGCCGCGACCCCGATCGCTGGATGCCCGTAGAACGTCTCGCGGTCGATCCCCATCCAGCCGCGCAGGCGGTCGCCCGACGGATCGTCGAACGGCAGGCCGCTTTCGTGCACCCTTCGCCCAGGAGCCTGGCCGCAGATCAGCAGGCGGGTCTGCGGTGACACGCGGACCACAGGCCTCGGCTCATGCGCAAATTCGCGCGCGCAGGCGCGGCAGGCGCGGATCTCGGACAGGACGGCGTCGAGGCTCATCGCCTGCAGATAGGCGCGCGCGCGCCGACTGCGAGTCGTCTCAAGCGGCGAGGAACTTGGTCTCGGCGTCGACCCAGCGGGCGAACGACGGCCGGGCCAGGATCGCCTGGGTATAGGCGACGATCTTCGGCCAGCGCTGCGGATCCGGGGTCCACCCGATGTGGGCCAGGTTGACGAACGGGCTCGCCACCGAGATGTCGGCCAGGGTCAGGCGGTCTTCCACCAGAAAGCCCGACGCCGGCAGGGCGCGTTCCAGATAGTCGAGGATCGGCGGCAGCTCGTCCGTCTCGGCCGCCAGGGCGGCGGCCTCGTCGCCCGGCCGGCCCATGAAGCGCGGCGCGACCAGGCGGTTGAAGAACATCTTGGCGCCCGCCGCAATCAGGATGGTGTCGGCGAACTCCTCGTACCAGACCGTGCGGGCCCGGGCGCGCGCTTCCAGCGGCAGCAGGTTCGGCTCCGGCTGGATCGCATCCAGGTAGGTGATGATGGCGGTCGAGTCTGAGATCATGAAGTCGCCGTCCCGGAACCCCGGCATCTTCCCGAACGGGCTGGCCTCCATGAATTCCGCGGGTCCGCGGCCCATGCCGGCCGGCTGCAGGTCCAGCGCGATCCCCTTCTCGGCGGCGAACGCAAGAGTCTTGCGGACATAGGGCGATATGGATGAGCCGTAGAGGATCATGAGCCGTCTCCTTGCGCCTGCGCGGCGTCTACCGGCTGCGGCGCGCGCAGACGGTAAACGCCCTTGAACTGCTCCGGATCGGCGGTCTTGCCGTGCCGGGTGATCTCGATGCGACCTTGGCGGGCGAGGCCCCGGGCGACGGCCCGCACATGGCCCAGCCGGCGACGCCAGTTCTCAGGATCAGCGGCGCGCGCCACCTCCTCCGGCGACACCGACTTGCCGGGGGCGAGTTTGCCGATGAGTTCCAGCATCGCGGTCTCGATCGCTTCGCTCACCGCCCCGCCCCTTCGCAGACCACGAGATTGTCCTTTTTGGATTTCAATTCGCTCAGCGTCACCGCGGCGAGTCCCGCCGGTCCGCTGTCGTAGCTCGCCAGCAACGGCAGCACCGTGCAGGCCTTGATCGACGTCTGGCCGCCGGTGGTGGCGACGCGATAGTCGAAGGCGTGCGACAGGCCACTGTCGAGTTTCAAGATGGAGGCCTTGGCGTCGCCGCCGAGGATCGCCGTCACCGTCCCGGCGACGGGGTCCGCCGCGGACGCGCCGCCCGGCTTCGGCGGCAGGGCGTCGGCCTCGCTCGCCGGCTGCGTCGAGACCAGCTCCAGCCGCCCGCCCTCGAGCAACCTGAACACCACCTTCTCGCCACGTGAGACCATCAGCGACCGGCTGTCCTCGCCGAGCCTTGAGTTCAACATGGCGCGCGGCGAGATCGCGCGGGCTGGAGCGGCGGCGTGAAGTTCGATGCGCTGGGCCGCGTAGACGCTGCGCCAACCCTTGCGATCGCCGGACGAGACCAGCCGCCAAGGACCGCGCTTCTCATCCAGCTTCGTTCCGTCCAGACGGTCGGCCAGGATGACAGTGTCGTCCTGGAAGTCCTTGTCGAACTCGGCCAGCGCATAGACCGCTGCAAAGCCGTCACGGCCGGTGACCACCGCATAGGCCTTCAGCGGGTCGCCGTGCAGGCGAGGGCCGAGCGGCACGCCGGCGGCGCGTAGCACCGGGCCGATCAGCGTGCCCTCATAGGCCTTGGACTTGTCGTTCTCCCTGATCGTCACCTGACCGCGGGGCATGGCGGCGATCTGGCCTGCGTCGAGGATGGTCTCGCGCCCGTCGAGGCCGACGACGGTCAGGGTCTGGGCCAGCGCCGGCGCGCCGGCCAGCAGAGCGGCGAGCAGGACGACCGCACCCCTCACTGGGATGCCTTGGCCGCCGGCCGATCGCGCATGGCCTGGGCCCAGCGGTTCAGCTCGACCAGCTCCGCCGGCGGCCGCAGCTTGATCAGGCGGGCGAAGTCCAGGCCGACAAAGGCGACGATGTCGGCGATGGTCAGCCGGTCGGCGGCCAGCCATTCGCGGCCGCTCAACTGCGCGTCGAACACCTTCAACGCGTCCAGCCCGTACTGGGTGTTGTATTCGGCGACCGCGGGATTTGGCTTTTCAAGCACCGCCAGCGCCGGATGGGTGTGGCGTACCCCCAGCATCAACGGCACCGCGACCAGATGCTCGGCGCGCCGAGTCCACATCTCGATCACCGCCGTCTCCTTCGGCGTGCGTCCGAACATGTTGGGTTCTGGGTAGATCGACTCGAGATAGCGGCAGATCGCTACGGATTCGGTGATCGTCACCTCGTCGTCGATCTCCAGCGCCGGGGCGTGGGCGAAGCCGGCCTTGGCGACGTAGCCAGGCTGTTTGTGCTCGCCGATCATGATGTTCACCGGCGCGATCGCCAGGTCGCTGACGCCCTTCTCGGCCAGGAACCAGCGGACGCGGCGTGGATTTGGCGCACCGGATGCGTCGTAGAGTTTCATGCGGACGGCTCCTTACTACCCCTGCGTCAGGGTTGCGCGGACGCGCCGCGCGGGACTGTTTGACCACCAAGCCGGCTTGCGGCGCAAGGCCGCGGCGCGCTTGACGCGTGCGTCAACGAGCGCCACAAGCCGCCCACAAACAGCCGATCAGGGAGGCTCGCATGGCGGAGGTCCGCTTCGACGACAAGGTGGCGATCGTCACGGGTGCAGGCGGCGGCCTTGGTCGCTCCCACGCCCTGGAGCTGGCCCGGCGCGGGGCCAAGGTGGTGGTCAATGACCTGGGGGCGTCGATCGACGGCTCTGGCGGCTCGTCCGACGCCGCTCGTCAGGTGGTCGAAGAGATCATCGCGGCCGGCGGCCAGGCGATCGCCAACGGCGCCTCGGTCACCGACGACGCGGGCGTCGCCGGCCTGGTGCGCCAGACGATGGACCAGTGGGGCCGGATCGACATCCTGATCGCCAACGCCGGCATCCTGCGCGACCGCAGCTTCGCCAAGATGGAGGTGTCCGACTTCGAGCTGGTGGTCGACGTCCACCTGATGGGCACGGTGAAGTGCGCCCACGCCGTGTGGGAGATCATGCGCGCCCAGAACTACGGCCGCATCGTCGTCACCACCTCGTCGACGGGGCTCTACGGCAACTTCGGCCAGTCGAACTACGGCGCGGCCAAGTTGGGCCTGATCGGTCTGATGGGCACGCTGAAGCTCGAAGGCGGGAAGAACAACATCCACGTCAACGCCATCTCCCCGGTCGCCGCCACGCGGATGACCGAGAATCTGCTGCCGCCCGAGATGCAGGACAAGTTGAAGCCCGAGTACGTCACCGCCGGCGTGATTTACCTGGCGTCCGACGAGGCCCCGACCGGCGCTATTCTCGCCGCCGGCGCCGGCGTCTTTGCGCTCGCCCGGATGTACGAAACCGAGGGCGTCTATCTGGGTGAAAACGGCCTGTCGGCCGAGGAAGTCCGCGACAACTGGGAACGCATCTCCGATCCGACCGGCCACCAGGCCTATACGGCCGGCGGCGAGCAGACCATGAAGTTCCTGCGCAAGGTCCAGGCGGGCTGAGGTCGTCGCGTCCTTCTCCCTTGCGGGAGACGGACTCGGAGCTCACGCCAGCTTGCGGGCGATCTCGGCGAAGGCCTTGGCGGCGGGGCTGTCGGGGAAGTCCAGGATGAACGGCCGTCCGGCGTCGCAGGCGGCGCGCAGCGCCGTCTCCAGCGGGATCTCGCCCAGGAACGGCACGCCCAGTCGCTCGGCCTCGGTCTTCGCCCCGCCTTCGCCGAAGATGTAGATCGGGGCGCCGCCAGCCGGATCGGCGAAGTAGGCCATGTTCTGGATGACGCCCAGGATCGGCGTCGCGGTCTTGGCGAACATCGCAGCCGCCCGGCGCGCGTCGATCAGCGCGATCTCCTGAGGGGTCGAGACAACGACCACCCCGTCCAGCTTCAATTTCTGCACCAGCGTCAGCTGAATGTCGCCGGTGCCCGGCGGCATGTCGACCACCAGCACGTCCAGCGGCGCGTCCTCGCTCCCCCAGGCGACGTCGTGGGTCATCTGCCGCACGGCGGACGAGGCCATCGGCCCACGCCAGATCATCGGCGCGCCCTCGTCGACCAGGAAGCCGATGGACATGACCTTCATGCCCCACGCCTGCAGCGGGTGCAGCTTCTTGTCGGGCCCGAACGCCGGCTCGCCTTCGACGCCCAGCATGCGCGGGGCCGAGGGGCCGTAGACGTCGGCGTCCAGCAGGCCGACAGCCAGGCCCATCTGAGCAAACGCCGCGGCCAGGTTGACCGCGATGGTCGACTTGCCCACCCCGCCCTTGCCGCTGGCGACCGCGATCACCCGGCGCACGTAGGCCGGGCGTTCGACGTCGGGAGGCGGCGGCGCAGCGGCCTGGGGATCTTGCGAGACCCGCGCCCCCTTGCGAACCCGGGTCACGCCTGGCGCCGGCGGGGCTGGCGCCGGGGCTTCGCTGGTCAGCACCACCTGGGCCCTGTCGACGCCAGGCGCTCCGGCCAGGGCGCGTTCGGCGGCCTCGCGCACCGGCGCGTAGAGTTCGGCGTCGGCGGCAGGGACCTCCAGCATGAAGGCCGCGCGGCCGGGCGACAGCACGAGGCCTCGCACGAGGCCCGCGGCGGACAACCCCAATCCAGATCGCGGGTCGCGCACGCCGTCCAGCGCGGCCAGCACTTCAGCGCGATCGGGACCCTGCGAGGTATTCATGCGCGGCTATGTCTTGCTTTGACCATCAAGGGGTCTCATATCCGGGCGACAGCGCCGGTTTACAAGCCCCTCCGGGCCGACGACGCAGCCGCGCGGGACATACGAACGAGACGCGACGGCTTATGCCCTGGAACGACAATGCCAATCCCGGCCCCTGGGGCTCGCCCCCGCAGGGGGACGACGGTGATCGCCGCAATCAGTCCCGACGCCCGCAAGGGCCAGGACGCGGTCCACGCCGCCCTGAAGGCTCCGACCTGACCGCGGCGCTGGAGCGCCTGCAGCGGCGGCTTCGCGGCCTGTTCGGCGGTCCCGGCGGCGGCGGTGTTCGTCCCGGCGCGGTGGTCGCCATCGCCGGCGTCGCATTCGCGCTCTGGGCCGCCTCCGGCATCTATGTGATCCAGCCCAACGAAGAAGGCGTGGTCACCACCTTCGGGTCCTATTCGCGCTCCGAGACGCCGGGTCTGCGCTACCACCTGCCCGCGCCGCTGGAACGGGTCGAGAAGGTCGCGGTGACCAGCCTGAACCGCATCGACGTCGGCGGCTCGGCCGGCGCGGACATCCCCGAAGAAAGCCTGATGCTGACCGGGGACGAGAACATCATCGACCTGGACTTCAGCGTCACCTGGCGCGTGTCCGACGCGTCCAAATACCTGTTCACCCTGCGCTCGCCCGAAGACGCGGTGAAGGCCGTGGCCGAGAGTTCGATGCGCGAGGTGATCGGCAAGACGCCTCTGCAGCAGGTGCTGACCCGCGGCCGCGGCCAGGTCCAGCTGCAGGCCGCCGAACTGATGCAGCGCACGCTCGACGGCTGGAGCGCCGGCGTGAACGTCGTCGAAGTGCAGATCCGCAGCGCCAACCCGCCGCAGGAAGTGGTCGCCGCGTTCCGTGAAGTCGCCAACGCCGGACAGGACGCCGAGTCGGCGATCAACGAAGCCAACACCTATCGCAACCGGGTGATCAATGAAGCCAAGGGCGACGCCTCGCGCATCACCCAGTCGGCGCAAGGCTACCGCGAACAGGCGGTGCGCGAGGCGCTGGGCGACTCTGCGCGCTTCAACCAGATCCTGGTGGAATATCGCCGCGCCCCAGCCGTGACCCGCGAACGCTTGTATCTGGAGACCATGCAGAGGGTGCTCGCCCGGTCCAACAAGGTCATCGTCGACGGCAAGGGCGCGTCCGCGCCGATCATTCTGCCGCCCGACGTCTTCCGCGCGCGCGCCCAGACCGCGCCGTCACGCTCGCTCGATCCGGCCGCGCCTGGACCGACGCCGCAGGCGGCCCCGATTCCGGTCCCCGTTCCGGCTGCGCCAGTCGACACCGGAGTAAGCCCATGAACCGCCGCCTCACCGGCTGGGCGATCCTGGCCATCCTCGTGGTGATCGTGCTCGCCAACACCCTGTTCGTCGTCGAACAGCGTGAGCAGGCTCTCGTGCTCCGCTTCGGCGAGCCCGTGCGGGTGATCAACCAGCCCGGCCGCCAGCAGGCGGGCCTGCACGCCAAGGTCCCGTTCATGGAGAACGTGAAGAAGTTGGACCGCCGCAACCTGTCGCTGGAAGCCGATCAGGAAGAGATCATCGCCGCCGACCAGGAGCGCCTGGTGGTCGACGCCTTCATCCGCTACCGCATCAACGACCCGCTGCAGTACTATCGTACCCTGCGCGACGACCGCACCGCGGCCGACCGCATCGAGCGACTGCTGAATTCGGCGTTGCGCCAGACCCTGGGTTCGGCGACCTCCAACGAGATCATCTCCGGGCGCCGCGCCGAGCTGGTCCGCCAGACCCGCATCGACGTCAGCCGGCGCGCCGCCTCCTCGCGCCTGGGGATCAGCGTCATCGACGTGCGCATCAAGCGCGCCGACCTGCCCGCCGCCAACCAGGCCGCCGTCTACCGCCGCATGCAGACCTCGCGTCAGCAGGAAGCCGCGCAGATCCGTGCGGTCGGCGAGCAGCAGAAGCGCGAGATCATCGCCTCGGCCGACAAGGAAGTGGCGATCACCTTGGCCACCGCCACCGAAGTCGCCGAAAGCACCCGAGGCGAAGGCGACAGCCAGCGGACGAGGATCTTCGCCGACAGCTTCGGCAAGGACCCGAGCTTCGCAAGCTTCTACCGCTCGATGCAGGCCTATGAGGCTTCTCTCGGCCAGGGGGACACGACGATGGTGCTCTCCCCCGACAGCGCCTTCTTCCGCTACTTCGACCGCGGGCCCGGCGCCAAGTAGGCGCCCGCCCCTCCCGGCGAGAGCCGGATTCGACAGGTTGGAGGAACGCCTCAGATCGACCTATCCTGCCTCCGCATCACGGAGCGGTCGTCATGAGCGTGCAGTTGAACCACACCATCGTCTGGTGCAGCGACAAGCACCGGTCGTCGGCGTTCCTGGCCCAGATGCTGGGCCGGCCGGATCCGGTGGCGTTCTACCATTTCATGGTGGTGGAGATGGACAACAGCGTGTCGCTCGACTTCTACCAGCAAGACGAGGCCGTCACCGTCCAGCACTACGCCTTCCTGACCAGCGAGGCCGAGTTCGACGGCGTCTTCGCGCGCATCGAGGCGCGCGGCCTGGAGTACTGGGCCGACCCTGCCCGCACGCGTTCGGGTGAGATCAACCGCAATGACGGCGGTCGCGGCGTCTACTTCCTCGACCCCGACGGCCACGTGTTGGAAGTGATCACCCGGCCGTATGGGGCGTCGGGCTGACGTAACGCCCCCTCCGTCACGCCCCAAGCGGGGCGCGCCGCCTCCCCCGTTGCACGGGGAGGAGCGAAGTGTGCAAGCTCCTCCCTTGCGAAGCGGGGGAGGTGGATTTCGCCGCAGGCGAAAGACGGAGGGGGCATGCCCCCTCGCTCAAACGCTCGCACCGTCGCGCAGCAGCGCCTCGACCTCGTGCAGGTCGGCCGCGATGCGCACGCAGAGGGCCTGCATCTCTTCGGTCGGATCCAGCAGGTCCGGCACCATGATGGTCATCATCCCGGCGGCGTGGGCGGCGCGCACCCCGTTGTGCGAGTCCTCCAGCGCCAGGCAGTCGGCCGGATCGACGTCCAGGGCCTCAGCGGCGCGCAGGAATGGCTCCGGGTGCGGTTTTCCGTGGATGATCACGTCGCGGGTTATCAGCGCCCGGAAGCGTGGGACGAGGCCGCTCGGTCCAAGCGTCCGCCCCACCGACTCCAGGCTCGACGAGGTAGCGATGGCGCACGGCAGGCCGATCTGGTCCAGGTGATCCAGCAGCTCGACCACGCCGGCCTTCAGACAGGCTCCAGCCACAAGCGCCTCGTGCATGCGCTCGCGGACCTCGTCACGAAAGCCCTCCAGCGAGAACGACGACCCGAAGTGCTCGAGCAGGATCAGGTCGCTTGCCGCCTGCGGCAAACCGACCATGCGCTGGAAGGTCTCGAACGGCAGCTCGCCGTCGATGCCGGCCGCGGCGCCCTGCAGCGCTGCGAACACCAGGGTTTCGCTGTCGACCAGCAGGCCGTCCATGTCGAACACCACGGCGCGGACGGGACGCGGCAGGCTCATCGCCTCAGTCCGTGACGAATTCGGCGGCGCGATAGCCCTGGAAATAGAGCAGAGCGGTCAGGTCGGCATGGTCCACCTTGGCGTCGGCCTGCGCCGCGACGATCGGCTTGGCGCGATAGGCGACGCCCAGGCCAGCCGCCTCGATCATCGCCAGGTCGTTGGCCCCGTCGCCGATCGCCAGGGTCGCCGAGAGCGGTGCGTCGACCCCCGCGGCCTCGTACTGCAGGGCCGAGAGCTTGGCTTCACGACCGAGGATCGGCTCACCCACCGTGCCGTCCAGGGCGCCTGCCCCCTCGCCCAGCGTATTGGCGCGATCGGCATGGAAGCCGGCCGCCTTTGCGACCCGTCCGGTGAAGAAGGAGAAGCCGCCGGAGACCAGCACGCAGCGCGCGCCGCCCGTCCCCATGGTCCGAACCAGCGTCCGCGCGCCTGGGTTCAGCCGCACCCGCTCGTCGTAGGCCTGTTGAAGCGCGCCAAGCGGCAGGCCCTTGAGCATCGCCACCCGCTCGCGCAACGCGCCCTCGAACGCCAGTTCGCCGCGCATCGCCCGCTCGGTGATCGCTGAGACCTCGGCCTTGACGCCGGCGAAATCGGCGAGCTCGTCGAGGCATTCGCAGCCGATGATGGTGGAATCCATGTCGGCGATCAGCAGCCGCTTGCGCCGCCCGTCCCAGGGCTGCACGCAGATGTCGACCGGGCGTCCGATCAGGGCGGTTTCGGCGGCGGCGCGGACCGCGGCGATGTCCTCGCCCTCGATCAACAGGTCGATGGCCCCGGGGCCCAATGCGCGGGGCTCCTTGACGCGCGCTCCGGCGCCTGCGAGCGCTGCGGGCAGGATGGACACGGCGGCGGCGCCGGCGTCCGGGTCGGGGCTGACGAGGGTTAGGGCGAGCTGCATGGAGCCCCGCATCTGGCTCATCGCCGGCCCCACCGCAAGCGGCAAGTCGGCGCTCGCCCTGGCGCTGGCGCGCGAGACCGGGGCCGAGATCCTCAACGCCGATTCCATGCAGCTCTACGCCGATCTGCGCGTGCTGAGCGCGCGCCCCGACGCCGCCGAGGAGGCCCAGGCGCCTCACCACCTGTTCGGGATCGCCGACGCCGCCGAGGCCTGGTCGACGGGTCGCTGGCTGCGCGCCGCGACGCAGGTGCTGGACGAGCTCGCCGCGCGCGACAAACCTGCCGTCGTGGTCGGGGGGACGGGCCTCTACTTCCGCGCGCTAACCGACGGCCTGGCCGAGATCCCGGTGGTTCCCGGCGCGGCGCGGCTGGCCGCCGAGGCGCGCTACGACACGAGCGGCGAGGACGCGGTGCGCGACGATCTGCGCACGCTGGATCCCCAGGCGCAGATGCGCATCGCGCCGGGCGATCGGCAGCGGCTGGTCCGCGCCTTGGAGGTGGCCCGCTCGACAGGCCGCTCGATCAGCGACTGGCAGGCCGACACACAGCCCGTCCTCGCCTCCGGCTCCTGGCGCGGGGTGGTGCTCGACCCGCCGCGCGAGGCGCTCTACGCCCGTTGCGACGCACGCTTCGACTCTATGTTGGCGGCCGGCGCGCTCGAAGAGGTGCGCGCTTTGGCGTCTCGCAACTTGGACCCCGCGCTGCCAGCCATGGGCGCTCTGGGCGTTCGCGACCTGGCTGCGTATCTGGCCGGGACGGTCTCGCTCGAAGACGCCACGACCCGCGCCAAACAGGCGACGCGCCACTACGCCAAGCGCCAGCTCACCTGGTTCCGCAACCAGACGGGGGACTGGCCCAGGCTCACCGCCACCCAGCCTGAAGAGCAGTGGGCGCAGCTCCGTGACCAGGCCTTCGACCGATGACCCATCTGGCCCCAGAGATCATCGCACTTTTGGCCTTGGCTGCGACGGCGGCCGGCTTCATCGACGCCATCGCCGGCGGCGGCGGGCTGATCACCGTCCCGGCGCTGCTGGCCGCGGGGATCAACCCGGTGGCGGCGCTGGCCACCAACAAGGTGCAGTCCAGCGTCGGCACGGCCTCGGCTGTGTGGAATTTCTGGCGAGCCGGTCGCATCGATTTCAATGCGTTGAAGATCCCGATCCTGGCGACGGCCGCCGGCGCGTTGCTGGGAGCGGCCGTCCTCAGCGTCGCCGACACCCGATGGTTGATGGTGGTGCTGCCGGTGTTGCTGGTGGCGATCGCGCTGTATTTCCTGTTCGGCCCCAAAGTCAGCGACGCCGACTCCCACGCGCGCCTGACGCCGCTCGCCTACGCTTCTGTGGCCGCCGCCATTGGCTTCTACGACGGCTTCTTTGGCCCCGGCACAGGCTCGTTCTTCGCGCTCAGCCTGGTAACCCTGATGGGGATGGGCCTGACCCGCGCCACCGCCCACACCAAGGCGCTGAACCTGACCAGCAATATCGTCGCCATGGTGGTGTTGGCCGGCGGAGGCCACGTGCTGTGGGTGGTCGGGGCGGCGATGGCGGCGGGACAGTTCATCGGCGGCTACCTGGGCTCGCACGCCGCCATGCGCTGGGGCCATTCGTTGATCCGCCCGCTGCTGGTGGTGATTTCGCTGGCGATGACCGCCAAGCTGCTGCTCGACCCGGCGAACCCGCTGCGGGCGATCGTGCAAGGATGGTTCTGATCAGGCATGAGCGAACCGCGGATCAGCATCGTCATCCCCACCCAGCGCCGGCCGGGCGGTTTGGCCGTGGCCATGCGCTCCGCCCTCGCCCAGACCGGCTTCGAAGCCGGCGCGTTGGAGCTGGTGGTGGTCGACAACGACGTCCGGCCCTCGGCGCAGGCGCAGGTCGAGGCGCTGGCCGCCGAGGCGCCGTTCCCGGTGATCTACCTGCACGAGCCGCGCGCCGGGGTCGCCAACGCCCGCAACGCCGCGCTGGGCCTCGCGCGCGCGCCGTTGATCGCCTTCCTCGACGACGACGAGGAAGCGCCGGCAGGCTGGTTGGCCGCGCTTGCTGAGGCCCAGGTAGGGTTCGACGCCGACGCGGTGTTTGGTCCGGTGCGCGGCCGCCTTCCGCCCGGCGTCACGCGCCACCGCGCCTATCTGGAGGCGTTCTTCTCACGCATCGGTCCCGCGGAGGCTGGGCTGATCGCCCACTACTACGGCTGCGGCGACAGTCTCTTGCGCCGCGCGTCGCTGCCGGGCGGCGACCAGCCGTTCGACGCGACCCACAACCAGACCGGCGGCGAGGACACCTTGATGTTCGCGGCCATGCAGGTCGCCGGCGCGCGCTTCGCCTGGGCGCCGGAGGCCTGGGTGTGGGAGGACCCCGCGCCGTCGCGGCTCACCCTGCGCTACACCCTGGCGCGCGCCTTCGCCTATGGGCAGGGGCCGTCGGCGGCTTGCGCGGCGAAGACGCCGCCGGACGTTCCCGGGATCGCCTACTGGATGGCGGTGGGCGTGTGCCAGGCGCTCGCGTTCGGCATGCTCGCCGCAGTGAAGGCGATCCTGCGTGCGTCGGACGCCGCCGACACCCTCGACCGCGCCGCTCGCGGCCTCGGCAAGGTGCTTTGGTGGGGCCCGTTCAAGCTGAAGTTCTACGGGGCTGCGCCTTCGGGCGTCTGACCGGTTCCGGAATTGCTTCTCCGTCTCGCTCAAGCGGCGAACCGACGAGGAGCGTGCCAGAATGGACCCGACCAGCGCGCCCGATGGGCAGAACGCGGCCCGCCTGTATGACACCGCTCCGCCATCTGCGCCCCGATCCGGCCTGCGCGCGCTTAAGGCCGGCCTAGCCGACACGGCCAGCGGCCTGTTGCTGCCGGCGATGAAGCGCCTCGCGCCCGATCATGTGGGCGGCGAGACGCTGGACGAAGCGCTGGCTGTGGCCCAAGCGCTGGGCGGGCGCGGCCTGGCCAACACCCTCGGCTTCTGGGACACGCCCGCCTACGCGCCCGAACAGGTCGCCTATGTCTACCGCCAGGCCATCGCCCGTATCGGCGAGGCGGGCGGGAACGGCTATGTGTCGATCAAGCCGCCGGCGCTGCGCTTCGACTCCGCCGTCGCCCGCGAACTGGCGCGCGCCGCGCGCGATGCGGGGGTGCGACTGCACTGCGATTCCCATGGGATCCAGGTCGCCGACCTGACGCTGGCCTTCGCGAGCGACCTTGCCCATGAGCTGCCGCCCCATCTGATCAGCGTAACCACGCCCGGGCGGTGGTCGCGCAGCCTCGCCGACGCGAAGCATCTGCTGGAGCGCGGCGTCGGCGTGCGGATCGTCAAGGGCGAGTGGCCGGACCCGGACGATGCTGCGCGGGACATGCGCCAGGGTTTCCTGGAGCTGGCGCAGGGCGTGGCCGGCGCGCAAGCCCACGTCGCCATCGCCAGCCACGACGCGGCGCTTTCCGCTGAGGCGATTTCACGGGTGCAGCAAGCCGGCACGCCCTGCGAACTGGAGCTGATCCACGGCCTGCAGACCGATGGCCTGCTCAGCGTCGCGTCCGAGGCCGGCGTCGCCGCACGGATCTATGTCCCGTTCGGCCGAGGCTTCGTGCCCAGCGCGCTGCGCATCCTGCGCCGCAACCCGGGGCTGGCGATGCAGATGCTGACGTCGATGATCACGCCCTGGCGCGCCACGGCTCGCGCTTGACGCCTTCCAAGCGCCGTGCGACATCGTCGCGATCATTTCGGAGACTGCAATTGCGCACTATCCTCGTACTCGTAAGGCGACCACGCGCGGACTGACGTAGAACGTCAGCCGACAGCGGTCGCTTGCCCAGGCCCCTCGCGGGCCTTTTTTATTGCCCAAAGCTTTGTCGCCCAAACCCAGGTCCGGACCATGACAGCCCAGCAGACCATCACCGCCGAAGCCGACGCCAAGCCCCAGGATGCGACGATGACCGGCGCGGAAATCCTCGTGCGCGCCCTGATCGACCAGGGCGTCGAGGTGATCTTCGGTTATCCCGGCGGCGCGGTGCTGCCGATCTATGACGCCCTGTTCGCCGAGCCCCGGCTGCGCCACGTGCTGGTGCGCCACGAGCAGGGTGCGACCCACGCCGCCGAGGGCTACGCCCGCTCCACCGGCAAGCCCGGCGTCGTCCTGGTCACCTCCGGCCCCGGCGCGACCAATGCGGTCACCGGCATCGTCGATGCGCTGATGGACTCGATCCCGCTGATCGTCATCACCGGCCAGGTCGCCACTCACCTGATCGGCACCGACGCCTTCCAGGAATGCGACACCATCGGCATCACCCGCCCCTGCACCAAGCACAACTACCTGGTGAAGAGCGTCGAGGAGCTGCCGCGCATCGTCCACGAGGCGTTCCATATCGCCACCTCGGGCCGCCCCGGCCCGGTGGTCATCGACATGCCCAAGGACGTGCAGTTCGCAGCCGGGATCTACAAAGGCCCGAAAGAGGTCGAGTTCGCGCACGGCTACCACCCGCGCACCAAGGCCGAGCCGTCGCGTATCGCCGAGGCCGTGGCCATGATCGCCCAGGCGCGCCGCCCGATCCTCTATACTGGCGGCGGGGTCATCAACTCCGGCCCCCGCGCCGCCGAACTGCTGCGCAAGTTCGCCGAGATGACCGGCGCGCCGGTGACCTCGACCCTGATGGGCCTGGGCGCGTTTCCGGCGTCCGACCCCAAGTGGCTGGGGATGGTCGGCATGCACGGCTCGTTCGAGTCCAACAACGCGATGCACGACTGCGACGTGATGATCGCGGTCGGCGCGCGCTTCGACGACCGGGTCACCGGCCGGCTGGACGCGTTTGCGCCCACCTCGCGCAAGATCCACATCGACATCGACGCCTCGTCGATCGGCAAGAACGTGCGCACCGACATCGCCCTGGTCGGCGACGCCGGTTCCGTGCTGGAGGACCTGATCGCGGCGTGGGAAGCGCGCAAGCTGTCGATGGATCAGGCCGCCATCGCCGAGTGGTGGCGCCAGATCGAGACCTGGCGGGCGCGCGATTCCTTCCGCTACCGCAAGGACGACAAGCTGATCCAGCCGCAGCACGCCATCCAGCGGCTGTACGAACTGACCCGCGGCAAGGACGTCTACATCACCACCGAGGTCGGCCAGCACCAGATGTGGGCGGCGCAGTTCTTCCACTTCGACGAGCCGAACCGCTGGATGACTTCCGGCGGCCTGGGCACCATGGGCTACGGCCTGCCCGCCGCGGTCGGCGTGCAGATCGCCCACCCGAACAGCCTGGTCATCGACATCGCCGGCGACGCCAGCGTGCAGATGACCATGCAGGAGATGTCGACGGCCATTCAGCACGATCTGCCGATCAAGATCTTCATCTTGAACAACGAGTGGATGGGCATGGTGCGCCAGTGGCAGCAGTTACTGCACGGCGAGCGCTACTCGCACTCCTATTCGTCGTCCCTGCCGGACTTCGTGAAGATGGCCGACGCCTTCGGCTGCGTCGGCCTGCGCGCCGACCACCCGGACGAACTGGACGACAAGATCCGCGAGATGATCTCGGTCAACCGCCCGGTGCTGTTCGACTGCCGGGTGACCAAGCTGGAGAACTGCTTCCCGATGATTCCCTCGGGCAAGGCGCACAACGAGATGATCATGGCCGAGGAAGCCCGCGACCTCGGCTCGATCATCGACGACGCCGGCAAGCGGCTGGTTTAGGCGGGCGGAGGCCTCGGGAATGCTGAAGACCTATCACGGCAGCTGCCATTGCGGGTCGGTGCGCTACGAGGCGGACATCGACCTCGCGGCCGGCACGGGCAGATGCAACTGCTCGATCTGCACCAAGACTCGGACCTGGACGGCGATCGTGCAACCCAACGCGTTCCGTCTCCTGGCAGGTGAGGACAAGCTCAGCGATTATCAGTTCGGCACGAAGAGCAGTCACGGCCTGTTCTGCCGCGACTGCGGCGTCCGCTCCTTTAGCCGCGGCTACGTCGAGGAGATCGGCGGCGATTACGTGTCGGTAAACGTCAACTGCCTCGACGACGCGACGCCCGAGGCGCTGATCGGTGCGCCGGTCCGCTACATGGACGGCCGTCACGACAACTGGTTCGAGCCGCCGGCCGAGACGCGCCACCTGTAAAGCCCGACGTTGCGGCGGCCGTCGGCTTGTGACAGGTCGTGGCGCAGAGATTTCACAGAAAACCGCGTGCGCCCCCATGCCCGATCCCCAGCCGGCCTCCGTCTACGACCTCGACCATGCGGTGGAGGCCGAGAACCTCGCCACCTATGCGGTGCTGGTGGACAATGAGCCGGGCGTACTGCACCGGCTGGTCGGGCTGTTCGCGGCGCGGGGCTACAATATCGAAAGCCTCACCGTCGCGGAGACTGATCGGCGCGCCCACACCAGCCGCGTGACCATCGTCACCCGCGGCACCCTGCAGGTGCTGGCCCAAATCGAGGCGCAACTGGAGAAGATGGTCTCCACCCGCCACGTGCAGGACGTCACCCGCGACCCGAACGGGGTGCAGCGCGAGCTGGCGCTAATCAAGGTGCGCGGCAGCGGGCCCGACCGCGTCGAGGCGTTGCGCGTCGCCGACATCTTCCGCGCCAAGGTGATCGACACCACCCAGGAGAGCTTCGTGTTCGAACTCACCGGCGCCTCGTCGAAGATCGACAAGTTCGTCGACCTGATGCGCCCGCTGGGGCTGGTGGAACTGTCGCGCACCGGCGTGCTTTCCATCACCCGGGGCGCCGAGGCGATGTAGGAGGCCAGCCGCCATGCCGCGCGCCTGGGGACGTTCGATCTCGCTGGGCCTGCTGCTGGCGGCCACCCTCGCCGAGGCCGTGAGCGCCCAGGTCACCCTGCGGCGGCGGCCGCCACCGCCGCCGCAATCGCAGGCGCCGGCCGGAACGCCGGCCTGGGAAGCCCAGGTCTGGCCCTTCCCCGCCCCCGATCCGAAAAGCTGGTGGGACGACGAGCGGCCCAAGCCCGCGGAGGCCGCCGATCCGCTGGGCGGGCGAAAGCTGGCCGCCCGCGAACGCCTGACGGCGGTCGACAGCGGCGTGGAGCCGACACTATATCGCCTGTGGGGCCTGCCGCCGCTGCAGACCCAGGTGTTGCGCCAGGGCGAGCTGATCCTGGAGGTGTGGACCAGGCCCGCCGGGAGCGTGCGCCAGACCGTGACCCGCATCACCGTGCGTCGCGACGGCCAGGCCTTTGTCCAGGCGCGCGCCGGCCTCGCCTGCTGCGAGCCGGGGATCGCACGCCGGGTGGGCTTCGACGCCGCCCTGCCCGACGGCGCGGCGAGCACGTTCCTGGCGCTGCGTGAGCATCCGATGTGGAACGCGCCGCGCGACGTGCGCGTGGTTGAGAGCGGCGGGTCCAGCGACGCCATCTGTGTCGACGGCGTGGCCTACGACGTGACCCTGGTGGTCCCAGGGCGCTCGCGCTCGCTCAGACGCGCGTGCGACAGCGCCGAGTTCGGCCAGATCGCCGATGCGCTCGAACCGGCCTTGCGCGCCGCGGCCGGGCACGAGCCGCGCATCGACGTGCTGTTCCCGAGGATCGACTTCAGCGGCGCGCGCGACGCCTACCGCAGTCTCGTGGAAGGCGGCGGGACCCTGAAGGCCGCACCCGACGCGCGCGCACAGCCGCCGACCTTCGAACCCGCGCCAGAAAACACCGCGCCCGCGCCCCCAGAGTGAGCGGATTGTCGCCGCTGACACACGCAGCCTTCTAATCCGCGGCCCACGCGCCTATATTGGGGGGGTCAGGGTTCGCCCTGACTATGGAGATAAACGCGCACGTCATAAGCGGACTGGACCCGGGTGCGATTCCCGGCGGCTCCACCAATCTTCCTTTCCGGGTATCGCCGGAAAGCGCGGGGCCGATCAGCATCGACAGACGTCTAAAGGTGTTGCTTTCTCTCGGCCTTGCCCACCGTTCCGGGCCTTAAACTAAATGCGAACGATAACTTCGCTGAAGAGGTTCGCCTCGCCGCGTAATGTGGCGGGTCGTTTCTCGACCTAAAGCCCTGATGTCTTAGCAGCGTCAGGCGGGGCTCGGAGGGGGCCTGGCAACAGAACCCCTCCACTTTCCTTCACCGACAGCCGCCCATCAGAATAACGCGCACCTACGCGTCGAGCCGGCTTTTCGCGGAGCGTTCGACGCGTTACGCTTCGCGCCTTCCGACCAACGGAGTTCCCATGGCGCAGGATCCGCCCGCCCAGGATCTGATGCACTACGAAGCGATGGCCCAGGACGCCATGCGCGGCGTGGTGAAGGCTGCGCTGAAGAAGGCCGCGGCGCCCGAAGGTCTGCCCGGCGCGCATCATTTCTACATCACCTTCCGCACCGACGCCCCCGGCGTCTCCGGCCCCACCGATCTGCTGTCGAAGTACCCGGACGAGATGACCATCGTCCTGCAGCACCGCTATTGGGACCTGGCCCCCGGCGAGACCTTCTTTTCGGTGACCCTGCATTTCGGCGGTCAGCCCAAGCGCCTGTCCGTGCCCTACGCGGCGCTCACCCGCTTCTACGATCCCAGCGTGCAGTTCCTGCTGCAGTTCGAGCCGCCCGGCGGCGCGGCCGCTTCTGCGCCCTCTGCGGTCGCTGGCCCGAGCGAGGTCGCGAAACCCGCCGCGGAGCCCGCGGACGGAGAGGCCAAGATCGTCTCCCTCGACCAATTCCGGAAAAAGTGACGCGGTGATCCGCCCGCTGCGCCTCATGCTCGCCGCCGCGCTTGCACTCGTCGTCCAGGCGACGCCGACGCCGACGCTGGCCGCGGGGCCTTTTGAGGATTGGGCTGCGGTGGTGGTGGCCGGCGACTGGCACGCCCATTCCGGCGGTCCGTCCGAAGCCTTCGACAACGCCCGGCGCGACGTCTCGCGTGCTCTCACCGGCATGGGCTTCTCGCCGGCCAACGTGCGCCAGTTCTCGGTACGCCCCGAACGCTACAGGGACACCCGCCCGCTCAAGTCTGACCCCAAGGCGATCTACGAGGCCCTGAACGAGGTGGCGGGTCGGGCGACCGGCGGTTGCCTGGTCTATTTCAGCTCGCACGGCGCGCCGCAGGGCGTGGTCGTCGATCAGAATCTGCTGGCGCCGGCGCTGCTGGGTGCGATCCTGGATCGGACCTGCGCCAACCGACCAACCATCGTGGTCATCTCGGCATGCTTCTCGGGCGTGTTCATTCCCGAACTCGCCCGGCCGAACCGGATGATCCTCACCGCCGCCCGCCCCGACCGCACGTCGTTCGGCTGCGGTGAGTCCGACAAGTACCCGTATTTCGACGATTGCTTCCTGCAGTCGGCGGGCGCCGCCCACGACTTCCCCGAGCTGGCGACCCTCGCCCAGGCTTGCGTCGCGGCGCGCGAGCTGAAGGAGGGCATGCAGCCGCCGTCTGAGCCGCAGGTGTGGATCGGGGCGGCGCTGCGGCCGATGCTGCCGCTCTATACCTTCGAACTGCACACAGCCGCGTCGCGCTGACATGCGTCGCGGGCCTTTGCCGACTCTGTCGGGCGCCCTACAAGACGTCGCTCCCTAGACGCCCAGCGCACGCGGAAAATCCTCCGATGAGTCGCCTCGCCAAAGCCGCCGTCGCCGTCCTCGCGGCGCTGTTCGTCTGTCCACCCCTGCTGTCGGCTCAAGAGGCGACGGCTCCGGCGGCTGCGACGCCCGCCGTTCCCAGCGCACCCATCCCCTACACCCAGCTCCGACCCAAGCCCGCCCCCGTGCGCCGCGCGGCCCCTGCCCGCCCCGCCACGACCAAGCTCCAAGCGCCGGCGCCCGTCGTCCCGACCGTGGTCGGAGCCCTGCTGCCGACCACCGCCCAAGGCGCACGGCTCGCGACTGGTGAAGCGCTGCCACCGGGCGAACTGGAACCGTTCGTCGACGGCCTGGTGCGCGACGCCATGGCCGCCGACCACATCGCCGGCGTCACCGTCGCGGTCGTGCAGAACGGCCAGGTGGTGATGAAGAAGGGCTATGGGTTCGCGAGCCTTTCGCCTGCCCGCCGCGTCGATCCCGACCGCACGCTGTTCCGCCTGGGATCGATCTCCAAGACCTTCACCTGGATCGCCCTGATGAAGGAGGTCGAGGCCGGCCGCATGGGGCTGGAGGCGCCGATCAATCTCTACCTGCCGGAGCGGCTGCAGGTGCGCGACCAGGGCTTCACCCAACCGGTGCGCGTGCGCCAGCTGATGGACCATTCCGCCGGATTCGAGACCCGCCAGCTCGGCCACCTGATGGAGCGACGCTACGAGCGCGAGCGGCCTTTGCAACAGTATCTGCGCCAGGAGCGGCCGCGCCGCGCCCGCGCGCCGGGCGAGGCCTCGACCTATTCCAACTACGGCGTGGCGCTGGCCGGGGCCGCCGTCTCCTATGTCGCCGACAAGCCGTTCGAGCGTTTGGTGGAGGACGAGATCTTCGTACCGCTGGGGCTGTCGCGCACCACCTTCCGCGAGGCGCGGCCGGTCCGTCAGGGCCTGCCGGGACCGATGTCCGCGGCGCAGGCCGCCGGGCTCTCCGATGGCTATCGCTGGGTCGGCGGCCACTTCGAGGCGCGGCCGTTCGAATACATGGGCCACATCGCGCCCGCCGGCTCGGCTTCGTCCACCGCGGGAGACATGTCTCGCTACATGCTGATGTTGCTCAACAACGGCACTTTGGAGAACGCCACGGTGTTCGGGCCGGTCGCAGCGCGCGCCTTCCGCACGCCGCTTCGCCGCACCGCGCCGGGCATCAACGGCTGGGCGCATGGCTTCGTGGTCTATGATCTGCCGGGCGGCGTGCGCGGCTACGGCCATGACGGAGAGACCCTGTCGTTCCGCACCCGAATGGTGCTGGCGCCCGCGTTGGGCCTGGGGGTGTTCATCGCCGCCAATACTGAGACCGGCGCGCGGCTGACGCAGGAGGCGCCGGAGGCGCTCATCCGGCATTTCTATACCGGTGACCAGTCGTTCCCTCGGGCCGGCGACCCGGCTTTGGCCCAGTCCGCCCACCTCTACGATGGGTACTATCTCCCGGCCGGCCGCGCGCGGGGCGGCCTTGAAGCGTTCGTCGACATGTTGCGTGGCGGCGTCTCTTCCCAGGTGACCCCGGCTGGGCGACTGCTATTGGGCGGGCGCGAATGGACACCCGACGGCGACGCGAGACAGGGCCGCTTCATCGACACGATGGGTAACCAGCGCCTGGCGTTCAACGTCGAGAGCGACGGGCGCACCTTCCAGGATTCGTCGGGCGGCGATCTCTTCGAACGCGCCGGGTTCTGGCGGCGTCCGCCGACGCTGGCGCTGCTGGCCGGTCTGACCGCTCTGGCGGCTCTGGCCACGCTGGGCGGCGTGGTGACGCGCGACCGCCGCGAGTTCCGCCAGACCAGCATCCAGAGCCGTATCGCGCTCCTGCAGAACACGCAGGCGGCCCTTTGGCTCACCGCCATCGCCCTGTTCGTCGCTTGGGCGGCGAAGACCGGCGACGCCGCCGAGGTGATGTACGGTTGGCCGCATCCGTTCCTGGTGATCGCCTCGGCCTGCGCGCTGGTCGCCGCGGCCCTCACCGTGGCCACGGTGGTGACCCTGCCGGCGGTGTGGCGCGGCGGGCGGCGGGTCGATAGCTGGACGCCGCTGCGCAAGGCTGGCTTCACGCTGACCGTGCTGATCTACGGCGCGTTTTCCGCGGTCCTGTGGACCTGGGGCGCCCTCAGCCCCTGGAGCGGCTGACCGGCGCAATTCGCCGATCGCTAGGTAATTACTGTCCCGCTTAAACGCCCCGTTTACCAAGCACTGGGTAAATCCTGCCTAGCGTCGGCGATCTCCTGATCGCGCGAGCGCCGTTGCGCAGGGAGACTCCAGGCTTGAACCAGTTTGCGGCGATGGTTCAGCGGTTCGGAGTCGGGCGTCTGATGGCGATCCTCGGCATCGGCGCCGGCGTCGCCGCGGCCCTGGTCGCCCTGACCATGAACCTCGGCCAGCCCAAGGCCCTGCTCTACTCGAACCTCGACATGAAAGAGGCCGCCTCAATCACCCAGGCGCTCGACCAGTCGGGCGTGAAGTACGAGGTGAAGGGCGACGGCGCGACGATCATGGTGCCGCGCGACGAGGTCGCCTCCACCCGGCTGATGCTGTCGGGCAAAGGCCTGCCGACCTCCGGCTCGGTGGGTTACGAGATCTTCGACCAGTCGAACGCGCTGGGGCAGACCGACTTCGTCCAGCAACTCAATCGCCAGCGCGCCCTGGAAGGCGAACTGGCCCGCACGGTGCGCAGCCTGGACGGCGTGACCTCGGCCCGTGTCCACCTGGTGCTGCCGAAGCGCCAGCTCTTTGAAGAAGAAGTCGATCCGCCGAGCGCCGCGGTGACCATCGGCGTCGGCGCCCGCGAGCCAGGCAGCGAGCAGGTCAAAGCGATCCAGAACCTGGTCGGTGCGGCGGTTCCGGGCCTGAAGCCCGAGCGGGTCACCGTAGTCGACCAGCACGCCAACACGCTTTCCGGCCCCACGGACGGTTCGGAAGCCGCCGACGGCCGCAAGAACGAATACGAGCAACGCATCGCCAAGACCGTGAAGAACTTGGTCGAGGGCGTGGTCGGGCCAGGCAAGGCGCGGGTCAACGTCACCGCCGATCTCGACCAGTCGCGCGTCACGGTCCAGCAGGAGACCTTCGATCCGGACGGCCAGGTGATCCGTTCGGAGTCCACCACCGAGGAAAGCTCCAAGGAAAAGGAGCCGGCGGACAACGGTCAGGTCTCGGCCTCCAACAACATCCCGGGCGGCGTGGGACCCAACGAGGGCGAGGCCGGGTCCTCCGCCGGCCGCACCGAGTCGACCACCAACTACGAGATCTCCAAGACCACCCGCACCGAGATCCAGGAACCCGGCCAGGTCAAGCGCCTGTCGGTGGCGGTCGCCGTCGACGGCGTCACCGCGGCCGGCGCGGGCGGCAAACCGGGCGCCTACACCGCGCGCAGCGCCCAGGAGATGCAGCGCATCGAGCAGCTCGTGCGCACGGCCGTGGGTTTCAGCTCCGACCGCGGCGACCAGGTGACTGTGGTCAATGTCCGCTTCCCTTCAGTTGACGACCAGGACGGGGTGACCGCGGCGAACCCGCTGATGGGCTTCGACAAAAACGACATCATGCGTGGCGTCGAACTGCTGATCCTGGCGATCGTCGCGGTGTTGATCATGCTGTTCGTGGTCCGTCCATTGCTGCGCAGCGCCGGCGGCGCGGGCGGCGGCGGCGGCTTCCTGCCGGGCGTGACCAACCTCGCCACCAGCCCCGGCGGCCAGTCGATGCAGCTCGCTGTCGATCCAGCCACTGGTCAACCGCTGGCCATCGCCGGCCCGCAGGGCGAGCTGGACCAGAAGATCGACATCGCCCGCATCGAGGGCCAGGTGAAGGCGAGCTCCGTCAAGCGGGTCTCGGAATTCGTCGAGAAGCATCCGGAGGAGTCGGTCTCGATCCTCCGCTCATGGCTGCATGACAGCGCATGAGCACGCGGCTGAAGGGCAAGACGATCGTAGACGCCTCGCGTCTCAGCGGCCCGGAAAAGGCCGCCGTGATCCTGCTGTCGCTGGGCGAGGACCACGCGACCATCTGGCGTTCGCTGGACGAGGAGGAGATCAAGGAGGTCTCCCAGGCCATGGCCAGTCTCGGCACGGTCTCGGCGCAAGTGGTCGAGGACCTGCTGGTCGAGTTCGTCTCCGGCATGTCCGGGGCCGGCGCGATCATGGGCTCGTTCGAACAGACCCAGAAGCTGCTCGCCGCGATCATGCCCTCCGAGAAGGTCGAGAACCTGATGGAGGAGATCCGCGGTCCGGCGGGCCGCACCATGTGGGACAAGCTCGGCAACGTGAACGAGGCCGTGCTCGCCAACTATCTGAAGAACGAATATCCGCAGACGGTCGCCGTCGTGCTGTCGAAGATCAAGTCAGAGCACGCAGCCCGCGTGCTGGGGTCGCTGCCCGAGGACTTCGCGCTGGAATGCGTGACCCGCATGCTGCGCATGGAGCCGGTGCAGCGCGAGATCCTCGACAAGATCGAGCAGACCCTGCGCACCGAATTCATGTCGAACCTGGCGCGCACCTCCAAGCGCGACAGCCATGAGATGATGGCCGAGATCTTCAACGCCTTCGACCGCCAGACCGAGGCGCGCTTCATCGCCGCCCTGGAAGAGCGCAGCCGCGAAAGCGCCGAGCGCATCCGCGCCCTGATGTTCGTGTTCGAGGACCTGTCGAAACTGGACCCGGGCGGCGTCCAGACGCTGCTGCGGGCGGTGGAGAAGGACCAGCTCGGCCTGGCCCTGAAGGGCGCGTCCGACGCCCTGCGCGAGATGTTCTTCTCCAACATGTCCGAACGCGCGGCGAAGATCATGCGCGAGGACATGGAGGGCATGGGCCCGGTGCGCCTGAAGGACGTCGACCAGGCGCAGATGAACATGGTCCAGGTGGCCAAGGACCTCGCCGCGAAGGGCGAGATCATGCTGGCCGGCGCCGGCGGCGACGACGAGTTGATCTACTGATGCGCCCGCCCCCCTCCCCTTTCCGCGCCATGGCGCCGAGGTCCGCCCGATGACCCAGGCTCCCCAGAAGTTCGGCTTCGACACCGTGTTCGACGGTCAGGGCGACACGGAGTTCTCAGCGCCCCGCTACAAGCGCCTGTACACGGCCGAGGAGGCCGCGGCCTTGCGCGAGACCGCCTTCGCCGACGGTCGCGCCGCGGCCCTCGCCGAGGTCGCCGCCATGCAGGCGCGGGCGCTTTCGAGCCTCGCCGAGGCCTGCCGCGCCGCCATGCCCAAGCTGGCCGAGGTGGCGCACGGTCACCGCGAAGGCTCCGCCGCCCTGGCGCTCGCCTGCGGGCGGGCGATTGCCGACGCCGCCCTGTTCCGCTTCCCCCACGCCCCGCTGCAGGCGGCGATGGAAGTGCTATCGCGCGAGATCGAGGCGTCCCCCAGGCTGGTCGCGACCGTGTCGCCGGAGCTGGTCGATGGCCTGGAGAGCGCACTCGCCGAGACCGCCCAGGCGATCGGCTATCCGGGCGCGCTGGTGGTGCGGCCGGGCGCCGGCCTCCCGTCCTGCGCCTTCACCCTCGATTTCGGCGACGGATCGGCGAGCTTCGATCCGCAGGCCGCCGCCGAACGCGTTGCCGCAGCCCTCGACGCGGCGCTCGCCGCCGAGGGACTTCACGCTGAACCCCTCATCCCCGGTCACGAGAGTTGAGCCATGTCCGACACTGAACTGAAGCTCGACGAATTCGCTCCCGACGACGGCCCTGCGGCCGAGACGTCCATCGACCTCGAGGAGAAGAACGCCTCGGACCTGGCCCCCGTCTTCGAGGTCCCGGTCAACATCTCGGCCGTGCTCGGCCGCGCCACGATGTCGGTCGCCCAGCTTCTGCAGCTCAGTCAGGGCAGCGTGCTGGAGTTGGACCGCAAGGTCGGCGAGGCGATCGACATCTATGTGAACAACCGCCTCGTGGCGCGCGGCGAGGTCGTCATCGTCGACGAGCGGCTGGGCGTGACCATGACTGAAATCATCAAGGACGGAGACACTGCGGCCTGACGACGGCGCGTGTTCTGGGAGATAATCGATGCGGCTTCTGGTCGTCGGAAAACTGAACGGGCAACTGTCCACCGCCGTGAAGATGGCGATGGCCGCAGGCGCCAAGGTGAGCCACGTGGAGACCATCGCGGCGGCTACGCATGCTTTGCGCGCCGGACAGGGCGCGGACCTGCTGATGGTCGACTACGAACTCGACATCGGTGCCTTGATCGCGGCCAACGAGGCCGAGCGGATCACTGTCCCGGTGGTCGCCTGCGGTGTGGGCGCCGATTCCCAGCGCGCCGCGGACGCGATCCGTGCCGGGGCCAAGGAGTTCATCCCGCTCCCACCGGACGCCGAGCTGATCGCGGCGGTCCTGGCCGCCGTCTCCGACGACAACCGCCCGATGGTGGTGCACGACGATTCCATGCGTGCGGTGATCGCCGTCGCAGACCAGGTCGCGGCCTCCGACGCCTCGATCCTGATCACCGGCGAAAGCGGCGTCGGCAAGGAGGTCATCGCCCGCTACGTCCACCAGAAATCGCGCCGTTCGCAGCGCCCCTACATCACCGTCAACTGCGCGGCGATCCCCGACAACCTGCTGGAAAGCGAGCTGTTTGGCCACGAGAAGGGCGCCTTCACCGGCGCGGTCGCCCGGCGCATCGGCAAGTTCGAGGAAGCCAGCGGCGGCACTCTGTTGCTGGATGAAATCTCCGAGATGGACGTGCGCCTGCAGGCCAAGCTGCTACGCGCCCTGCAGGAACGCGAGATCGACCGGGTCGGCGGGACCAAGCCGGTCAAGATCGACATCCGCGTACTCGCCACCTCGAACCGCGATCTCGCCCAGGCAGTGAAGGACGGCGCGTTCCGCGAGGACCTGCTGTACCGCCTGAACGTCGTCAACCTGCGCCTGCCGCCGTTGCGCGAACGCCCGGGCGACGTGCTGGCGCTGGCCGAGCACTTCGCGCGCAAGTACGCCGCCGCCAACGGGGTTGAGAACAAGACGCTCTCGGCGGAGGCCCGTCGCCGGTTGGCCGGACACCGCTGGCCGGGCAACGTGCGCGAGCTCGAGAACGCCATGCACCGCGCGGTGCTGCTGTCGCCGGGGCCGGAGATCGAGGAGGCGGCCGTGCGCCTTCCCGACGGCCAGCCGCTGAGCGCGCCAGACGCCGGTTCGCGCGCCGCCCAGGCCGCCTCCTTCGCCGCCGAGACCGTCAGCCGCGCCTTCGTCGGCCAGACGGTGGCCGCCATGGAGCAGCAGCTGATCATCGACACCCTGCAGCACTGCCTGGGCAACCGCACGCATGCCGCCAACCTGCTGGGCATCTCGATCCGCACCCTGCGCAACAAGCTGCGTGACTACGGCGACGCCGGCGTCGCGGTCCCCGCTCCGCAAGGCGCAGCCGGCGCCCACGCGGCCTAACGCGGAATGACCGACGCCAGGATCTCAGGCCCCCGCGGCGCGCCTAGTGCGCGCGAGGTGTGGGGCTGGGTGGCGCGCGGCGACGTGGCGATGGCGATCGGCGTCGTCGGCATCGTCGTCCTGCTGATCGTCCCGATCCCGGCGTTCCTGCTGGACACGCTGCTGGCCCTGTCGCTGACCAGCGCCGTGCTGATCCTGATGACCTCGCTGCTGATCAAGCGGCCGCTGGAATTCACCGCCTTCCCGACCGTGCTGCTGGTCGCCACCCTGTTCCGCCTGGGCCTGAACCTCGCCTCGACGCGGCTGATCCTCGGCCATGGGCACGAGGGCACCCACGGCGCCGGCAAGATCATCGAAGCCTTCGGCAAGCTGATGATGGGCGGCAACTTCGTCATCGGCCTGATCGTGTTCATCATCCTGGTGATCGTGAACTTCGTGGTGGTCACCAAGGGCTCGGGACGGATCGCCGAAGTCGCCGCCCGCTTCACCCTCGACGCCATGCCCGGCAAGCAGATGGCGATCGACGCGGACCTGTCGTCGGGACTGATCGACGAGACCGAGGCCAAGACCCGCCGCAAGGAGCTCGAGCAGGAATCGACCTTCTTCGGGGCCATGGACGGCGCTTCGAAGTTCGTGCGCGGCGACGCGGTCGCCGGCCTGATCATCGTGGCCATCAACATCATCGGCGGCATCCTGATCGGGGTGGTGCAGCATAAGGTCCCACTCGGCCAAGCCGCGGCCACCTACACCCTGATGACCATCGGCGACGGCTTGGTCAGCCAGATTCCCGCCCTGATCATCTCCATCGCCGCCGGCTTCCTGGTGTCGAAGGCGGGCGTCGACGGATCGGCCGACAAGGCCCTGGTCGCCCAGCTCGCCATGAACCCGATCGCGCTCGGCATGGTCTCGGCCTCAGCCGGCATGCTGGCGCTGATCCCCGGCATGCCGATCATTCCGTTCGCGGCCCTGGCGGCCGGCGCCGGTTTCCTGGCCTGGAAACGCGCCCAGGATGCGGCCAAGCCGCCGCCCATCGACATCGTTCCAGCCAATACGCCCGTGCAGGATCAGGAAGAGCCGATCAGCCAGTCGCTGGCCATCGACGAGATCAAGATCGAACTTGGCTACGGCCTGCTGCCGCTGATCAACGACCTGGAAGGCCGTCGCCTGACCGACCAGATCAAGGCGCTGCGCCGGACGCTGGCCGCCGACTTCGGCTTCGTCATGCCGGCGGTGCGCATCCTCGACAACATGCGCCTGCCTTCGCAGGGCTACATGATCCGCATCAAGGAAATGGAAGGCGGCGGCGGCGAGGTTCGGCTCGGAGCGCTGATGGCCATGGACCCCTCGGGCGGCCAGGTGGACATTCCCGGCGAGCATATGCGTGAGCCGGCATTCGGCCTGCCGGCCACGTGGATCGACGAATCCCTGAGGGAAGAGGCCACGTTCCGCGGCTACACCATCGTCGATCCGGCCACGGTGCTGACCACGCACCTGACCGAGATCCTGAAGGAAAACATGCCAGACCTGCTCTCCTACGCCGAGGTGCAGAAGCTGCTGAAGGAACTGCCGACCGAGCAGAAGAAGCTGGTCGAGGACCTGATCCCCAGCGTGGTGTCGGCCACCACAGTCCAGCGCGTGCTGCAGGCGCTGTTGCGCGAGCGGGTGTCGATCCGCGACCTGCCGGCGATCCTCGAGGGCATCGGTGAGGCGGCTCCGCACACCCAATCGATCACCCTGCTGGTCGAACAGGTTCGCGGCCGTCTGGCCCGCCAGCTCTCGTTCGCCTATCGCGGGGACGACGGATCGCTGCCGATCATCACGATGTCGGCCGAATGGGAGAACGCCTTCGCCGACGCCCTGATCGGTTCGGGCGATGAGAAGCAATTGGCCCTGGCTCCCTCGCGCCTGCAGGACTTCATCCGCTTGGTGCGCGACAGTTTCGAGCGCGCCGCCCTGGCCGGCGAAAGCGCGGTGCTGCTGACCAGCCCGCAGATCCGCCCCTATGTGCGCTCGATCATTGAACGCTTCCGCGGCCAGACCCCTGTCCTGAGCCAAAACGAAATCCACCCGAAGGCGCGGCTGAAGACTGTGGGTTCGATTTAGCAACTAGATCGTCATCCTCTGGGCTCGCGAGGCGCGAGCCAAGGGGCAATGTGGAGCCCCTAGCCCATCGGCTTGACGAAGATTAACTGCGGCCCGTGGCCTTCTTCGTACCGGTCGCCGGTGTCGATGAAACCGATCTTTTGATAGGCGGCGATGGCCGGGGCGTTGCGAGCGTTCACGGCCAGCATCAACTGGGGTTGCACCGGCCGCTCGCGGGAAAACCATTCTTCCAACAGCGCAATGCACCGTCGGCCGACGCCCTTGCCTTGAAGGCCCGGACGGACGCGGAAACTATGCAGGCTGACGGTGCCGGGCGGCGCCCAGGGGGGGCGACGCAAGCCTTCGCGCAAGACGAAGAAGCCTACGATCTCGCCGGACGGCTCCACCACCGCAAAGCCCTGCTCCAGTCCGACCGCGTCGCTCTCGTTCAGCCGCCCGAAGACCTCGTCCAGGCTGCCTGCGAATTCCTCCTGTTCGGGCGGCAGGCGGATGACCTCCACCACGTCGCGATCGGCGCCGGAAATCGGCTCCAATCTCCAG
>NZ_JAUYQL010000025.1 GCF_030697305.1 Phenylobacterium sp. | reverse complement strand
GGTGTCGTTGTCGATGACGTCGTTGATCTTCAGCATCACGCCCTGACGCATCAGGAACTTGATGATCTCGACACCACGGATCGCCATCCGGTTGGCCAGTTCGGCCACGGTGATGACGTCGGGAATGACCACTTCGCGCGCGGCGCGGGCCTGTTCCTGGCTGCCGCCCTTGCGCTTCTCGCGTTCACGCTCGCGCGCCCGGCGGACCGAGGCGAGGCTGCGCATCCGTTCAACGGCGTCCTCGTCGTTGCCGGCCACGGTCTGGATCGTCAGGCGGCCCTCGCGGCGCTGGACAGCGCCCTTGCCACGGGAGATCGCCTTGGTCGGCGCAGCGGTCTTGCCGCGGCGCGCGCCGTCATCCTCGTCCTCCGGACGCCGGTCGAGCCCGGCGCCGCCGGGCCGCGGGGCCTGGCGCACAGCGCGTTGGACTTCGGGCGTCGCAGGCGGTGCGGTCCCAGCGCCGGGGCGCGGACCGCGCGGGGCGCCGGGACGGGCGCCGTCACGCGGCGGAGCCGGTCGCGGCGCGAGGGCCGAATAGCGAACCGTGTCGCCGGCCGGACGGGGCCCGCGGTCCTGCGGACGATCGTCGCGACGGGGCGGAGCCGACGCAGCGCCGCGGTCGTCGCGCGGCGCTGCGGCGTCAGGGCGCGGCGCGCGCTGGTTAAAGGACGCGCCTTCGAACCGGCGTTCGGGCCGATAGGTCGTGGTGCTGGCCCGGTCGTCGCGCCGTTCGGGCGAGGGTTGATAGGTGCGGGTCTGCGGTCCGCCCGACAGCGCCGTGGTCGGCGCGGCGCGGGGCGCCGGAGCCTCGGCCACGGGACGTGCGGCAGGCGCAGGCTCGGCCGACGCGACGGGCGCTGGGGGCGGAGCCGGCGCAGGCGCGGGTTCCGCAGCCGCTATGGGTGCGGCGACAGGCGGCGGGACCGGCTGAGGTTCGGGCGCAGGGGTCGGCGCGGGCGCGGCGGCCTGGGTCGCAGCGCGGGCCGCGGCGGCCTCTGCGTCAGCGCGACCGCGCGCTTCAGCGGCGGTGCGTTCAGTGTGTTCGCGAGCCAGTTCGATGGCGCGTTGACGGGCCTGCAGTTCTTCGCTGGACAGGCCGCCGTCGGCGCTGCGCGCCGGGCGCGGGCCCTGGCCGGGGGCCGGGCGCGTATCGACGACCCGCTTCTCCGCCGACGAGGGCGCAGCAAGGTTGCCGCCGCCCGGCACATGGGTGCGCGCGCGCTTGGTCTCCACCACAACCGTCTTGGAACGGCCGTGGCTGAAGCTCTGCTTGACCGTGCCCGCGCTGACCGACCCCGCGCCGCGGGGCTTGAGGGTCAGAGGCGCGCGACCGCCCGGGGCGGAGGATCGGCCGTTGTCGTTGTCGTCGCTCATGCGCTCGCTTTACTCACCGACCGGACCAATGCCCGGCCAAAAGGATCGATCATTCATACGCAGCGCGCGGGGCGACATGCGTCCCGTCCGCCGCTGAAGGCTCCTCGCACCAACTCTCTGGAACGAGCGGGCTAAAGCCTGAGAACCGCAGAACGTCGGAACCCCAACGCTCGGCGGCGCGCCCCGCAAGGAAGGCGGTGTGTATCACATTCTCCAGCCCTAAGGCCAAACCCAATTCCTCAGCATTCGCGGCGCCGAACAGGCGCGGCGGGCTGGATTGCCGGCGGGCGAGGTTCAAGAGCTTGCGCCGGCCGTCTTCGGCGCCGTCGGCGGCCTCGATCATCCAGGCGCAGCGCCCTGACGAAATCGCGGCGGAGACCTTCTCGAACCCAGAGGTAAGGTCGCCGGCCCGACGCGCAAGCCCAAGTCCGGCTAGCAGCCGTTTTTTGAGCAGGGTCGTCACCAGCCCGGAAAGGTCGGGCGGGACGACGAGCTTGGCCTTGGCCGCCCGCGAGAACTGATTGCGCTGCGCAGCCGCATCCAGCGACTTTCGGTCGGCCGCCACCCACAGGCCTCGCCCCGGCAGCTTGCGCGCCAGGTCGGGCGTCACCACCCCGCCCGGACCGGGGACGAAGCGGATCAGCCGCGCCTCGTCCATTACCTCGCCCGAGACGATGTCGCGCCGTTCGCGCGCGCCCAGCGGCGCCGCGGCGGCGTGCGCCGTCTCCAGGTCCGGTTCGCGTTCCGGCGCGTCGGATGAAGCGGTGCTAGGCGTCGCGGGCCTCGCCTTCCATCTCGGCGACGGCGAAGACCTGGCTGTCGTCGATCCCGGAGTCGCCGCCGGCTTCCAATTCGGCCTCCGGCTCGGGTTCGGGTTCCGGCTCGACCCAGCCCATCACCACGCGGGCGCGCATGATCAGCAGCTCGGCGTCCTGCGGGTCCAGGTTGAAGGACTCCAGAATGCCTGGCTCGCGCACCCGCTCGCCGCCCTTGGCTTCGAACCAGCCGCGCAGGTCGTCGGGCACCAGCCCCGCCAAGTCCTCGACGGTCTTCACGTCGCCGGCGCCGAGGGCGACGGCCATCGGCAGGGTGACGCCCTCGATCTCCAGCAGGCCGTCCTCGACGCCCAGCTCGCGACGCTTGGCGTCGTACTCGGCGGCCTCACGGTCCAGCCAGTCACGGGCGCGGGCCTGGATCTCTTCGCCGGTGTCCTCGTCGAAGCCTTCGATGGAGGCGATCTCCGAGGCGTCAACGTAGGCGACGTCCTCGACGGTGGCGAAGCCTTCGGTGACCAGCAGCTGGGCGATCACCTCGTCGACGTCCAGCGACTCCTGGAACAGCGCGGTGCGCTCGGCGAACTCGCGCTGACGGCGCTCGCTCTCCTGGCTCTCGGTCATGATGTCGATCTTCTCGCCCTGCAGTTCGGCGACCACCGCCTGCACGCGGCTGCCGCGCATACCGACGCAGGCGCCGACGGGATCGATCGAGCTGTCGTTGGAGATCACCGCCATCTTGGCGCGGCTGCCCGGATCGCGGGCCACGGCGCGGATCTCGATGACGCCGTCGTAGACCTCGGGGACCTCCTGGGCGAACAGCTTGGCCATGAAGCCGCCGTGGGCGCGGGAGAGCAGGATCTGCGGACCCTTGGTCTCGCGCCGCACGTCGTAGATGTAGCAGCGGATGCGGTCGCTGATGTTGAAGTTCTCGCGTGGGATCGACTGGTCGCGGCGCATGATGCCCTCGCCGCGGCCGAGGTCGACGACCACGTTGCCGTATTCGACGCGCTTGACCACGCCGTTGACGATCTCGCCGACCCGGTCCTTGAATTCCTCGTACTGGCGTTCGCGCTCGGCCTCGCGGACCTTCCCGGTCACCACTTGCCTGGCCATCTGCGTCTGCACCCGGCCGAACTCGAAGGGCGGCAGGATCTCTTCGTAGGTCTTGCCGACCACCGCGTCCTTGTCGTCGCGCTTGGCGTCGGCCAGGCGGATGACGCCCATCGGCTCGGCGGCCGGCGTCTCCTCGTCGACCGGCTCGAACACCGCGTCGTCGGCGATCACCGTCACCACCCGCTTGACGATCGTCTCGCCGGTCTTGGGATCGATGTGCACGCGGATGTCGTGCTCGGCGCCATAGCGGGCGCGGGCGCCCTTCTGGATCGCTTCCTCGATCGCCTCGATGACGATCTCCTTGTCGATCGATTTCTCGCGCGCGACCGCCTCGGCGATTTGCAGCAGTTCAAGCCGGTTGGCGGAGATGCCGGTCAGGCTCATGGGATGGACCCTTCTACTCGGACGTCTGTTGGGGTTCGGATTGCAGGCGCTGGGCGCGTTGCGCGGCCCCGCGTTTCATCAGGTCGTCGGTCAGCATCAGCTTCGCCTCGACGATCCAGGCGAATGGGATCAGGGCGGTGTGGTCCTCGCCCTCCAGGTCGATGGCGACGTCGGTTCCCTCGACGCCGGCCAGCAGCCCCTTGAAGCGTTTGCGGCCCTCGGCGAGCCGATCCAGCTCCAACCGTGCCTCCAGGCCCTCGTAGGCTTCGAAGTCCTTGATACGGGTCAGCGGCCGGTCGATGCCAGGCGAGGAGACCTCGAGCACATATTCGCCGCTGATCGGGTCGGCGGCGTCCAGCACTTCGGAGAAGGCCCGCGACAGGCGCGTGCAGCCCTCGACGTTCATCTCGCCTTCCGGGGTCTCGGCCATGACCTGCAGCCGGCGCTGTTCCTTGCCGGCCATCAGCCTCAGGCGCACGATCTCGTAGCCGGCCGCCTCCGCCACGGGGTCGAGCAGCTCCAGCAGGCCCAGATCTTCGGCGGTCTTGCCGCGCATCAGCTACGCCGTTCCTCCGGCAAATAAAAAAGCGGCCGGGCCGGAGCCCGCCGCTCGTAGGCGTCTTTCGACGCTAACGGACGATGTTGAGAGGAATATAGGCCGCAAAACCCGCTTTGTCAGCCCTCTTGGTCGCGACGAGGCCGCACAGTGGGCGCCCATCCGCGGCGATTCGCGCATCCCTGCGCGCGAGCGGCCTTTCGTTAAGCCGTCGCATGGTTCAGAGAGCGCGCCTCCTCCCCAACTATTTCCAAGGCCCCTTTACATGGACCTCTCCAAGATCCCCGTCGGCGTCAACCCGCCGTACGACGTCAACGCCGTCATCGAGATCCCGCAAGGCGGCGAACCGGTGAAGTACGAGATGGACAAGGCCAGCGGCGCGATCTTCGTCGACCGCTTCCTGCACACCGCGATGTTCTATCCCGGCAACTACGGCTTCATCCCGCACACCCTGGCGGACGACGGCGACCCGATGGACATCCTGGTGGTCGGCCCGACGCCGGTGGTGCCTGGGGCGATCATCCGCTGCCGGCCGATCGGCACGCTGATGATGGTCGACGAGGCCGGCGGCGACGAGAAGGTGCTGGCGGTGCCGGTGGATGCGCTGCACCCGTTCTATGTCGGCGTGGAGTCCTGGCGCGGCCTGCCGGCGATCCTCACCGAGCAGATCGCCCACTTCTTCCAGCACTATAAGGATCTGGAGAAGGGCAAGTCCGTGGAGATCAGGGGCTGGGCCGATCCCGAAGAAACCGCTGAGCTGATCCGCGCCTCGATCGAGCGCGGCAAGACGGCCTAGGCCCGCCGGAAGTCGAGAAACACCGGGGCGCAGTCGCCCAGGTGTTTCTCCTCATAGCGCGTGGTGATGTGGTCGGCGGGCGGCTTGCGCCAGTCGTCCGGACCCTGCGCCTCCCAACGGAACGCTGGATGCGCGAGCATCCGCTCCAGAGCCCAGTCCACATAGCCCGCCACGTCGCTGGCGAAGCGCAAGGTCCCGCCCGGCGCCAGCACGCGGGCGAAGTCGTCGATCGTCTCGCCCTGCACCAGCCGGCGCTTGTGATGCCGCGACTTGGGCCATGGGTCGGGGAACAGCACGAAGATGCGCGCCAGGCAGGCGTCCGGCAGCCGCGCCATCAGCTCGCGCGCGTCGCCATGATGGACGCGCACGTTGCCCAGGCCCGCCTCATCGATGTGCCGCAGAGCGCTGGCGACGCCATTGTGGAACGGCTCGGCGCCCAGCAGCAGGACATCCGGATGGCGCGCGGCCTGGGCGGCGAGATGCTCGCCGCCGCCGAAGCCGATCTCCAGCCACGCCTGTTGGGCGCCGGTCACCAGCGTCCTGGGATCGAAGTCGCCGGACGGCGGACTGATCTGCGGCAGCAGCGTCTCCATCAGCGCGGCCTGACGCGGCTTGATCGGCCGCGACTTCAGCCGGCCGTAGGAGCGCAGCGGCGGATGCGTGGGATCTTCCATGCCCCGCCTCGCGGGCTGTCGCTTAGGCGATCGCCCTGAGCGCGTCGGCGAGGTCGGTCTTTTCCCACGAAAAGCCGCCTTCGTTGTCCGGCTGACGGCCGAAATGCCCGTAAGCCGCGGTGCGACCGTAGATCGGGCGGTTGAGGCCCAGATGCTCGCGGATGGCGCGCGGTGTCGCCCCGCCGATCAGCTCCGGCAGCAGCGCTTCCAACTTGGCCGGATCGACTTCGCCGGTGCCGTGCAGGTCGACGTAGAACGACAACGGCTGGGCGACGCCGATGGCGTAGCTGATCTGGATGGTGCACTTGCGCGCCAGGCCGGCGGCCACGACGTTCTTGGCCAGGTAGCGGCAGGCGTAGGCCGCCGAGCGGTCGACCTTGGTCGGGTCCTTGCCGGAGAACGCGCCGCCGCCGTGTGGGGCCGCGCCGCCGTAGGTGTCGACGATGATCTTGCGGCCGGTGAGGCCGGCGTCGCCATCAGGTCCGCCGATGACGAAGCGGCCGGTGGGATTGACGTGCCAGCGGGTCTTCTTGGTCAGCAGGCCGGCCGGGAACACGCCCTCGACATAGGGGCGGATGAGGGCGGCAAGGCGCTTGGGCGTCGCGATCTGGTCGCCGATACGCTTCTTGTGCTGGGTCGAGACTACGATCTGCAGGACTTCGACGGGGACGTCGTTCTCGTAGCGCAGGGTGACCTGGCTCTTGGCGTCCGGCTCGAGGTCCGCGCACTCGCCGGAGTGACGCACCTCCGCCAGGCGGCGCAGGATGTCGTGGGAATATTGCAGCGTCGCCGGCATAAGTTGCGGCGTCTCGCTCGAGGCGTAGCCGAACATGATGCCCTGGTCGCCGGCGCCTTCGTCCTTCGTCGCGCCCGCATCCACGCCCTGGGCGATGTCGACCGATTGGGGATGCAGGTGGCAGGCGTACTTGGCCTTGGCCCAGTGGAAGCCCTTCTGTTCGTAGCCTATGTCCTTGATCGCCTCGCGGACCTTGGGTTCCAGCGTCGAGATGATGTCGCGGGTCAGCGCCTTGTTCTCGGCCGCCGAGCCGCCCGGCCGGCCGGCGCGGACTTCGCCCGCCAGCACGATGCGGTTGGTGGTTACCAGGGTTTCGCAGGCGACGCGCGCTTCAGGTTCAGCGGCGAGGAAGGCGTCCACCACGGTGTCGGAGATGCGATCGGCGACCTTGTCCGGATGGCCCTCGGACACGCTCTCGCTGGTGAAGATGTAGTTGGAACGGCTCACTGTCGCAGATCTCCGGTCAATCGGGACCGCCAGGCGGCGGTCCGTCAAAAGGCCGCCAGACCAATAAAGAAATCTTTATGTCCCGCAAGCTGCGCGGCGGGAATCAGGCGTCTTCGGCCTGTTCGGGCTCCGCCAGGACGCGAACGAGCTCAAGGATGCGGCGTCGAACGCGGGGCCGGCGGATGTTCGGGAAGCTGGCGGCCAGCTCCATCCCCTCCGGCGTCAGCAGGAAATCGTGCACCGACTGGCGCTCGCCGATGGTCTCGGCGGCCTCGACCGCGCCGGGATCGCCCAAGCCCTCGTAGAAGTAGCCGATGGTGGTCTGCAGGGCGCGGGCCATCTCCCAAAGCTTGGAGGCGCTGACCCGATTGGCGGCGCGCTCGTATTTCTGCACCTGCTGGAATGTGAGGCCGATCGACTCAGCCAGCCGTTCCTGACTGACGCCCAGTTCGCGACGCCGGAGCCGGATCCGCAGGCCCACATGCCGGTCAACCGGATTTGGGGCGCGCTCAAGTTCGATTTCCTTGGCCATGCTTCCCCCTTTAGACGAACGATCACAATCCGCAAAACGCGGTTTTTCGCTTACAACGCACGGCTGCGCCTTAACCATCGCGGCACTACCGTAAGCAACGAAATCAGCAGCATGCCGACGAAAACGGCGTCTCCCCATCGGCTGTAGACCGTTGCACGGACCATCGGAGGCAGACGTGAGTCGATAACGCTGGCCCGGCCCATTTCGAGCCGTGTTCCGGCGACGATTTCACCGCGGGCGTCGATGATCGCCGAAACCCCTGTCGGCGTCGCCCGAACGATGGGCGCACCCTCCTCAATGGCGCGGTAACTGGCGAGATTCAGGTGCTGCAGCGGCCCGCTTGTCACCCCAAACCAAGAGTCGTTGGAGATGTTGAGGATCCAACGCGGCCTTGGCGCGCCGGCGCGCGTGGCCGCTGAGGTGAACCCGGGAAACAGCGCCTCGTAGCAGATCAACGGCTGCACCGCCGGCAGGCCTGCGGGCGTCATCGGCCGCGGCGGCGGCCCAGCGGCGAAGTCGCCCGGCATATGCACCAGGCTGCGCAGGCCTATGCGGGTGGCGAGTTCGCCGAGCGGCAGGAATTCCCCGAACGGCACCAGGCGGTATTTGTCGTAGACGCCGGAGATCTGCAGGCCGCCCGCCACGCGGCGGAAGGCGATCAGGCTGTTGAAATAGAGCGTCTCGGCCTGGGGGCGCGGCTCCGCCCGGTTGGCGCCCATCATCAGGGTCTGGCCGGGTCTGAGCGCCTGGGTCAGGCGCCGCGCGTACGGCGAGCCAGGGGCCATCAGGTCATTGATCACCGCAGGCAGAGCGCCTTCCGGCCAGATCACCAGATCGGGCTGGCCCGGCGCGCCGCGCTGGGTGAGGTCTAGATAGGTGGCGAAGATCTGCTCGAGATTCTCCGGCCGCCACTTGTCCTTCTGGTCGATGTCGGCCTGGACGACGCGGATCAGCGGACCGTCCGGCGGACCCAGCGGCTGGGCCAGGCGCCATGCGCCGGCGGCGTAGAGGGTCGCCAGCGCGACGACCGCCAAGCCGACTGCGATCATGCGGCGGCGGCGCGGCGACTTGTCGAAGGCCACCGCCGGCGCGGCGGCAATCGCCACGGTCAGCCATGTGAGTCCATACGCTCCCATCACCGCGGCGGCCTGTGACGGCGGCGATCCGGCGCGCCAGGTCTCGCCGGGCAGATTCCAGGGAAAGCCGGTGAACAGATGGCCGCGCAACCACTCGAGTGCGGCGAAGGCGCCGGCGAACACCAGCACCCGGCCGACGCCCCGCACGCCGGCCAGCCGATACAGCCAAAGCGCTGCGCCCCAGAACAACGCCAGGCCGGCGGACATCAAGGCCAGGGCGAACGGGGCCATCCAGCCCTGTTCGGCGGCGTCGACCATGAACGCCTCGACCACCCACCAGACGCTGATCGAGAAATAGCCGACGCCGGCCAGCCAGCCGCGGAAGAAGGCCGAGCGCAGGGGGCGTGGCCCGGCGTTCTCGGCGCAGGCCAGCATCACCGCATAGCCCAGCAGGCCAGGGAGCAGGCCGAACGGCGGATGCGCCAGCCCGGCTGCGAGACCGGCGGCGAGGGCCGCGAGCCGGATCCGCCAGGCCGTGGTCAGGCGGATCACGCCGCGATCACGCGTCGAGTTCGACGATCGGCGCCGTCGGCGGCCGGTGCACACGGACCCGCTTCACCCGGCGCGGGTCGGCGGCGGCGACCTCGAAGGCGAAACCGCCAGGGTGCGGGATGCGCTCGCGCGGCCTGGGGACGCGCCCGGCCAGCACGGTCACCAGGCCCGCCACCGTGTCGATCTCCTCGTCGACGTCGGGAGGCGCGAGATCGACGCCGCCCATGGCCGCTTCCAGATCCTCGACCAGCACTCGGCCGTCCACCATCCAGCCGCCCTCGTCTTCGACGATCGGCGGGCCGGCGTCATCGGCCTCGTCGTGCTCATCGGCGATTTCGCCGACCAGACGCTCGAGCAGGTCCTCCAGGGTCACCAGGCCGTCGGTGCCGCCGAACTCGTCGATCACCAGCGCCATGTGGCTATGGCTGGAGCGCATCAGACCCAGCAGCTCGGACGCGCGCATGGACACCGGCACGTACAGCGCCTTGCGCACCAGGTGGCGGCGGCGCTGCAGGACGGGATCGCGCGGTTTCGGCCGGCGCGAGGGCGCGGCGGCCAGCAGCTTGAAGATGTCCTTCACGTGGACGACGCCGACCGGATCGTCGAGGTTCTCGCGGTAGACCGGCATGCGCGAATGTTCGGCCTCGGCGAAGTGGGCGACCACTTCCTCGAAGGTGCAGGTCAGATCCAGCGCCAGGATGTCCGCGCGAGGCTTCATCACGTCCTCGACCCGCAGGTCGTGGAACGCCTGGGCGTGCTCCACCAGATCCTCGGAAGCCCGGTTGGGCTCCAGCAGCGGAGGCGGCGGCTCGACGCCGAGCTTCAGCAGCATCCGGCCGAGGAAACCGCGCCAGCCGCCCGTCTTGCGGGGCGGCCCGGACGGGCGCGAATCGTCGGTGTCAGCCATGGTCTCCCTGTTCCGCCGCGTAGGGATCAGGGACCCCCAGCGTGGCGAGAATGGCGCGCTCGAGGCCTTCCATAGCTTCGGCCTCGACGTCGCTCATATGGTCGTATCCTAAGAGATGCAGCATGCCGTGCGCCACCAGATGCTGCAGGTGGTGGCCCAGAGGCTTTCCCTGCTCGACAGCCTCGCGGGCGCAGACGCCGTAGGCCAGCGCCACGTCGCCCAGATGATGCTCGGGATTGTCGGGCGCCGGGAAGGACAGCACATTGGTCGGGCCCGGCTTGTCACGGAAGCGCGTGTTGAGCTCCGCCACCGCCTCGTCGTCGGTGAGCAGGATGGCCGCCGCGTCATCGGCGTCGCCCTCCGGCGCCATGGCCAGCGCGGCGTGCGCGGCGTCACGCACCAGATCGGCGGCTTGGGGTACGGCGACGGCCCATTCGTCCGCCTCGATCTCGACGTCGATCAACCGACGCGCCCGCGCTTGGCCGCATCGGCCTCATAGGCGCGCACGATGCGCTCGACCATGGGGTGGCGAACCACGTCCTCGACGGCGAAGCGGGTGACGCCGACACCCTCCACCCCGTCCAGCAGGCTGACCGCGTGGGCGAGGCCCGAGTCGTTCTGATTGACCAGATCGACCTGGCTGGGGTCGCCGGTCACGGCCATGCGCGCGCCCTCGCCCAGGCGGGTGAGCAGCATTTTCATCTGCAGGCGCGAGGTGTTCTGCGCCTCGTCGACGATGACGAAGGCGTGGCTGAGCGTGCGGCCGCGCATGAAGGCCACGGGCGCGACCTCGATCTCACCCTTCTCGCGACGACGGCGAAGCTGTTCGCCCCCGAGGATGTCGGTGAGCGCCTCCCAGACCGGCGCCATGTAGGGATCAACCTTCTCGGTGAGGTCGCCGGGCAGGAAGCCCAGCCGCTCGCCCGCCTCCACCGCCGGGCGGGTGACCACCAGCCGGTCGACGTCGCCGCGCAGCAGCAGGCCAGCGCCGTGCGCCACGGCGAGGAAGGTCTTGCCGGTGCCGGCGGGGCCCAGGCCGAACACCAGTTCGCAGTTGCTGAGCGCCTGCAGATAGCGGGCCTGGGCCGCGGTCTTGGGCGACACCGGGCCGCGACGGCCGATCGGCAGGGTTCCGAGAAGGCCGCCGCCGGAGCCTGCGGGCTGGCCGGCGCGAGCCTGACCTATGGCCACACGCACATCGGCCTCGGCGATCTCCAGGCCCTTGTCGGCGCGTTCGGCGATGGTCTGCACGGCGCGCTTGGCGGCGGCGCGGGCGCGGGAGTCGCCGTCGACCGAGACCCCGCCGCCGGGCGTCTCCATCAGGACGCCGAACGCGTCTTCGATCAGCGCCGTGTGGCGGCTGTTGGCGCCGGTCACCGCGCGCACCGCGGCGTCGGACAGGGAAATGAATTCAGGCGCGCGACTCACGCAGTCTCCAGGACGCGGGCGCCGACCAGGCTGTTGGGGCCGGCGCGATTGATCTCCACAGGAACGATCTGGCCGATCAGACGATCCGGCGCTTCCAGATAGACCGCCTGGAGATAGGGGCTGCGGCCGATGATCTGGCCGGGGTAGCGGCCGGACTTCTCGAACAGCACCGGCAGCACCTTGCCGGCCTGGGCCGCGTTGAAGGCGCGCTGCTGGGTTTCCAGCAGGGCTTGCAGCCGGGCCAGACGTTCGGATTTGACGTCCTCGGGCACCTGTCCCGGCATGGCGGCGGCGGGGGTGCCCGGACGCGGCGAGTACTTGAACGAGAAGGCGCCGGCGAAGCCGACCGCGCGGATCAGCTCCAGGGTCGCTTCGAAGTCCTCCTCGCGCTCGCCCGGGAAGCCGACGATGAAATCGCTGGACAGCGCCAGGTCCGGGCGCGCGGCGCGGATCCGCTCGACCAAGGCGAGATAGGATTTGGCGCCGTGGCCGCGGTTCATCACCCGCAGGATCCGGTCCGATCCCGACTGCACCGGCAGGTGCAGATAGGGCATCAGCGCCTCGACCTCGCCGTGGGCGGCGATCAGGGCGTCGTCCATGTCGCGCGGATGGCTGGTGGTGTAGCGGATGCGGTCGAGGCCCGGGATCGCCGCCAGGCGGCGCACGAGGCCGGCGAGGCCGCCCTCCGCGCCGTCATAGGCGTTGACGTTCTGGCCCAGCAGGGTGACCTCGCGGACACCGCGCTCGGCCAGGCCGCGGGCCTCGGCCTCGATGTCGGCGGCCGGGCGCGACCACTCGGCGCCGCGGGTATAGGGCACCACGCAGAAGGTGCAGAACTTGTCGCAGCCTTCCTGCACGGTGAGGAAGGCGGTGACGCCGGACGGACGGCGGGCCGGCAGGGCGTCGAACTTGGCCTGCGGCTCGAAATCGCAGGCGAGGCTCTCGCCGCGGGCCCGGTGGGTGCGGGCGATCAGCTCGGGCAACTGGTGATAGGCCTGCGGTCCGACGACCAGGTCGACGGCGGGCTGGCGGCGCATGATCTCCTCGCCCTCGGCCTGGGCGACGCAGCCGGCGACGGCGACAGTCATCACCTCGCCGGCCTCGGCGCGGGCGAGCTTCATCAGGCGGATCTGGCCGAGTTCGGAGTAGACCTTCTCGGTGGCCTGGTCGCGGATGTGGCAGGGGTTGAGCACCACCAGGTCGGCGTCGTCCGGCCGATCCGACATCGCATAGCCCAGCGGGGCCAGCACATCGGCCATCCGCTCGCTGTCATAGACGTTCATCTGACAGCCGTAGGTCTTGATGTAGAGACGCCTGGCCGGCGGAGCAGCGGACATGGCGCTGGTTATGGGGTTGGCGACAAGGCGGCGCAACCCACGGTCCCGCTACTCCTCGATCGGCAGGCCGTAGAGCTCCAGCCTGTGGTCGACCAGCTTGAAGCCCAGGCGACGGGCGATCGCCTCCTGCAGGGCCTCGATCTCCGGGTCGACGAATTCCACCACCTTGCCGGTCTTCATGTCGATCAGGTGGTCGTGGTGGACGTCCGTTGCCTCTTCGTAGCGCGAACGGCCGTCGCGGAAGTCGTGGCGCGAGATGATCCCCGATTCCTCGAACAGACGGACGGTGCGGTACACCGTAGCGATGGAGATATGCGGGTCGACGGCGTGCGCCCGGCGATGCAGCTCCTCCACATCCGGGTGGTCATGCGCTTCGGACAGCACGCGCGCGATGACGCGGCGCTGCTCAGTCATCCGCATGCCCTTTTCGAGGCAAAGCTTTTCGATCCGGTCGGACACGATTTTCTCCGGCGTTCAGGCGTGAAGCATACGACTACGGGAGCGCGGCGTTAAGGTCGATACGCATCACGAGCGCATCGACCTCCTGGCCGCCAGGACGGCTGTAATAGCCGCGGCGCGTGGCGATCCGCCTAAATCCGAGGCCGGCGTAGAGCGCCTCGGCTGCGGGGTTGTCGACGGCGACCTCAAGGAAGGCGGCCGTGGCTCCAGCCTGGGCCGCCGCGAGCAGGGCCGCCTGGACGAGCGCGTGCGCTACGCCCTGGCGGCGCGCCTGCGGATCGACGGCGATGGTCAGCACCTCGCAGTCGTCGGCGACCACCCGGCACAGCATCATGCCCACGGGCCCCGGCGCATCGGCGAGCAGGCCGAAGACGCCGACGCCGTCGAACAGCTCGACGATGTCGCGCGCCGACCAGGAGGGCGTGAAGGCGGTCGCGTGCACGGCGGCGAAGTCGGCGGCGCGTTCGGCGCCGGCGAAGCTGAGCGTCGCGCTCATGCGGCGGGCAGCCGCGCATCCGGTGCGCGCAGGTACAGCGGACGGGGCGGGAGCGGCGGGCGTTCAGCCGCCAGGCGCGCGACCTGGACCGGGTCGATGGCGGACTGGGCGAGGTCGCGGCCGCCCAGGCCGGCCAGCAGGGCCGCGCCCGATCCCACGAGGTCGAAGGCCCGGCCGCCGGCGATCTCGGCGACGCGGGCCGCGGCAAGGCCTAGCGGCAGGACGTCGGGCGCCATCAGCGACGCGCCGTCCTCGAAGGCCTGCAGGTAGAGCTGATCGCGGCGTGCATCGATGGCGGCGAACACCAGGCCGGCGTGCGGCGCGGCCAGGGCCTCCAGCGAACCGACGCCGATCGCCGGGATGTCGAGGGCGGCGGCCAGGCCCTTGGCGAAGGCCAGCCCCACGCGCAGGCCGGTGAACGAGCCCGGGCCGACGGTGACGCCGACACGTCCGAGTTGGTCGAACCGAAGCCCGGCCGCGGTCATCACCTCCGCGGTCAACGGCGCAAGGCGCTCCTGGTGGCCGCGCGCCATGGCTTCGCTGGCGGCGGCGAGG
>NZ_JAUYQL010000022.1 GCF_030697305.1 Phenylobacterium sp. | reverse complement strand
GACGTGCTGCTGGTGCTGGGCTCGGCCAACTCCTCGAACTCCGTGCGCCTCGCCGAGGTTGGGCGCCGCGCCGGCGCGGCCGCCGCCTATCTGATCGAGGACGCCTCGGTGCTGGACCTCGGCTGGCTGGCCGACGCTGCGGTGGTCGGCGTCACCGCCGGCGCCTCGGCCCCGGAACTGCTGGTCCAGGGCGTGATCGACAAGCTCTCCGCCGCCTTCGACGTCTCCCTCGAAGAGGTCGACGCCGCCCGCGAAACCGTCAGCTTCAAGTTGCCGCGCGTACTGGCGGGTTAGGCGGCCCACGCCGCGCTTGACCGCGCAGCGCGGCTCACGCATCCCCCACGCCCATGGCCGTCTACACCGACATCACCGACGAAGAGCTGGCCGACCTGCTGGCCGGCTTCGACCTGGGCGCTGCGCTCTCCTTCAAGGGCATCGCCGAGGGCGTAGAGAACTCCAACTTCCTGCTGGAGACGACCGCCGGGCGCTACATCCTGACGGTGTACGAGCGTCGGGTGCGCGAGGACGACCTGCCGTTCTTCCTGGGGCTGATGCGCTGGCTCGCCGGCCACGGCTATCCCTGCGCAGCGCCCGTCGCCGACCGCGCCGGCGAGATCCTGCAGCGGGTGCGCGGCAAGCCCTGCGCGATCGTCGAGTTCCTGCCGGGCCTGTCGGTGCGTCGGCCGAGCGCCGCCCACTGCCGCGAGGCAGGCGCGGGTCTGGCGCGCCTGCACCTGGCCGCCGACGGCTTCACCAAAAGCCGCGCCAACGACCTCGGCCAGGACGCCTGGGCGCCGCTGTTTGCGGGCCTGCGGGATGCGGCCGAAGCGCTGAAGCCCGGCCTCGCCGCCACCATCGAATCCGACCTGGCGGCGCTGGAGGCGGAATGGCCGACCGGCCTGCCACGCGGGATCGTCCACGCCGACTACTTCCCCGACAACGTATTCTTCCAGGGCCCCACTTTCGCCGGCGCCATCGACTTCTACTTCGCCTGTGAAGACATGCTGGCCTACGACATCGCCGTCGCCCTCAACGCCTGGTGCTTCGAGACCGACGGCAGCTTCAACATCACCTCGGGGCGCGCCTTGGTCGCCGGCTACGAGGCGCACCGTCCGCTCAGCGACGCCGAGCGCGCAGCCTTGCCGGCGTTGGCCCACGGGGCCGCCATGCGCTTCTTCCTGACCAGACTCGCCGACTGGGGCGCGACGCCGGCCGGCGCGCTGGTGCGGCCGAAGGATCCGCTGGAGTACGAGCGCAAGCTGGCCGTGCATCGCGCCGCTCCGGACCTCGTGCTGTTCGGAGCCGGCGTTTGACGCCCGAGGTGGTGATTCACACCGACGGCGCCTGCAGTGGCAACCCTGGCCCGGGCGGTTGGGGCGCGATCCTGCAGTTCGGCGAGCGCGAGAAAGAGATCTGCGGCGGAGAGCCTGCGACCACCAACAACCGCATGGAGCTGATGGCTGCGATCCAGGCGCTGGAGGCGCTCACCCGTCCCTGCCGCGTCGAGCTGCACACCGACAGTCAGTACGTGAAGAACGGCATCAGCGAGTGGATCGTCGGCTGGAAGGCGCGCGGATGGCGCACAGCTTCCAAGGCGCCGGTGAAGAACGAGGACCTGTGGCGACGCCTCGACGCCGCCCGTCTGCGCCACGAGGTCGATTGGCGCTGGGTCAAGGGCCACGCGGGCCACGCGCTCAACGAGCGCGCCGACGCCCTGGCGCGGAAGGGTTTGCTGAAAGTCGTTCAACCGAAAACTTGACATTGCAGTGCAAAATGATAGTGGTTGGACGTTAAACGGTATGGGAGGCATACATGCCGCCAGCCCCACAGGATCGCGCTGACATCCAGGTGTTTCGGGAAGTCACGGTCATCAGCCAGATCATGCGTGAGGTCATCGGCCGCCGTCTGCCGGCCGGCATGACCCATGCTCAGTTCGACCTGCTGGCGCGCTTCGTGCGCCACGGCGACGGGGAGACCCCCGCCGAACTCGCCCGCGCCACCATGGTCACCAAGGGCGCGGTCACCAACACCCTGCAGCGGATGGAGGCCAAGGGCTTCGTCGCCGTGCTGGCCGACGTCGGCGATCGCCGCAAGAAGCGCGTCCGCGTCACCCGCACGGGCCTGGCGGCCTACAACGCCGCAGTCACCGCCCTGCGCGGCCGCAACGAGGCGGTGCGCGGCGCCTTCACCGACGACGAGTTCCTGGAGGCTTTGCCCTTCCTGAAGGCGCTCAGGGTGTTCCTGGAGGAACTGGTCGAGACGCCCGCACGCGAAGCCGCGAGCCATTGACGCCGACCACCTCGACTCGCTCGCCGACGGCCAACGCCTCGGCTCCGTCAAGCTCCGCCGCCCATTCCTTGCCGTCGATCGAGACGCGGCCTGCGCCGCGCTCGAACGCCTGGGCCGCAAGCCCTGCGTGGCCGATCAGCCGTGCGACGTTGTCATTGATGTCGGCCCCGTCGCCCGCCACCCGCAGGATGAAACGCCGCGCCAGCAGGGTCGCGGCGATGGTCAGGCCGGCGAAGATCAGCACCGACCACGGGGCGCCGACGTCGACGAACAGCGCCAGCACGCCGACCAGCGCCGCAGAGGTCGCGGGCCACAAGAGCCAGCCGGATCCGGTGACCACCTCCACCGCCAGGAACGCCGCCCCGATCGCCGCCCAGACCCAGAAGGGATGCGTTCCGTAGAGGTCGATCAGCGCCTGCACGCGATCAGGCCCCGGTCGGCGGGACTGCCGGCGCACGCGGCCTTGGCGGACGCGTCGCTTCGCCATCGCCCTGGGCGGTGCGCACCAGCTCGCCCACGCCGGCGATGGTGCCGACCAGCGCCGACATCTCCGCCGGGATGATCACAGTCTTCTGGTTCGGGCTCTCGGCCAGCTTGGCGAACGCGTCGACGTACTTCTGCGCCACGAAGTAGTTCAGCGCGTTGACGTTGCCGCTGCCGATGGCGTCGGAGACCATGGACGTCGCCTTGGCCTCGGCCTCCGCTTCCCGCTCGCGCGCCTCGGCGTCGCGGTAGGCGGCCTCGCGGCGGCCCTCCGCCTCCAGGATGGCGGCCTGCTTGGCGCCTTCGGCGCGGGTGATCTGCGCCTGCTTCTCGCCGTCCGCCTCGGTGATCACCGCGCGCCGCTCGCGCTCGGCCTTCATCTGGCGGGCCATGGCGTTGGTGATGTCTGGCGGCGGCTGCAGATCCTTGATCTCGATCCGCGCCACCTTCACGCCCCAGGGGCTGGTCGCCTCGTCGATCACGCCCAGCAGTCGGCTGTTGATCTGGTCACGCTGCGACAGCACCTCGTCCAGCTCCATCGACCCCACCACCGTGCGCAGGTTGGTCATGGTCAGCTGGGTGATGGCGAAGTCCAGGTTGGTCACCCGATAGGCGGCGGCCGCGGCGTCGATCACCTGGATGAACACGATGGCGTCCACCTTCACGCCGACGTTGTCCTTGGTGATGACTTCCTGGCTGGGCACGTCCAGCACCTGCTCCATCATGTTGATGCGCCGGCCGATGCCTTCGACGAAGGGCGTGAGGAAACTGATGCCGGGCTTCAGCGTGCGGGTGTAGCGGCCGAACCGCTCGACGGTGAATTCGCGGCCCTGCGGCACGATCTTCACCGCCCCCATCAGGATCACCGCGGCCAGCACCACGAACACCAGGGGGGCTACGACATCCATGGTTGAACCATCCCGCTCTTGAACGTCGCGCCTGCGCCGACGGCGAAGCTTAGCGTGGCTCGCGTCCCGGCGCCATCGTCCCGGCCAACCGGCTGGACAGCGCCCGCCCGCGGGCCGCGGCGGCGGCTTCCTCGCGGCGCGTCGCCTCGCTGCACGCCGACCCGGCGTGTCCGGCGAAGCCCTGGTTGAACGCCCCTTTAAGCCGCCCCTCGAAATCAGGGTCGGCGCGTTCCAACTCGACCAACCGCATCATCCGCGCCCGCCAGAACTGGTCGTCGGGGCCCGCGCAGGCCTGGCGCAGCGCATGGCTCTCGCCCAGCACTTGGGCGAGCTCAAGCAGGATCGGCCGTTTCACAGCGCCCGGTTGGGCGGCGGCAGGGGCCGCGAGGGCCAGGCTCATGGCTGAGATCAGGACGGCTGCACGCATCTGCGCCTTATGGCGTCGCGCCGCGCGCCTGTCACTCGCGCGCACCGCGGCTGTCTGCTAGCCATCGACGATGCTCAAGCGCCTTCCGCTCCTGATCGCGGCGCTCGCCCTGGCGGCGGCCAGCCCGACGCCTGATAAACCTGCGCCAGCCAAGCCTCAGCCCGCCAAGGCCGCGCCTGCCGCAAAACCCGCCGGGCCGAAGGCTGTCGCCGATAAGCCTGCCGCGCCGAAACCTGCTGCGCCAAAGCCTGCTGCAAGCGGCCCGTTCGACGCCCGCGATCCCGCAAGCTTGGTCGCCCTGCTGGCGACCATGGACGCCAAGGGCGAGGTCTCGCGCACCGGCGACAACGACGTCGCCGTGAAGGTCACGGCCGCCAACTTCAGCTTCGGCGTTCAGTACGTGGACTGCAACGCCCAGGGGAAGGCCTGCCAAGCCATGGCGTTCTCCACGGGCGCGGAGAAGCGCGGCGCGACGCTGGTGCAACTCAACGCCTTCAACCAGACCTCGATCAGCTGCCGCGCCTTCCAGGACGCCGCCGGTCGGCCTCACGTGATGTACGCCGCGATCCTCTCATCACACGATGTCCGTGACGAGATGCGCACCCACATCGGCGTGTGGCAGGGCTGCCTGTCGACCTTCGGCGCGTTCCTCTCCGACCCCGCCGCCTATCTGGCCAGCGCGCCCTAGAAGATGCCGTAGCCGCCGTCGACGATGAAGCTGTCGCCCGTATGGAAGCTCGACGCGCCCGACGCCAAGTACACGGCCAGGCCGCCGAAATCCGCCGGCTGGCCCCAGCGGCGGGCCGGCACGCGGGTGATGACCTTGTCGGTGAACACCTGGCTGCCTTGCGCGTCTCCGGTCATCTCGGTGGCGATCCAACCCGGCAGGATGGCGTTGGCCCGCACGCCGTAGCGCGCGTGTTCCACGGCCACGCCGCGGGTCATCGCCAGCACCGCGGCCTTGGTGGAGGCGTAGGGTTCGTTGCGCGGCGCGCCCTCCACGGCCGACAGCGACGAGATCACCACCAGCGAACCGCCCGGATCGCCGGCCTTGGCCCGATCGATCATGTGTCGGCACGCCTCGCGGAAGGTGAAGAAAACCCCGTCGAGGTTCACCGCCAGCACCTTGCGGTAGCTCTCCGTCGTGGTCTCGGCGAACGGCTGGCCCTTTCCGCTGACGCCGGCGTTGGCGATCACCGTGTGGACCGCGCCCATCGCCTCGACCGCGGCCGTCATGCCCGCCGCCACCGCGTGCTCGTCGGAGACGTCCACCACCCGGCTGAGCACCCGCCCGCCGATCGCCTCCAGTCGCGCCTCTGCCGCCGCGGTCTTGTCCGGGTTCGAGCCCCAGATCACGAGGTCGGCGCCGGCCTGGGCCAGCGCTTCCGCCATCCCCAGCCCGATCCCGCCGTTGCCGCCGGTGACCAGCGCCACCTGCCCGGTGAGGTCGAAAGGTTGGTAGGCCACTGGAATCTCCTGCTGGCGGCGTTCAGGCCGCCGCCGCGGCGGCCGGTTGCGGACGCGAGAATGTCCATTCTCCGTCTTTCGCCAGGCTGGGCTCGAAGCGGTAGCCCGCAACGTCGAACCCCTTGAGGTCCTCGGTCCGCTCGATGCGGTTGTCTATGACGAAACGCGCCATCAGGCCCCGGGCCTTCTTGGCGAAGAAACCCAGCATCCGCCGCTCGCCGTCCTTCTCCTCGACGAACCGGCAGGTAAGCGTCGGCGCCTTCAATGCCTTCAGGTCCACCGCGCCGAAATATTCGCTGCTGGCCAGGTTCACCACCGTCGGGTCCTTGTGGCCCTCGGCGTCGGCGTTGAGCTGCTTGGAGATCCGCGCTCCCCAAAAGTCGTAGAGGCTCTGCCCGCGCCGCGTCTTCAGCCGCACGCCCATCTCCAGGCGGTAGGGCTGGATCACGTCCAGCGGCCGCAGCACGCCGTAGAGCCCTGACAGGATGCGCAGATGGTCCTGCGCCCAGGCTAGTCCCTTGCGATCGAGCGTGCGCGCCTGCAGGCCCTGATAGACGTCGCCGTTGAACGCGAACGCGGCCTGCACGCCCTCCTCAGAAGCCGGATCGAAGGCCTGGAAGCGCTCGCGGTTCAGCTTCGCCAGGTTGTCCGACAGTGACATCAATCGCTTCAGGTCGGCGACCTTCAGCCGCCGGGTGACCTTGGCCAGCTCCACCGTCTGGTCAGCCAGTTGCGGCGTGCTCACCGGCGCGCGCTCGTCGGGCCGCGAGAAATCCAGCGCCTTGGCGGGGGAGATGACGATCAGCATGGCGGCCTCCTTCAGCCTTTCGCCGCGAGCTTCACGGCGCCGACGGCGAATCGCAAACGAGAAACGCTGCGTCTTAGAACAGAACCCGAGGATTCATGATCCTCTTGGGGTCCAGCGCCAGGCGCACGGCTCGCTGGGCGGCGAGCTCGACCGGGCTCTTGTAGTGGGCGGCCTCGTCGGTCTTCATCGACCCTAGGCCGTGCTCGGCTGAGATCGAGCCGCCGAAGCCGGCGATGATGTCGTTGACGATCCGCCCGGCCTCGTCGCGCGTCGCCTCGTGCAAGGCGGGGTCGCCGCCCACGGGCCCGAACACGTCGTAGTGGACATTGCCGTCGCCCACATGACCGAAGGCGGCGATGCGGCAGCCGGGCGTCAGCCGTTCCATGGCGGCGTCGGCCTGCTGAATGAAGGTCGCGACCTGCGAGACCGGCACCGAGACGTCGTGCTTCCACACCACGCCCTCGGGCTTCTGGGCCGCCGACTGGTTTTCGCGCAAAGCCCACAGGGCCTTGGCCTGGGCGCCGGTCTGGGCCAGCGCCGCGTCGGCCACCAGGCCGTCCTCCAGCCCCTTGGCCAGGAACCGCTCCATCGCCCCTTCCGCAGAGCCGGGCTCGCCGGACGCGAACTCCACCAGCACGTAGTAGGGATAGGGCGCGTCCAGCGGATCGCGGGAGCCGGGCATGTTGCGCAGCACGAACTCGACGCCGATCCGCGCGATCATCTCGAACGCCTCGACGGCGCCGCCGGCCTCCTGCTTGGCGCGGGCCAGGAGTTGCACCGCGGCGTCCAGGCCTGTCAGTCCGATCCAGGCGACGGCGCGCGACTCCAGCACCGGGAACAGCTTCAAGCTGGCCGCGGTGACCACGCCCAGCGTGCCCTCCGCCCCGATCAGCAGCTGCTTCAGGTCGTAGCCCGTGTTGTCCTTGCGCAGGCGTTTCAGACCGTCCCAGACATCGCCGTTCGGCAACACCGCCTCAAGCCCCAGCACCAGGCTGCGCGCCGTGCCGTAACGCAGCACCTGGGTGCCGCCGGCGTTGGTGGAGATGAACCCGCCGACCGTCGCTGAGCCCTCTGACGCGAGGCCCAGGGGAAAGCGCCGATTGGCGCCCGCCGCCGCCTCGTGGATCGCCGCCAGGGTGACGCCGGCCTCGGCCACGATCACGTCGTCGAAGGTCTCGATCTCGCGCACCCGCGACAGCTTTTCGGTGGACAGCAGGATCTCCCCCTTGGGGATCTGTCCGCCTACCAGGCCGGTATTGCCGCCTTGCGGGGTGATCGCCACGCCGGCCTCGTAGCAGACCCCCACGACCGCGGAGACCTGGGCCGTGTTCGCCGGCAGCGCCAGGAACGGGGTGTCGCCGAACCAGCGGTCGCGCCACTCCACCAGCTTCGGCTGCAGGCGCTCGGGGTCCTGGCTCCAGCCGTTCTCACCGAGCACGGCTTTCAGGCGGGAGATGATGTCGGCGGGGACAGGCTTGGTCATGACCGCAAAATCCTAAACCCGGCGTGGCGGACGCGCCAGCCGGCCGCGATCCAGGCTCGGATCATCCGACGAAGCCCGCGGCGCGGCGCAGGCGGTCGTTGATCGCCTCGCCCAATCCCGCTTCAGGAATCGGGGCCACGGCGATGGCGGAGGGCTCCGTGCGATCGGCGGCGCGCAGGTAGCTGAACAGGTTCGCCGCCGCCTCCGCCGCATCGCCCGCCGGACTCAGGTTCCAGGGTGTCGCAGGAACGTCCGGCCCAAAGCCCAGGAACGCCTCTCCTTCGCGTGGCCCCTCCGCCTCCAGCCGCACCGGCGCGTTCGGCGAATAGTGCCTGGCCAGGCGGCCGGGCGAGCGTCTGGCGTCGTCGCCGGCCTCGGCGAGCGGCCCGATCAGCGCCTCGATCTGCGGCCTGGTCACCGCGCCCGGGCGCAGCAGGCGTGGTTGGTCGATCAGGCCCAGCACAGTGGATTCCAAGCCAATTGCGCAGGCGCCTCCGTCCAAGCTGGCGGCGATGGCGAAGCCGGTCTCCTCCATGGCGTCGGCCCAGGTTGTCGGGCTGGGCCGCCCCGAGCGGTTGGCCGACGGGGCGACCACCGCGCCGCCGAACGCCGCCAGCACCGCGCGCGCCGCTGGATGGCTGGGCACGCGGATCGCCACGGTGTCCAGGCCGGCGCGCGCCAGGTCGCACACCGCGCCCGCGTCGCGGATCGGCGCCACGAGGGTCAGGGGTCCCGGCCAGAACTGCGCGGCCAGCGTCCGTGCGCGATCATCCAGCACGGCGACGCGCTCGGCGGCGGCGAGATCGGCGACATGGGCGATCAGCGGATTGAAGCTCGGCCGGCCCTTGGCCGCATAGATCGCGGCGACCGCGTGCGCATCGGCGCCGTCGGCGGCGAGGCCGTAGACCGTCTCGGTGGGCAACATGACCAGTCGGCCGGCGCGCAACGCCTGCGCCATTGCGGCTACCGCCTGGTCGCCCTCAGGTCCACGCTCACCTTGACGCTGGCCGGTATCTGATCGGTGCTCGTCCACTCGCCCTGGCCCACGCCGAACGCCGTCCGGTCGAGGGTGGTTACACCGCGCACGCGTGCCTTGTCGCCGTCGATCTGCAGGCGGAACGGCAGGCTGGCCGGCCTGGTCACGCCGCGCAACGACAGCGTCCCACGCGCCACGAAACGATCCTCGCCGGTCTTTTCGAAGCGGGTGGCGGTGAACACCGCCTTGGGGTGGGCGCCGGCGTCGAACCACTCCGAGGACGGCAGCATCTCGTCGCGCTGCGCGTCGCCCGTCGAGGCGGAGGTAAGGTCGATGGTCACCGTGGCCTTGGATCGGTCCAGCGCGTCGGGGTGGAACAGGATGTCGGCGTCGAACCGCGCGAAACGCCCCTGGATCGCGGTGTCGCCCCAGTTGGTGGCGAAGTCGATCTCCGAGCCCTTGGCCACCGCCCAGCGCACGGGCTCAGCCGGCGTCGCAGGTTCAGCGGCCTTGGCGGCCTCCTCGGCCGGCGTTGCAGCGACTGGCGCGGGCGGCGCGGCCGTGGTGGGCGCGGGCGGCTCGTCGACCACGTCGGCCGCCGGCTTCGGCGCCGGGGCCGCGACATGCAGCGGCGGTTTGACCAGCATGCCGAAGGCGATCACCGCGACCACGCCGGCGACGATGATCGCGATGCGGGGCTCCAGCCAGCGGCCGGCCTTGGCGCCGGGGGCCATACGCGACAGCACCGGCTCGTCGCGGCTGAAAAGCTGATGCTTCAGCGCGCCGGCCACGTGCAGGGCGAGCAGCAGGTAGAAGCCCTTGATGATCACGTCGTGGCCGACCTCGCCGATCTCGTGCCAAAGGTGGCGCGCGTCACCGGTCAGGCCGACAAGCCCGGGGATGTGCGGCCAGGGCGCGACGCCATACAGCAGCGTGGGCAACGAGATGCGGCTGGTCGAGACCATGATCCAGCCGGTCAGCGGCATGCCGATCATTACCGCGTAGAAGCCCACGTGGGTGATCGCCGCCAGCACCCGCTCCCAGCGCGGCATGGTCGCGGGCAGCGGCGGCGGCGGGTTGGCCAACCGCCAGCCCAGCCGGACCAGACTCAGCAGCAGCACGGTGATGCCCACGGACTTGTGCAGTTGCACCACCGCGAACAGCTCGGGGCTGCGCGGCCCCTCCATGCGCGACGACAGCACCACCTGCAGGATGATCGCCGCGGCGATCAGCCAGTGCAGCAGGATGGCGATCGGCGCGTAGTGCTCGCTGCGCGTACGGCTGGCGGCGCTCATGAAGGCGTCTCCGGTCTATTTCCTGGTGAATTCGATCTCGAAGTCGAGCTGGACCTCGTCGCCGGCCGATCCCGCGGCGGGCGTGAAGCCGAACTCTGAGCGTTTGATCGCACCGCCGCCGGAGAACCCCAGGCGCGTCCCCTGCCCCATCAGCCCCGGACCGACTCCATTGAAGATCACGTCGAGGGTCACCGGCCGGGTCTTGCCCATGAAGGTCAGGTCTCCCGTGACCGAGCCGCGACCGGCCGGCCCCGCGTCGACGCGGGTGGAGACGAAGGTGATCTTCGGAAACCGCGCGGAGTCGAAATAGCGCGGCCCGGCCAGCTCGGCGTCGAAGCCCGGCACGCCCGTGTGGATCGACTTCGGATCGATCTCCAGCGTCATCCGCGTGGCCGCCACATTGGCGGGATCGTAAGTGAAGCCGCCGCTCAAGCCGTCGAAACGCATGGCGAAGTTTGAGAACCCACCCATATGCGCGAGCTTCATGTTCAGGCTGGCGTGGCGGGAATCCAGCGCATAGACGCCGGGCGGGACGTTCGCAGGATCGCGGCTGGTCGGGTCGGCGTGCGCAACGCCGGCGAGCGAGACGCAGATCGCGGCGGCGACGACCATCGGGCGGAACATGCGCATCTCCAAGCCGGGCTATAGTTCCCCCACAGGCCAGATGGTTCAAGCCGCCGCCAGCCGAAAGCAGGGGGCGCACTCACGAAGCCGTGAGATCAACGGCGTGGAGCCGGGCGGCGCGGCGGCATAGACCATGCCGGCTGCTTCAGGAGACCTGCCATGACCTATCGCGCGCCCGCCCGCGACCTGGCCTTCACGCTGGGCGTCGTGGGGTGTCCCTCGAGGCTCGGTCAGGCGTTCCCCGATCTTGACGCCGACACCGTGACGGCTGTGCTGGAGGCGGCCGGAGCGCTCGCGGACAACGAGCTCGCACCGCTCAACCGCATCGGCGATCGCGAAGGCGCGCGCTACGAGAACGGCCGGGTGACCGCCGCCCCCGGCTTTGCTCAGGCGTATCAGGCCTTCGCCGCGGGAGGATGGAATGGCGTCGCCGCCGATCCGGCCCATGGCGGCCAAGGGCTGCCCAAGGCGCTCGAGCTTGCGGCGTTCGAAATGTTCCACGCCGCGAACATGGCGTTCAGCCTTTGCCCGATGCTGACCCAGGCGACCATCGAGGCGCTTGCGATGAACGGCACCGATCGCCAGAAGCGGCTGGTGCTGCCCAAGCTCATCTCCGGCGAGTGGACCGGGGCGATGAACCTGACCGAGCCGCAGGCCGGCTCCGACCTCGCCGCTATCACCACCCGCGCCGAGCCGGACGGCGCTGGCGGCTATCGGCTTACCGGCCAAAAGGTCTTCATCACCTGGGGCGACCACGACATGGCGGAGAACATCTGCCACCTGGTGCTAGCCCGCCTGCCGGACGCGCCTCCGGGCGTCAAAGGCATCTCGCTGTTCCTTGCCCCCAAGCGGTTGATCGACGGCGAGGGCCGCGCCGGCGCGCTGAACGACCTGCGCCCCGGCTCCATCGAACACAAGATGGGCATCAACGCTTCGCCCACCTGCGTGATGCTCTACGAGGGCGCCCAGGCCGAGCTGGTGGGAAACCTCAATCAGGGGCTGGCCCACATGTTCGTCATGATGAACGCCGCGCGCCTGCAGGTCGGCATGCAGGGTGTCGGGATCGCCGAGCGCGCGTTCCAGCAGGCCCTGGCCTTCGCCCAGGAACGTCGCCAGGGCCGCGCGGCGCTGTCCACCGACTATCCCGCCAGGCTCTACGACCATCCCGACGTGCGGCGCATGCTGATGCTGATGAAGGCCAAGATTGAAGCCGCGCGCGGCATCTGCCTGACCGCCGCTGTGCTCTCGGACCTGGCGACCCACGGAGACGACGAAGGTCAGCGCGACGCCGCCGCCCGTCGTGACCTGCTGATCCCGATCGCCAAGGCCTGGTCCACCGACGTCGGCGTCGAGGTCTCCTCGCTGGGCGTGCAGATCCACGGCGGCATGGGATTCATCGAGGAGACCGGCGCCGCCCAGCACTATCGCGACGCCCGTATCGCCCCGATCTACGAGGGCACTAACGGCATCCAGGCGCTGGACCTGATCGGGCGCAAGATCGCCATGGAAGGCGGCGAGGTGCTGAAGTCGCTGACCGCCGAGATCCTGGCGACAGCGCAGACGCTTTCCCACTCCCCCGCCCTGCAGCCGCTCGGCGCGGGCCTCGTCCAGGGCGTCGCTGCGCTGGACGCGGCCACCGACTGGCTCCTCGGCAATCGCGGGCTGGCCTCCACGGCCGGCGCGACGCCCTTCCTACAACTGGCCGGGGACGTGGTCGGCGGCTGGGTGCTGGGTCTGCAGGCGCTGGCCGCGGAGGGACAGAGCGCGCCTTGGCTGCAGGCCAAGGCGCCGCTGGCGCGCTTCTACGCCGCCCATGTGCTGAGCCATGCGCCGGGGCTCGCCCAGGCGGTGATGGCCGGGGCGCAGGACCTGGAGGCCGTGCCCGCCGAGGCGCTGTGACGACGGCGTTGCCGCGCGCCGCGTTCCTGCTGCCGCCGCCCGAGCTCGCTCGCGCGCTGATCGGCTGCGAACTGCTGGTCGACGGCGTCGGCGGCGTGATCGTAGAGACCGAAGCCTACGATCGCGACGATCCCGCCTCACACGCCTATTCAGGTCCGACGGCGCGCAACGCCGCGATGTTCGGCCCCCCGGGCCATGCCTACGTCTACCGGTCCTACGGCCTGCACTGGTGCCTGAACCTGGTTTGCGGGCCGCGAGTCGGCGGCGCGGTGCTGTTTCGTGCGATCACGCCGCTGCATGGGGTGGAGGCGATGCGCGCGCGGCGCGGCGCACAGCCCGACCGCTTGCTCTGCGCCGGACCCGGCCGGTTATGCCAGGCGCTGGCGGTGACGCGCGAACACGACAACCTGCCGATGGACGCGCCGCCGTTCGAACTGCGCGCGCGGGCGAGCGAGCCGCCCATCGCCCAGGGTCCACGGATCGGCCTGAGCCGCGCCGCCGAAACACCGTGGCGTTTCGGATGGCGCGGCTCTGCCTTTCTCAGTCGTCCGATGCCGGTCTAGAGCTGCGCCAGCAGGTAGTCGGCGGCCGAAACCTTGAATTCGCCGGGCGCCTCGACGTTCAGCTCCTTCACCACGCCGTCGTCGACGATCATCGAGTAGCGTTGCGAGCGCGCGCCCATGCCGAACTTCGAGCCGTCCATGCCCAGGCCGACCGCCAGGGTGAAGGCCCCGTTGCCGTCGGCCAGCATGACGATGTCCTCGCCGACGTTCTGGCTCTCGCCCCAGGCCTTCATGACAAAGGCGTCGTTCACCGACAGGCAGGCGATGGTGTCCACGCCCTTGCCCTTGATCTCGGCGGACAGCTCCTTGTAGCCCGGCAGGTGCTTGGCCGAGCAGGTCGGCGTGAAGGCGCCAGGCACCGCGAACAACGCCACTTTCTTGCCCTTGAAGATATCGTCGCTGCTGACCGGCTTGGGGCCGTCCGCCGTCGCCTGAGTGAGTTGGACCGTGGGCAGCTTGTCGCCGACTTTGATGGTCATGAGCGTCTCTCCTGTTCCTGCTCAGGCAGATAGCGACGCGGAGCCCCGCCTCCAACGCCTTTTCCTGCTTTGACTTGAAAGCGCCGCGTTCCGATCGAAAACATTCGCGCGATGGACAGTGAAACCCTCGAGGGCAAGCTTCTGATCGCCATGCCGGGCATTGGCGATCCGCGCTTCGAACGCGCGCTGGTATTGGTCTGCAACCACGACCCGCTGTACGCGATGGGGGTGGCGGTGAACCAGCCGGTGGCCGGCGTCACCGTGCCCGATCTGCTGCGCCGCCTGGAGGTGACGCCGTCTTTGCACGCCGTTGCCGACCCGGTGCTGATCGGCGGCCCGGTCGACCGGGAGCGCGGCTTCGTGCTGCACACCGACGACTACCTTCCGGAGCACAGCGCCGCGGTGATGCAGGGCGTGGCGCTCAGCCCCAACCGCGACGCGTTGCAGATCCTGGCCAGCCCCAACGGCTGCCCGCGCCATGCGCTGCTGGTGTTGGGCTATGCGGGCTGGGGGCCGGGTCAGCTCGACGAGGAGCTGCGCCGCAACGTCTGGCTGACCTGCGAGGCCGATGAGGAGCTGATCTTCAGCAGCGACCACGCCGGCAAATGGACCCGGGCCTTGGCTAAGCTCGGCGTCGACGCCGGCCTGCTCTCCGCCCACGCCGGCCGGGCGTAGGCGCCTAGCCGCGCGCCTTCACGGGCGCGGCGCCGTCGACGTAGCTCTCGTTGAGATAGACCTCGGCCTCCTGCGGCGACAGCGCCGGCGCATAACCGAAGCCCTGCCCATAATCGCAACCCAGCGACAAAAGTTGGCGCGCCATGCCCGCGTTCTCCACGCCCTCGGCCACCACCTCCAGCGACAGGTCCTGACCCAGCTTCACCACCGAGGAGACGATCTTCGCCGAGCCCTCGTTGGTGGCCATGGTGCGCACGAAGTAGCGGTCGATCTTCAGCGTGTCGAAAGGCAGCCTTGTCAGGTACGACAGCGACGAGAAGCCGGTGCCGAAATCGTCCAGGGCCAGCGCCGCCCCCGCCGCGCGCAGATTGCGCAGGATCACGGCCGCCCCTTCCGGGTCGCGCATCACGTCGCCTTCGGTGACCTCCAGCTTCAGAGCGCCCGGCGGCAGGCCGGTCTCCTTGCGAATCGCCACCACGTCGGACACCAGGTCAGGCCGCTCGATCTCCCCGGTCGACAGGTTGACCGCCACAGTCAGCTCGCCGGCCGCGCGATGGTTGCGCCGCCATTCTGCCAGCTGATGGCCGGCCTGACGCATCATCAGCGCGCCCAGGTCGCTCATCAGCCCCATCTCCTCCAGCAGCGGCAGGAAGGAGTCGGGCAGCAGCAGGCCGCGACGCGGGTGGATCCAGCGCACCAACGCCTCGAAACCCGACAGCGCGCCCGTCGAGAGGCGCACGATCGGCTGATAATAGGGGATCAGCTCGCCACGGCCGAGGGCGCCGCGCAGGTCGCCTTCCAGCGCCAGGCGCGACAGGCCGTCGCTCTCTAGACCGCGTCCATAAGCGGCTGCTCCGCCGCGTCCCGCGCCCTTGGCCGATTCCACCGCCAGCTCGGCGCGGCGCAACAGTTCGGCGGCCTCCGGCGCCTCGTCGCCGCCCTGGGCGCTGACGGCGCCGATTGACAGTGTCGGATGGATGTCGAAGCCGGCGATGCGCAGCGGCTGCTCCAGCGCGTGACGCAACACCTCTGCGGCGGGTTGGTCCGCGGCCTGGGTCAGCACGGCGAATTCGTCCTCGCCGACCCGCGCCAGCAGCGCCTCCGGCGGGAAGGCGGCGGCCAGGCGTGAGCCCAGGGCGGCCAACACCAGGTCGGCGCGCTCGTGGCCCAGCGCTTCGTTCAGGCGACGCAGTCGGTCTAGGTCGGCGACCACCAGTTCGTGACGGCCGGGCGCGGGCAGCCTTTCGCGCGCCCGGGCGATGAAGCTTTTGCGGTCCAGCAGTCCGGTGAGGCCGTCGAGATCGGAGGCGGCGAACTTCGTCTCCGGCGCCACGACGCCGGCGGCGCGTACGCCCTCTTCCAGCCAGACCCCGCGCCAGATACAGACGCCGGCGCCGCGCATGCGCAGGCGGATGGCGATTTCAGCACCCGGCTCTTGGACCTTCAGGACGTCTTCGGCCAGCGCCCGGTCCTGGGGCAGCGCGAGCGCGCGCAACGCCGCGGACGAGCATTCCGGCGCCAGCGGACCCAAGCCCAGCGCACGCGAGGCGCCCGTGATCCGCAGGCGATCGAGCTCAGGTTCCCAGAACCACAACGCGACCTCAGCGGCGCCCAACGCTTCCAGCGTCGTCGTGGCGTCCCAGATCCAACGATCGATCGCCATACTTGCGATGCCCGGCCCGTAAGCGTCGGTTCAGACCGACACACCCTCATCCAGGCCTTCGCGCCGCTTCAGCGGAGACACGAGACCGAACAACACATGGTCTCGCCAAACGCCGTTAATTTTCAGATAAGCTTGGGCCATCCCCTCTTCCGCGAAGCCCGCCTGGAGCAGCAGCCGGCGCGACGGGTCGTTGCTCGGGATGCACGCGGCTTCCAGTCGATGCAGGTTCAGGGTTCCGAATGCGTAGTCCACCAGCGCCCGAACCGCCGCCAGGGTGTAGCCGCGCCGGGTGAACGGCCGCCCGCTCCAGTAACCGACCGATCCCATCTGGGCGACGCCGCGGCGCACGTTCGACAGGGTGATCCCGCCGGTCAGTACGTCGTCTTCGGCGCGGAACACGAAGAACGGATAGGCGGAACCCGTCTCGCGATCGCGGGCGTAGGCGGCGAGGCGGCGGCGGTAGGCGGCGCGGGTGAGGTCGTCGGCCGGCCAGATCGGCTCCCACGGCTGCAGGAAGTCGCGAGAGCGGTCGCGCAAGTCACGCCATTCCATGTAGTCGGCGGCGCGCGGCGTGCGCAGGCGGACGGTTTCGCCCTCGATCCGCGGGCCGCTCTCCGGTGCGATCCAATCCAGCAAGGCCATGCGACAACCCTCGCGTGAATCGCCCGCGGGTCAAGCCCGGCCTCGCGCAGCGTGTTGAACGCCAAGCTAGTGGAACAGGGATTTTTCGAAGGCCCCCGCGGCGGCCAGCGCCGCCTTCGGACCCAGCACGGCGGCGACGCTTCGGCGTTCGCTCAGCATCCGCTCGCCGATCCGGCGCAGATCCTGGGCGGTGACCTCGTCGATCTGAACTGCAAGCTCGGCGGCGCTCAACGGCCGCTCGAACACCAGCACCTGGGCCGCGGTCTGTTCTGCGCGGGCCAAGGCGGACTCCCGCGCCATGAACAGCGACGCCTTCAACTGCGCCTTGGCGCGCGCCAGTTCCTGTGGCTCGACGCGGGCGATCAGGCCGGCCACTTCGCCCGCCGCAACCTTGGCGAACTCCACGGCGTCGCGCGCCGCGCAGCCGGCGAAGATGCCGAGGAGGCCGACGTCGGCGTAGGTCTCGACGTAGGCGTCGACCGCATAGGCGAGGCCGCGTCGCTCGCGCGCCTCCTGGAACAGGCGCGAGGCCATGCCGCCGCCGAGGATTTCGGCGAACAGGCGAAGCGCGAAATAGTCCGGATCGCGCGCCCCCACCGCCGGCAGCATCAGCACCAGGTTCGCCTGCTCGAGTTTCTTGGCTAGGGGCCTCGCGCCGCCAACGAAGCGGGCAGCCTCGGGGGTTTGCGTCGGCGCCGGCGCGGCATCGGCGAAGGCGCGCTCGGCGAGGTCCAGCAACTGCGCCTCGTCCACTGCGCCGGCGACGCTGACGACGAGGCTGTCGGCGCCATACAGGCGCTTGCGCCAGGCCTCGAGAGCGTCTGGCGTGGCGTGGCCGATCGACTCCGGCGTGCCCAGGATCGGCCGGCCCAAGGGCTGGCCATCGAACGCCGCGGTCTGGGCCATCTCGAACACCAGGTCGTCGGGCGTGTCGGCCGCCTCGGCGATCTCCTGGCCGACCACCTGCTTCTCGCGGGCCAGATCCTCCGCATCAAGGGTCGGACGCAACACCAGGTCGGCGCAGACCTGCAGGCCAAGGGTCAACCCTTCGCGTAACGCGCGCACCTGATAGCTGGTGCGCTCATAGCCGGTGGCGGCGTTGATCTGTCCGCCCTCGGCTTCGATCGCCTCGACGATGTCACGGGACGACCGCGGCCCGGCCCCCTTGAACACCATGTGCTCGAGGAGATGCGACCAGCCGTTCTCCGCCGTCCCCTCGCTGCGGGCGCCGCGTCCCGCGACCACCGACAGCGCGATGGTCTCCAGGCCCGGCATCGGGTCGCAGATGACCCGCACGCCGTTGGCGAGCGTGTGGACCGTGGGCATGGGGGCGTCAGGCGAGGGCAAATTCGCGCACGTAGGCCTTGATCGTGTCGGCGTCGGCCGGCAGGCGATCGAACCGCTCCGGCCGGTCGGCCAGGTTCGCCGAGCCCGGCGGCAGCGCCGGCGTCACGCCCGTGGCCGCGCGCACCGCTTCCGGGAACTTGGCCGGATGCGCGGTGGATAGCACGACGAACGGCTCGTTGACCTCGGCGGTCTTATGCAAGGCAGCGACCGCCACGGCGGTGTGAGGGTCGATCAGTTCGCCGGTCTCGTTCAGCGTCGCGATCATCGTGCGCGTGGTCTCCGCCTCGCTCACCGAGACGCCGGTGAACACCTGCTGCATCGAGGCGAAGGCCTGCGGCGGCACGTCGAAGCCGCCGGTCTCGACAAAGGCCTGAAAGGCACGCGCGGTCTCTACGCCGTCACGGCGCACGCATTCGAAATACAGCCGCTCGAAATTCGAGGCGCTCTGGATGTCCATGGCCGGCGACTGGGTGAAGTTCACAGCGCCGCGCACATATCGGCCATCTTGGAAGGTGCGCGCCAGGATGTCGTTGGCGTTGGTCGCCGCCACGATGCGGCGGATCGGCAAGCCCATGCGCATGGCGACGTAGCCGGCGAACGCGTCGCCGAAATTGCCCGACGGCACGCAGAACGACACCGGCCGCTCCGGGGCGCCGACCGCCACCGCACTGGTGAAGTAGTAGACGATCTGGGCGGCGATCCGCGCGAAGTTGATCGAGTTCACCCCGGACAGGTCGACCGCCTGGCGCAGGCTCTGGTCCTGGAACGCCTGTTTCACGATCGTCTGGCAATCGTCGAAGGTGCCCTGGACGGCCACGCAGGCGACGTTCTTTTCCGCCGCCGTGGTCATGAACCGCCGCTGCACCTCTGAGATGCGCCCCTCAGGAAACAGCGCCACGACGCGCACGTTGGAGCGGCCGCGGAAAGCCTCCACCGCCGCGCCCCCGGTGTCGCCGGACGTCGCGCAAAGGATGGTCTGGGTGCGCCGCTGGGCGCCCAGCACGTGGTCGTAGAGCCGGGCCAGCAACTGCATGGCCACGTCTTTGAACGCCAGGCTCGGCCCATGGAACAGCTCGGCGATGAACGCGCCCGGCGTGATCTGGGTCAGCGGCACCACGGCCGCGTGGGTGAAGGTCCCATAGGCCTCGGCGCACATCTCGGCGATGTCCTCTGCGGAGATCTCGTCGCCGGCGAACAGGCTGATAATCGTCGCGGCGACCTCGTGATAGGGCCTGCCGGTGAATGCGGCGATTTCCTCGGCGCTCAGTTGCGGCCAGGTTTCCGGGACATAGAGCCCGCCGTCGGGGGCGAGCCCGGCCAACACCGCATCGACGAAGCCGACGGCCGGGGCCTGACCCCGTGTGGAGACGTAACGCATCAACTCTTCCATCTGCGCCAGAGCATGGCCGCATAGACGGCCAGCAGGGAGCCGGCAAGGCCGAACCAGGTAAGCGCGTACTCGAAGTGCCGGTTCGGAATCTCCGTCGGGATCGGCGCGGGCGTCAGCGCCTTCCATTCCGGATTGGATGACGTTTCGGCCATCAGGAACAGCGGCGCTGGGGCCGGCGCGTCCAACGCCTTGGCCATCGCCGCCACATCGCGCGAGAACCAGCGGTTGGCCGCCACATCGTTGGGCGGGGTGACGAAGGTCGCTTTGTCCGGCAACCGCAGCACGCCGACCATGCGCACGGGCGCGGTCGCCGCACCGTCCACCGGCGGCCGCGCCGAGATGGTGTCGGCGACGAAGCCGCGGTCGACCAGGATGGTCCGGTAGCGCGCGGCGTCGACCTTGCAGGCCGAGATCAGCCGCGAACCGGCCCCACCCTCGCGCAACCCGTAGAGCTCGAGGAACGGCGCCTGGGCGAGCCCCGGGCAATCCACCACCACGCGGCGAAACTGCAGGTTCGCGCCGTCTGCGGCGCTGTCGAGCGCCGGGCCCAGCAGCGTCGCCGGCGCGCCCTGCAGCGCGGCGATGCGGGCCAAGAGGTCGGTCTTCCAGGTCAGCCGCTGAAGCTGCCACAAGCCCAGGCCGACCAGGGCCGCCAGCGCGACAAGCATGGCGATTGTCGCGCCGATGGGGAAGCGCCCGCGGCGCTCAGTCATCGCGCCGCGCTTGCGACGCGCGGTTCATGAACTGGGCGGCCAGCATCGCGCCCTTGAACGGCCGCAACAGCCCCAAGCAGACGATCACCGTCAGCGGCAGGAAGATCACCAGATGCACCCACACCGGCGGATGCAGCGTGAACTCGGTGAACAGCGCGGTGAAAGCGACGATGAAGCCGCCGATCAGGATCACGAACACCGCCGGGCCGTCGCCGGAATCCGCCTTCGCCAGATCGAACCCGCAGGCCTCGCAACGGGGCGAGACCTTCAGGAACCCCTCGAACAGGCGCCCCTCCCCGCAGTTGGGGCAGCGACCCGCCAGCCCCGACAGCAGAGGGTTGGGTGCGGCCATTAGTGGCCGCCAGACGCCCCGAAGATCACGTAGATGAAGGCGAACAGGAACAGCCAGACCACGTCGACGAAGTGCCAGTACCAGGCCGCGGCCTCGAACCCGAAGTGCTTCTGCGGCGTGAAGCCGCCCTTGATCAGCCGCAGCAGGCAGATCGCCAGGAAGATCGTCCCGATCAGCACGTGGAAGCCGTGGAAGCCGGTGGCCATGAAGAACGAGGAGCCATAGAGGCCGCCGTTCGCCGCTTCCTCGTTGAAGAAGTATTTGTGCTCGAGAATGTGATGGTACTCGTACGCCTGGATCGAGGTGAACAGCACGCCCAGGATGACGGTCAGGATCAGGCCGATCTTGGCGCCCTTGCGGTCGCCGGTCTGCAGCGCGTGGTGCGCCCAGGTGACCGTGGTGCCCGACAGCAGCAGGGTCAGGGTGTTGACCAGCGGCAGGTTCCAGGCCGGTACGGTCTCGACGCCGTGCGGCGGCCAGGTCGCCCAGGCCGTGCGGACTTCCTCGATCGAGGACAGCGTCCGCTGACCGTGGAACAGGGCCATCTCGAAGAAGATCCAGAACCACGCCACGAAGAACATCACCTCGGAGGCGATGAACAGGATCATGCCGTAGCGCAGGCCCAGCGAAACCACGGGGGTGTGGTCGCCGCGGTTGGCTTCTTTCACCACCTGAACCCACCAGCCGAACATGGTGTAGAGCACGCCGGCCAGGCCCATGAAGAACACCCAGGAGGTGCCCTTATCGAGGCCGAACAGCCCCTTCATCCAGACCACGCCGCCCAGCGCCATGACCGTGGCCGCGATCGAGCCCACCAGCGGATAGGGGCTGGGATCCACCAGGTGATAGTCGTGCTTGACGCCGTCGTGGGCCATGTCGGTCCTTACCCCTCTTGTAGTCCTTCGCCGCCCGGACCCGGTTCCGGGTCCGAACGTCGGAATTCGCGTGACGCTATAGCCCTGCACGCGCCTTTTCGCCAAGGGCTGAAACCGTGATCGGCTTCGCCCCGGGCGCAGCGTCGACAGCCGGATAGAAGGTGTAGGACAGCGTCACCTGTTCCTTGCCCTTGGTCTCGAAATCGTCGGCGTATTTCGGATCCACGAAATAGACCACCGGGAACTCGATCGTCTGGCCGGGCTGCAGGGTCTGATCGGAGAAGCAGAAGCATTCCAGTTTCTGGAAATAAGCCGCCGCCTGTTCCGGCACGACGTTGTAGACCGCGCGACCCGTGATCGGCGTCTTCGCGTGGTTCGTCACCTTGAAGAACGCCAGTCCGGTTTCGCCGATACGCACGGTCTGGCTGGCCTGCTCTGCGCTGAACGACCACGGCAGTTCGCGGACGTTGGCGTCGAAGCGGATCTCCAGCTTGCGCGCCAGGACCGTATCCGGGGCGGCGTCGGCGCGGCGCACCGTGCCGTCAAAGCCAGTGACCTGACAGAACGCCTTGTAGAGCGGCACGGCGGCGAACGCCGCGCCCAGCATCAGGACGAAGCCCGACGCGCAAATGATCGCCACGCGCCGGTTGCGGCGTTCCTCGGGCGAGCGCCCAGGCGCCTCAGATCGGACGGTCGAGGACATTGGCGCCTAACCTCACGATGGTGACGACGAAGATCAGGATCACGAACAGCACGAGGCCCAGGGCCAGCGCCACGTTGCGACCGCGCCGCGCGCGTCGTTCGATCTCCGGATCGGGATGCGGTTCGCTCACGCCGGGCCTCCGATGCTCGCCAGCAGATGCAGCCTGGGCGCATGCGCCAGGCCTTCGCCCAGGAGGGTGGCGAACAGCAGCGTCAGATAGAGGATCGAGAAGGCGAACAGGTTGCGGGCGTCCTTGGCGTTGGCCTTGACGTCGTACAGCCCATCGTCGTTGCGCATCTCCGGCGTGTCGCCGGCGCGGCTCTTGTAGACGCGCCAGGCCAGCAGCACGAACACCGCCCCGCCGATCGCCGCCACAGCCAGATAGGCCGCGCCGCCCAGGCCGGTGACCGCCGGAACCAGACACAGCGGCGCGAACAGCAGGGAGTAGATCAGGATCTGACGCCGCGTCGACGCCGGCCCCGCGACCACCGGCATCATCGGCACGCCGGCCTTGCGGTAGTCTTCGCTGGTGTAGAGCGACAGCGCCCAGAAGTGCGGCGGGGTCCACATGAAGATGATCGCACACAGCAGCCAGGCGTTGAGCGGGACGTGTCCCGTCGCCGCGGCCCAGCCGATCACCGGCGGCAGCGCGCCGGCCAGCCCGCCGATGACGATGTTCTGCGCTGTCGAGCGCTTCAGCCACATGGTGTAGACGACGGCGTAGAACACGATGGTGAAGGCCAGCAGGCCGGCCGCCAGCCAGTTCAGCGCCATCCCCATCAGCGCCACCGAGAACAGCGACAGCACCACCCCCAGGGCCGCTGCGTCGGAGCCCTGCACCCGCCCAGACGGCACGGGACGGCCCCGCGTGCGGCGCATGCGGGCGTCGATGTCGGCGTCGTACCACATGTTCAGCGCGCCCGAGGCCCCGGCGCCCACCGCGATGCACAGCACCGCCACGGCGCCCAGGATCGGGTTCAAGGCGCCGCCCGAGGCGACCAGGCCGGTGAGCGCGGTGAACACCACCAGCGACATCACCCGCGGCTTCAGGAGCTGCAGATAGTCCTGCCATCGCGCCGGTGCGGCGGCGTGGGCGTCCGGGATGGCTGGCGACATGGCCATGACGATACTCTCAAAACGCCGGAAGGGCGCGCGCCGGATGCTCCGGCCCGCGCCCCCTTGGCTCTTTCCTCGACGGCTTCAGGCCGCCGGGGTCAGTGGATATCCTGCTTGATCACCGGCAGTTCGTTGAACTGGTGGAACGGCGGCGGCGAGGGCAGCGTCCACTCCAGCGTCGTGGCGCCTTCGCCCCAGGGATTCGCCTCACCGGCGCGACGGAAGATCATCGCGTCCAGCAGCATCACGAGGAACACGATGACGCCGACCAGGGTGACCACGTAGCCGATCGACGACACGTGGTTCCAGTAGGTGAACGCTTCCGGATAGTCGACGTAGCGGCGCGGCATGCCCTGCAGACCCAGGAAATGCTGCGGGAAGAAGATCAGGTTCACGCCCACGAAGGTTATCCAGAAGTGGGCGGCGCCCATCCATTCGCGGTACTTCACGCCGAAGATCTTCTCGAACCAGTAGTAGAAGCCCGCGAAGATCGCGAACACCGCTCCCAGGCTCAGCACGTAGTGGAAGTGGGCGACCACGTAATAGGTGTCGTGCAGGCTGTAATCGATGCCGGCGTTGGCCAGGACGACGCCGGTGACGCCGCCGACGGTGAACAGGAAGATGAAGCCGATCGCCCACAGCATGGGCGTCTTGAAGTCGATCGACCCGCCCCACATCGTCGCGATCCAGGAGAACACCTTCACGCCGGTGGGCACCGCGATGACCATCGTCGCGGCCACGAAGTAGGCGCGCAGATTGATGCTCATGCCCACGGTGTACATGTGGTGGGCCCAGACCAGGAAGCCGATGAAGCCGATGGCGACCATTGCGTAGGCCATCGCCAGGTAGCCGAACACCGGCTTGCGCGAGAAGGTCGAGACGATGTGGCTGACGATGCCGAACCCGGGCAGGATCAGGATGTAGACCTCGGGGTGACCGAAGAACCAGAACAGGTGCTGGAACATTACCGGGTCGCCGCCGCCCGCCGCGTCGAAGAAGTGGGTGTGGAAGTTGCGGTCGGTGAGCAGCATGGTGATCGCGCCCGCCAGAACCGGCAGCGACAGCAGCAGCAGGAACACGGTCACCAGGATCGACCACACGAACAGCGGCATGCGGTGCAGGGTCATGCCCGGCGCACGCATGTTGAAGATCGTGGTGATGAAGTTGATCGCGCCCAGGATCGAGCTGGCCCCGGCCAGGTGGAGGGCCAGGATCGCGCAGTCCATCGCCGGACCGGTGTGGCCGCTGGTCGACAGCGGCGGATAGATCGTCCAGCCGCCGCCGAAGCCCATGCCCGGGCCGCCGTCGACGAACATCGAGGTCAGCAGCATCACCCAGGCCGCCACCAGCAGCCAGAACGAGATGTTGTTCATCCGCGGGAAGGCCATGTCCGGCGCGCCGATCATCAGCGGCACGAACCAGTTGCCAAACCCGCCGATCATCGCCGGCATGACCATGAAGAAGATCATGATCAGGGCGTGGGCGGTGACCACGGCGTTGTAGCCGTGCTTGGACGCCTCGATCAGGCCCAGCTGGTCGAGCAGCGAGCCTTGCGTGAACACCTGGATGCCTGGCTCGGCCAGTTCCCAGCGGATCAGACCGGACAGCGCCCCGCCGACCAGGCCCGCCATGATGGCGAACAGCAGGTAGAGGGTGCCGATGTCCTTGTGGTTGGTGGAGAACAGCCAGCGGGTGACGAAGCCCGGCTTGTGATCGTGGCTGTCGTGATGCTCGTCGTGTGCGGCGGCGTGGGCCATCTTACGCTTTCCCGAAAATCAGTTCGCCGCCGGCGCCGTAGCGGGCGCAGGCGTAGCAGTCGTGGCGGCGGCCGGCGCAGGCGCGCCAGCGGACGCTGAGGCGGACGAGGCTGCAGGGTCGGCGCCGGGTGCGGCGGCGGGAGACGCCGCAGCGGGGGCGGTCGCCGGAGCGGCCGCGGCGGCAGGCTTGGCGCCGCCGCCCTTGCCGACGACCCACGCGTCGAACTCCGCTTGAGACACAACATGCACTTCGATCGGCATGAAGGCGTGGTCGACGCCGCAGAGCTCACGGCACTGGCCGTAATAGATGCCGGTCTTCTCGGCCTTGAACCAGGTCTCGTTCACCCGCCCGGGCACCGCGTCGGTGATGATCCCGAACGAGGGCACGGCGAAGGCATGGATCACGTCGGCGCCGGTGACCAGCACACGGACCACCTTGTTCACCGGCACGACCAGCGGCTCCGTGGCGGCCAGCCGGTACGGGACGTTCTTCGCCTTGGCTTCCTTCTCGGGAAGGATGTTGGAGATGAACTCGGCGACGTTCTGGTCGGGATATTCGTAGCCCCAGTACCACTGGTACCCGGTCGCCTTAACCGTGAGATCCGGCTTGGGCATGTCGTGGTAGGCGAACAGCAGCTTGAACGAGAAGATCGCGATGAACATCAGGATCAGGACGGGCAACACCGTCCAGGCCACTTCGATAGCGGTATTGTGGCTCCAGCGCGCCGGGATCGGATTCGCGCGCTTGTTGTAGCGGACCGCGCACCAGATCAGCAGGCCCAGCACGAACAGGCTGATCCCCGTGATGATCGGCAGCAGGACGATATTATGGAAGAAGATCGCGTCGTGCCGCAGAGGCGTTACGCCCGGCTGCAGGTCGATGGCGCCGGGCGTCGGCTGCCCGACGAGGTCCTCCGCAAGCGCGCTCACGCTCCACAACGCGGTCGTCACGCCGGCCGCCGCTCCGGCCGCCGCAGCCCGCATACCCTTGAACCTCGACTTCATGTCCCCTCGGTCTGGTTGGCCGGCCGCGCCTCGCCAAACAACGATCGCCCCCGACGACAGGATGGACGGCGCGGCGCATCGTCCGCACCCCTCGTCCTTCAGCGCGCGTGCATACGCGCTCTCCCCCAGCTTGCCAAGGCGGTTGCGCCATGCCGCAAAGGCAGGCCCCACTTCAGACCCTGGAGCATGCATGCGTCCCCCGCTGAGCCCGCGCGAGCAAGGTGAAATCCGCGACGCCTTCGATGGCGTGGTCAACATGACGCCGAGGGCCCTGCGCGCTTGGCTGGATACCGACGAAAGTCGGCGCGTCGGGGTCACACGCCGCGGCGAGAGCGAATCGATCGGCCGTCAATCCGCCCGGCGCATCCTGGAGATCCGCGCCCGGCCGGCCGAGGACCTCACCGACGCCGACTACGCCCACATGAAGAAGGTGGTCGGCTACGCCCGCCGCCACCTGGCCCAGCGACCTTGGGGCGATGTGACGCACACCCGCTGGCGCTGGTCGCTGATGAACTGGGGACATGACCCGTTGCTCGGGCGGGTGACGCGCGGCGCCTGAACGCCTATCTGTTGAGACGTCTCCCAGGTTTACGCAGGTTCGTCCCTCATGAACGCCCACACTCCCGCTCCATCGATCCTCGAATCCGCCGGCGTCGATCCGGAACGCGCGCGCGCCATCCTGGGCGAGGCGCTGGCCGGGGCCGACGATGGCGAGCTGTTCGTCGAGCGCTCGGAGAGCGAGGCCTTCGTGTTCGACGACGGCCGGCTGAAATCAGCGTCCTACGATGCGACCGAGGGATTCGGCCTGCGGGTTGTGGCGGGCGAGACCGCCGGCTACGCCCACGCCAGCGAGATCTCCGAGGCCGCCATCGGCCGCGCCGGCAAGTCCGCGGCGCTGGCGAAGCGGGGCTATTCTGGCCAGGCGGCCGAGGCCCCGCGCCACACCAACGCCAAGCTCTATAGCGAGGACAATCCGCTGGCCTCGCCGGGCTTCTCGGACAAGGTCGACCTGCTGCAGGAGATCGACGCCTGGGCCCGCGCCCGCGACCCGCGGGTGGTGCAGGTGATGGCCAGCCTCGCCGGCGAGCGGCGGGTGGTCGAGATCGTCCGCGCCGACGGCCGCCTGATCCGCGACGTGCGCCCGCTGGCCCGCATCAACGTCCAGGTGACGGTGGAGCGCGATGGTCGGCGCGAGAACGGCTACACCGGCTCCGGCGGCCGCGCCGGCTTCGAGACCTGGATCACCCAGGAGAACTGGCAGGGCGCGGTCGACGAAGCCCTGCGCCAGGCGCTGGTCAACCTGGAGGCGGCTCCCTGCCCGGCCGGCGAGATGGACGTGGTCCTCGGCCCGGGTTGGAACGGCGTGCTGCTGCACGAGGCGGTCGGCCATGGTTTGGAGGGCGACTTCAACCGCAAGGGCACCTCGGCCTTCTCCGGGCGCATCGGCGAAAGGGTGGCCGCCCCCGGCGTCACCGTGTTCGACGACGGCACGGTGCTGGGCCGCCGCGGTTCGCTCACCGTCGACGACGAAGGCACGCCGACGGAACGCACCATCCTGATCGAGGACGGGGTGCTGGTCGGCTACATGCACGACCGCATGAGCGCGCGGCTGATGGGCCTGCAGCCCACCGGCAACGCGCGGCGCCAGTCCTACGCCCACATGCCCATGCCGCGGATGACCAACACCGGCATGCTCGGCGGCGACACCCCTCGCGAGGAGATGATCGCCTCGACCAAGCGCGGCCTCTACTGCGCCAACTTTGGCGGCGGCCAGGTGGACATCACCAACGGCAAGTTCGTCTTCCAGTGCACCGAGGCCTACCTGATCGAGGACGGCAAGGTGACCACGCCGGTGAAGGGCGCGACCCTGATCGGCGACGGCCCGTCCTGCCTGACGCGGGTGACGATGATCGGCGACGACTTTGGCTTCGACCCCGGAATCGGCGTCTGCGGCAAGGGCGGCCAGAGCGTGCCGGTCGGCGTCGGCCAGCCGTCGCTGAAGATCACCGGCCTGACCGTCGGCGGCACCAGCCTCTAGCCGCGAGGTTTACCCCTCGCGGTCGGCGCGGATGGCGGCGGGACTCACCGCCTGCCGCTCGCCGTCCAGCACCGGGGCGATCGGCTCTGGCTGGGCTGCGCCGTGGGTGTCGTTGGCCCCGTGCGACCAGCCCTTGATGAAGAAGCTGAGCACGATGAAGGCGACGCCGAAGCCCATCCCCCACCAGCCCAGCATGGCGAACACCTTGACCGACGAGGCCAGCGCCGCGGCGGGGTCCAGCACCTGACCGCCGACCGTCTCGGCTCCGGCCATGCCGGCGATCAGCCCGCCGACATATTGCGCGATGGACGACGACAGGAACCAGATCGCCATCATGAACGAGACCAGCGAGGCCACCGACAGCTTGGTGATCTGCGACAGACCCACCGGCGACAGGAACAGTTCGCCCGTGGTGTGCAGCAGGTAGAGCAGGCCCAGCAGCACCAGCGGCACGCGATAGTCGCTGTCGGCCATTCCCGCGCCCCACACCACCACCATGAAGCCCAGGCCCACCTGAATCAGCGCCAGGCCGAACTTCAGAACTGGGTCGGGGTCGCGTCCGCGCTGGCCCAGCCAGGCCCAGGCCGCGGCGAACACCGGCGCGAAGATCAGGATGAAGCCCGCGTTGAACGACTGGGTCTGGGACGCCGTCATCCCGCCTAGGTCGACGTTGCGCGCGGCGAACAGGTTGAGCGAGGTGCCGGCCTGCTCGAACAGGGTGAAGAACACCACCGCGCCGAAGATCAGCACCATGGCCAGCATCATCCGCTCTCGCTCGATGCGGTCGCACTTGAAGATCAGGAAGCCGACGACGAACGCCAGCGAGATCAGCGTGCTGGCGATCAGGCCGATGCCCACCAGGTCGTTGCGCTGGACCAGCAGCCACACCCCGCCGACGCCGACGAGGCCCGCCAGATAGATCAGCCATTCGCGATTGATCGGCCCCAGCACGGGCTTGGCCAGCAGCCCCGGATGCGGCGGCTCGCCGTGGCCTTCCAAGTGCTTCTTGCCCAACACGAAGACGATGAACCCGGCCAGCATGCCGACGCCGGCCAGTCCGAAGCCGGCCCACCACCCTACGTACTGGCCCAACGCCCCGCATAGGATCGAGGCCCAGAAGGCTCCCAGGTTGATGCCGTAGTAATACAGGGTGAAGCCGGAATCCCGCCGGGGATCGCCCTGCGGATAGAGCTGGCCGACGATCGTCGAGATGTTGGGCTTCAGGAAGCCCACGCCCATGATGATCAGCGACACCGCCAGATAGAAGGCGTTGACCCCGTTGCGGTCGACGGTCTTGCCCATCGTGTAGGAGCCGGCCGGCAGCACCGCCGGCAGCGCCGCGTCAGCCGGCAATCCCTTGATCTCCAGCCCGCCGCCTTCGGCGGCGGTGAAGGCATAAGGCTGGCCGCCCACGATCAGGTGGACGTTGCGCGCATCCATGCGGCCTTCGGCGGCGATCGCGTAGCTCTGGCCCTCGTAGCGCAGGGTCTGGTCGGCTGGGCGGCCCTCATAGGCCATGGTCAGGTGGCCGGCGACCAGCAACAGGGCGCCGAACGCCACCGCCTTGCGGGTGCCGAGGTAGCGGTCGGCCAGCACCCCGCCCAGCAGCGGCAGCAGATAGACCAGCGAAGTGTACGACCCGTACTGCGCATTGGCCGTGGCGTCGTCGAACAGCAGGTGCTGTGTCAGGTAGAAGATCAGGATGCCGCGCATGCCGTAGTAGGAGAAGCGCTCCCACATCTCGGCGAAGAACAGTATGATCAGCCCGCGCGGATGGTTCTTCAGCAGTTGCAGGAGCACCGGGATGCCGGTCGCCAGGGTGATGACGATCCCGAGGATGACGATGAGCATTGGCGATCCCGAACTGTGCGCGTGGCGCCCCGGCCCCGCAGCGGCGGAGAAGACCATGCGTCAGAAACAAGCACAAGCGAGCCTCAGGACCACGCTTCGCCCGAAGCCCCGCCCAGAACCTTAGCTCGCCAGAACGTTAGCTCGAATGACGCGTTAGCCCCTCAGGAGGACTTGAGCCCATGCTGACCCCCGGCCCCGACCACCCAATCACCATCACGCCTGCGGGCAAGCGATGGCGCGCCCGGTTCCAAGGGCACGTGATCGCCGACACCGGTGACGCCTTGATCCTCAAGGAGGCGAGCTACCCGCCGGTCGTCTACTTCCCGCGCGCCGACGTCGACATGGCCTACATGTCGCGCACCGACCGCAGCACCCACTGCCCCTACAAGGGCGACGCGTCGTACTACACTGTGCTGATGGACGGCCATTTCGGCGAGAACGCCGTGTGGACCTACGAAGAGCCCTTCCCGGCCATGGAGACCATCCGCGAGCGGCTGGCCTTCTATCCGGACAAGGTCGAGGTCTATGCGGTCGAAGAGGCTCAGGTGAACCCCCGCGCGGCGGGCGTCGACGTCGACGCCGTGGTCCAGCACACCGACGCCGGCGACGGCCACAGTCAGCGCGAACACTGGACGCCCAAGGACGACGTTCCCCGCCCCGAAGGGGTGTGAGCGGCCTCCAGGTCATCGAGGACGCGCCTCGCTCCTCCCCTGCGCAGCGGGGGAGGTGGCGCGCCCTGAAGGGGCGTGACGGAGGGGGCAAGCCGTCAGATCGAAACCGCCGCGATCGCCTCCTCCGGCTTTCGCCTGCGGCGAAATCCACCTCCCCCGTCACACGGGGGAGGAGCGGCGCTCGCTATCCTTAGTACCGCCAGTCGTCGAAGGCCTTGGAGGCGTCGCCGTTCCAGGCGCCGTGGAACAGCTCGAGCTGACGGTCGGCCTGGGTCAGGCCGCTGTCGGCGATCTCGTCGAGGGGCGCCAAGTAGATCGTCTCATCGACGCCGGCCTCCAGGCGGGCGCGCCGGGCCAGCCCTTCGCGGGCGATGGCCAGCAGGTCTTTCGCCACCGCCTGCACCGTGCGACCGGCGATCTCGGCCTTCATCCCGCGTCGGGCCACGTCGGCGCGCAGGGCGTTGTGCTGCTCCGCCGTCCAACCCTTGCAGAGGTCCCAGGCTGCGGCCAGCGCCGCCGAATCGTAGAAGATCCCGGTCCACAGCGCCGGCAGCGCATGCAGCATCGGCGCCGGGCCGCTGTCGGCGCCCCGCATCTCCAGGTACTGCTTCAGCCGCACCTCGGGAAAGATGGTGGTGGTGTGGTCGGCCCAGTCCTTCAGGGTCGGACGCTCGCCCGGCAACTCGGCCAAGTCGCCATCCATGAACTTGCGGAACGAACGCCCCGACAGGTCTACATACCGGTCCTTGCGCTTGGCGAAGTACATGGGAACGTCCAGCGCGTAGCGGGCGTAGCTCTCGAAGCCGAAGCCGTCCTGGAACACGAAGTCCAGCATGCCGGTGCGGTCCGGGTCGGTGTCGGTCCATACGTCGGCGCGGCTGGACAGCAGCCCGGTCGGCCGGCCTTCCTTGAACGGCGAATTGGCGAACAGGGCGGTGGCGATCGGCTGCAGCGCCAGGCTGGTGCGGAACTTGGCCACCATGTCGGCTTCGGAGCCGAAATCCAGATTGGCCTGCACGGTGCAGGTGCGGAACATCATGTCCAGGCCCTTGCCGCCGACCTTGGGCATGTAGGCGCGCATGATCGCGTAACGACCCTTGGGCATCACCGGCACCTGGTCGCGACGCCACAGCGGCGTGAAGCCTAGCGCCAGGAAGCCGATCCCGAGCTCTGCGGCCACGGTCTTGGCCTCGTCGAGATGGCCTTCGGTCTCGCGGCGGATCTCGTGCATCGTCTGCAGCGGCGCGCCGGAGAGCTCGAACTGACCGCCCGGCTCCAGACTGACGTTGGCGCCGTCCCGCTCCAGGCCGATCAGCACCGGCCCGGCGTCCGACGCTTCGAAGACGCCGGTCCAGCCGAAGCGCTGCAGGCCTTCCATCAACGCCTTGATGCCCGCCCCCTCGTAAGGCACAGCATCGTGGCTCTGCAGTCGGAACGGGAACTTTTCGTGCTCGGCGCCCACCCGCCACTGGGCGGCGGGTTTGGAGCCGACCTCGAACCAGCGGACGAGGTCCTCGAAGACCAAAGGCCGATCGTCGCAGACGACTTCGCCCATGCGGATCACTCCCCACCCGTTTCGCAACACCGTCCCGGGCGAGGCCTCCCGCGGCGCGGGCATTTATGCCCTTCGGTCCGGTGGTGGCAATCCCGGCACGTTCAGGTCCGCCAATCGCCGCGCGCCGCCTGCCACAACGTCAGGGCGCTGATCGCCGCGGTGTCGGCCCGCAGGATGCGCGGCCCCAGGCTGGCCGGCGTCGCATAGGGCAGCGCCCGCAGCCTTTCGCGCTCGGATGGGGAGAAGCCGCCTTCCGGTCCGATCAGGATCGCCCAGGGATCCTCGTCAGCGGTCTCGCGCAACGCCTCCAGCACCGGCCTGGCGTCGCCGGCCTCGTCGCAGAACAGCAGCCTGCGCCCCGCCTCCCAGCCGTCCAGCAGCTTGTCGAGCCGCAGCGGCTCGCACACCTGCGGCACGTCCAGGCGGCCGGTCTGTTCGGCGGCCTCGGCGGCGATCGCCTGCAGCCGGCCGACATTGGCGCGGTCGGCGTTGGTCCGATCGGTGAGCGCCAGGCGCACGCGCTGCGCGCCCAGCTCGGCCGCCTTCTCGACGATCACCTCCAGCCGCGGCCGCTTGACCAGCGCCACCACCAGATCGAGGTCGGGACCGCTCGCCTGCGGACGCGCCAGCAACAGCACCTCCAGCTTGACCGCGCGCTTGCCGACCTCGGCCAGCGTCGCCAGCCATTCCCCGTCGCGGCCGTTGAACAGCGCCACCTGGTCGCCGACGCCGCGCCGCATGACCGAGGACAGATAGCGGCTCTGTTCCGGCCCCAGCGCCAGGGCGGCGCCGGCCGAGAGGGGGTCTTGCACGAACAGTCGGATCATCGCGCGAGCGTCCCAGACGCGGCGGGCGCCGGCAAGCCGGCGCAGCGTTTGCTTGGCGTGGCGCTCCCAGGCGGCCTAGGCTCGTCCCATGAGCAAGAATTCGGACGACGAACAGCGCGAACTCGAACGCCACCAGCTCGCCCTGGTGCACTATCAGCAGCACGCCATGGCGCAGGGCGAACGGGCGCTGATCATCCTCGAGGGACGCGACGCGGCCGGCAAGGACGGGACCATCCGCGCGGTCACCGAGCACCTGTCGGTGCGCAACACCCGGGTGGTGGCGCTGGCCAAGCCCACCGAGCGCGAGCAGGGCCAGTGGTACCTCCAGCGCTACATCCCCCACCTGCCGGCGGCCGGCGAGACGGTGATCTTTAACCGCTCCTGGTACAACCGCGGCGGCGTCGAACCGGTGATGGGCTTCTGCACGCCCGAGCAGCACGAGGCCTTCCTGCGCGACATTCCGGCCCATGAGGCGTTGCTGGTCGGCGACGGCATGAAGCTGGTCAAGCTGTGGCTGGACGTGTCCAAGAAGGAACAGGCTAAACGCCTGGCCGAACGCAAGGACGAGCCGTTGAAGGCGCTGAAGTCGAGCCCCCTCGACGAGGCGGCGCAGAGCCGCTGGGACGCCTACACCAACGCCCGCGACGAGATGCTGAAGCGCACCCACACCGCCGCCGCGCCGTGGATCTGCGTGCGCTCCGACCACAAGAAGACCGCGCGACTGAACATCATCCGCCACCTGGTGCGCACCCTCGCGCCGGCCTCGATCGGCAAGGAGCTCGACGCCCCCGATCCCGACGTCCTCTTCCCGTTCGAGATCGCTGCGCTCAGCGACGGGCGATTGGCGCGCTGAGCCCCGCTTGATCGGCCTGCGGTTCCATGGTGCTTGAGCCCACTTCAACGACACCAGGAACAGGGGCGCAGGTGATGTCGGGATCAGAGGTGTTGCAGGTCGAGCGTCGTGGCGACGTCGAGATCGTCACCCTCAACCGCCCCGATGCGCTGAACGCCCTGAACCCTGATCTGGTCGAGGCGCTGCTCGCCTACTGGCAGGGCCTGCAGGAGAACAACGACGTCCGCGTCGTGGTGCTGCGCGCCGCGGGCCGCGCCTTCTGCGCCGGCCTCGACCTCAAGGGCTGGGGCGATTTCTCGTCCGAGCCCTCGGTCGCCAACGCCCTCTACATGCAGCGTCGGATCGGCCGGATCATGCGGATGATGCGCACCTGTCCGCAACCGGTGATCTGCCTGGTCCAGGGGGCCGCAGCGGGGGGCGGCATGTCGCTCGCGCTCGCCGCCGACGTCCGCTACGCGACCCCGGACATGCGCATGAACGCCGCCTTCATCCGTATCGGCCTGGGCGGCGGGGACATGGGCTCCAGCTACTTCCTGCCCAGGCTGGTCGGCCATTCCGTGGCCTCCGAACTGCTGCTGTCGGGTCGCTTCATCCAGGCCGAGCGCGCGCTCAAGGTCGGGCTGATCAGCGATATTGTCGAGCCTGACGCCCTGCTGGACGCAGGCCTTGCGCTCGCGGACGACATGCTGCTGGCCGCGCCCATGGGCCTGCGGCTCACCAAGGATGCGCTCAATCTTAACATCGACGCCTCGGGCATCGAGGCCGCCATGGCCATCGAGGACCGCCAGCAGGTGATGCTGAGCAACACCGCCGACCACGGCGAGGCGGTCGCGGCCTTCCTCCAGAAGCGCAAGCCCGTCTGGCAGGGCAGGTAGCCGCCGCCATGCGCGTCCACATCGCCGCCGACCACGCCGGCTTCGAGCTCAAGACCCATCTCGTCGCCTGGCTGTCGGCCAACGGGTACGAGCCGGTCGACCATGGCGCCTACGCCTACGACGCCGAGGATGACTACCCGCCGTTCTGCGCCGCCGCAGCGGCCGCGGCGGTCGCCGAGCCGGGATCGCTGGCGATCGTGATCGGCGGATCGGGCAACGGCGAGCAGATCGCCGCCAACAAGGTCAAGGGCGCTCGCGCGGCTCTGGCCTGGAGCGTAGAGACGGCCGCGCTCGCGCGTCAGCACAACAACGCCAACGTCGTCGCCGTGGGCGCACGCATGCACAGCGCGGACGAGGCCGTCGCAATCGTCGAGGCCTTCCTGACGACGCCCTGGAGCCAGGCCCCGCGCCACCAGCGACGCATCGACATGCTGCTGGCCTTCGAGGAGACCGGCGAGTTTCGCTGAAAGAACGCCCGCCTTACCGGTAGCGCAAACGTCCGAGCAACCGCGCCGCGCGGTCCAGCGCCGTGCCCGGCTTGAACCGCGTCGTCGCCTTCCACTTCTCGAAGGCCATGACGTTATCGATGCGCCGCGCGACGAACGTCTCGGCCGCCTCGCGACCGCTCTGCAGGCGCACCGCCAGCGCGCCGGTGAGGATCGAAGCCAGGATCGCGCGCTTCGAATAGTGGTTCTCGTCTGCGGCGACGTCGCCCGCCCAGCGCCACAGCGCGTCGGCGCTCTCCCAGCCCAATCGCAATCCCAGCGCGGCATGGCTCGGCAGCGCCAGGAACCCGGCCCAGCGACGCAGCGCCGCCTCGTCGGCGAACGCCGCGTCGATGCGCGCCTCTACCGCCCGCGCGATGCGCTCGCGGATCCTCAAGGCCAGAGGGTCGATGTCGCCCAGCGCCGCCAGGGCTGCAGCGTCGTGGCGGCGCGACAGCAGGGCGGCGAGATCCGCTGGCCCCCGGGGCATCAGCAGCCCCACATCGGCCTCGCTCAGGCCCGCCGCGCGCCCGGCCGCCAGCAGCGTCGCCTGGCTCCAGCCGCTTGTCGGCGCGAGGGTCAAGGCCGCGTCCATGACTCGACGCTCAGCGCCTGCCGCCCAATCCTCCGCACCTTGCGGCGCCGCTTCCAGGGTCTCGCTCATCGGTTCATCCTAAAGCGCGCAGAGCCGGCCGTCGCCGTGGACATACGCGGGTCGTTCTGTTATCTGCCGCGGCTTGCATCCGGAGGCGTGTTCCTCCGGCCAACACAATTCTGCTGCTCACCGTCTCAAGGTCGAGCGTGGGCGACGAATAGGAGAGCGGGTCCTGGTTCAGATTTTCGTGCGCGACAACAACGTCGACCAAGCCTTGAAGGCGCTGAAGAAGAAGATGCAGCGCGAAGGCTCGTTCCGCGAGATGAAGCGCCACGTCCACTACGAGAAGCCGTCCGAGAAGCGCGCTCGCCAGAAGGCTGAAGCCGTGCGCCGGGCGCGCAAGCTGGCCCGCAAGCGCGCTCAGCGCGAAGGCCTGATTCCGGCGCCGAAGAAGCCCGTCGGCCGCTAGGCCAGGGCTTCCAGTCGCGGACTGCACGAAAGGCCGGGCGGGCGACCGCCCGGCTTTTTCGCGTTTTGGCCCCGCGTTCGCCGCACTCTGGCGCGATCTTCCGTCGCGCAGGCATGCGGCTTGCTGGTGAAAGGGCGTGCGGTCCCCTATCTTGTGGGCTGCGGACCTTATCGAGACGGATCTCGAACGATCATGAACCTGCGCAATCTCGTCATCTGGGGCGTCATCGTCGTCGTCCTGATCGGCCTTTACAGCATGATGACCGGCGGCGGCCACGCCGCTGGCGCGAGCGAGATCAGCTATTCGCAGCTGATGACGCGGGTGAACTCCGGCGAGGTGAAGACTGCGGTGATCCGCGGTTCCACCGTCGAGGTCCACGATCAGGCCAACAAGGCCTACACCGCCATTACGCCCAACAATCAGGAAGAGCTGGTCAAGCGCCTGGAGAGCCAGGGCGCGGACATCCATGTGAAGCCGCCTAGCAATGGCGGCCTGCTGGGCTTCCTGTTGAACAGCCTGCCGATCCTGCTGCTGGTCGGGGTGTGGATCTTCTTCATGCGCCAGATGCAGGGCGGCGCCCGCGGCGCCATGGGCTTCGGCAAGTCCAAGGCCCGCCTGCTCACCGAGGACAAGAACCGCGTCACCTTCGATGACGTGGCCGGGGTCGACGAGGCCAAGGAAGAGCTGACCGAGATCGTCGACTTCCTGAAGGACCCGCAGAAGTTCCAGCGCCTGGGCGGCAAGATCCCCAAAGGCGCGCTGCTGATCGGCCCTCCCGGCACCGGCAAGACGCTGCTGGCCCGCGCCATCGCGGGCGAGGCCGGCGTGCCGTTCTTCACCATCTCCGGCTCTGACTTCGTGGAGATGTTCGTGGGCGTCGGCGCCAGCCGCGTGCGCGACATGTTTGAACAGGCCAAGAAGAACGCGCCCTGCATCATCTTCATCGATGAAATCGACGCCGTCGGCCGCCATCGCGGCGCGGGCCTGGGCGGCGGCAACGATGAGCGCGAGCAGACGCTGAACCAGCTCCTCGTGGAGATGGACGGCTTCGAGGCCAACGAAGGCATCATCCTGATCGCCGCCACCAACCGTCCCGACGTGCTGGACCCCGCGCTGTTGCGCCCGGGCCGCTTCGACCGCCAGGTTGTGGTGCCGAATCCCGACGTGAACGGCCGCGAACGGATCCTGCGCGTGCACATGAAGAACGTGCCGCTGGCCGCCGACGTCGACGTGAAGACCGTCGCACGCGGCACCCCCGGCTTCTCCGGCGCCG
>NZ_JAUYQL010000017.1 GCF_030697305.1 Phenylobacterium sp. | reverse complement strand
GACGAGGTGCTGGTCTGCGACACCATCTACAAACCCACCCGCCGGTTCTGCGACCGTGTGCTGGCCCGCTTCGGCGTGACGGTGCGCTTCTACGATCCTCGCCAGTCGCCGCAGGCGCTGGTCGGCGAAGCCGGCCCCGCTGTGCGGATGATCGTGCTGGAATCGCCAGGTTCGCTGACCTTCGAGATGCAGGACGTGCCGGCCATCGCCGCGCTCGCCCGGGCGCGGGGCATCTTGACGCTGGCCGACAACACCTGGGCGGCCGGCTATCTGTTCAAGCCGCTTGAGCACGGCGTGGACATCAGCGCCCAGGCGCTGACCAAGTACGTCGGCGGTCACTCCGACGTGTTCATGGGCTCGGCCGCGACGCGCGACAAAGGCCTGCTACACGCGCTGGAGGCCGGCATCATCCATCTGGGCTGGTCGGTGTCGCCCGACGACGCCTACCAGATCCTCCGCGGCCTTCGCACCCTGCCCGTCAGGCTCGCGCGACAGGGCGCCAGCGGCCTCGCCATCGCGCAGTGGCTGGCTGCCCAGCCGCAGGTCGTGCGCCTGCTGCACCCGGCCCTGCCCGGCGACGCGGGCCATGCTGTGTGGAGCCGTGACTACACCGGCGCCTGCGGCCTGTTCGCCGTCGCCCTCACGCCTGGGCCACAAAGCGCGGTGGACGCCTTCCTGGACGCGCTGAAGCTGTTTGGCCTGGGCTTCTCCTGGGGCGGGTTCGAGAGCCTGGCGATCGGCTGCGACCAGCAGCTCCACTGCCGCGATCACCTGCGGGACTACCCCGGCCCCTTGATCCGCCTGCACATCGGCCTGGAGGACCCGGCCGACCTGGTCGCCGACCTCGCCCAGGCGCTGGCGGTCTACGCGAGCCACGCCGGCTGATGGACTGGCTGGACGGCTTCATGGCGGCCGAGCGGCTGCCGGAAGCCTTCCGGGCAAGCGTCCAGGCGATCTGCGTCCCCTTCACCGAGCACATCGCCGCCCTGTCCAAGGCGCGGGGACGCCCGGTGACCGTCGGCCTGTGCGGCAGCCAGGCCAGCGGCAAGTCCACCGTCACCGCCGTCACCGCGCGCCTGCTGGCCCAACAGGGATTGCGTTGCGCCGTGCTGTCGCTGGACGACCTGTGCCTCACCCGCGAGGCTCGTCAGGCCCTGGCCGCCCAAGTGCATCCCCTGCTCGCCACCCGCGGTCCGCCAGGCACCCACGACGTGACCCTGGGCGAGGCGACGCTGGAGGCCTTGCACGCGTCAGGCGAGACTCGTATTCCGCGCTTCGACAAGAGCCGCGACACCCGCCGCGATTCCGCCGAGTGGGAGCCGTTCCACGGCCCCGCCGACGTGATCCTGTTCGAAGGCTGGTGTGTCGGCGCGGTCGCGCAGAAGGCTGACGCCCTGACGACGCCGATCAACGCACTGGAAGCACAGGAGGACGCGGCCGGCGTCTGGCGTGGCTACATCAATGCGGCGCTCGCCGGGCCGTACCAGGCGCTGTTCGGCCGGCTCGACACTCTGGCCTTGCTCCAGGCGCCAGGGTTCGAGACCGTGCTCGCCTGGCGCATCGAGCAGGAAGCGAAGCTGCGCCTGCGCGCGCCACACGCCCCGGGCGTGATGAGCGACGCCCAGATCGCCCGCTTCATCGCCCACTACGAGCGGATCACCCGCCACATCCTGAACGAGATGCCTGGGCGCGCCGACCTCTTGTTCCGGCTGGATGAGCGCCGCAGCCCGATCCCCTGAGCCGGCGCCGCGGGGCTGCGATTAACTCATGCCCCAGTAGTTCTGCGCCACCCAGTGGCTGAACACCTTTCCGCGCCAGGGAAGGTCGCTCTCGAGCGCCGCGTCCCCCTCAACCCAAGGGGCGTTCTCCAGCTTGGCCGCGTCGACCACGTAGCCGCTGAGGTCGGTGTCGTAGTGCAATTCCGACCAGGGTATCGGCGCCAGCCATTGGTTCGCGGCGGACGTACCCTCCTTGGAGATCAGGGCGCTACGGACATGGCCGCTCTGCTTTTCGATCATCAGGTTACGGATCACGCCGACCGTGCGGCCCTCGGCGCTGTAGACGGTCGCGCCCTCGACGCGATGGGCCGAAATCAGGTCATGCTCGGACGGCTTGGGAGCTACGGACATCGGGGTCCCCACGATGCACGGCGGTCCCGGCGGGACCGCTCGACATGCCCCTGGGGAACGGGCGGGAGGCGCGGCCGTTCCCGTGCGCCAGAGGCGCGTGGGCGTTTTCGGCTCAGCGCGATGCGTCAGCCGACTCGAACATGCGGATCTGGTCGGCCCGCGCCTTGTTGAACGCAGGGCGCTCGGTTGCACGCTTCACATAGGCCTCAGTCGCGGGCCGATCACCGAACGCGCGGACGTCGGAAATCCGCAGCACATCGGCCATCAGCAGGTCGGCGATGGTGAAACGACCGGCCGCCAGCCACGTCCGCTCGCTGAGGACTCTCTCCAGGTGGTCGAGGCGCTGTGTCATCCAGCCGGTCAATTTGTTGTCCTGGTCTCCGCTCAGCTTCAGGAACCACCACGGTACGCTGACCATCTCGATCGAGTTGAGCGCGGCGATCGTCCACTGCAGTGTTTCAGCTTCGCCGGCCGGATCACGCGGCATCAGCATCTCACTCTTGCGCGCCAGGTGCAGCAGTCCCGCTCCGCTTTCGAAGATCTCCAGCCCACCGTCATCCAAGAACGGGACCTGGCCGAACGGCTGGCGATCGAGATGATTGGTCTCGCGGCCCTCGAACGGGACCGTGCGGACCTCATAGCCGAGACCCGCTTCCTCGCACGCCCATCGCAGCCTGAGATCGCGCACGAAGCCGCGTGGGCCTTCCGGCACCCAGTCGTAGGTCCAGATGATCAGTCCGCTCATCGCAGCGCGCCTCCTGTATCGCTCCACCGAACTGGCGATCGCCAAGCACTAGCAGCCTCGGTTCGACGTCCGAGACGGGTCGAAAGTCGATCTTAGCGTCGCGCTTCGATAAGTTGGGCTTTCGCACGGGTCAGACCCGCCGACCGGCCGCTTTCCAACAGGGTCTTCAGGTCGCAGAGCACGATGCAAAAGCCCTCGGTCGCATTGAGGGCTGCTTCCACCTGCGCCTGCTGATCCCCCGGAAAGCCTTCGTTGATCACTGTGATTGCAGTTCCGCCGTCAAACGGGGCGAGATCGATCTGCACCGTTCCATCCGACCACCGCCAGGCGATGTGTTCATCGACAACGAGACGGGTCGCCACCGGTCTGGCCGTCGCGCCGTCCACCATGAATCGCCAATCGACGGGCTCGCCGACGCGCAACGGAGCAGACGCCGACGAAAGCCAGAACTTCGCCAGCACCGCCGGGTCGATGAAGGCCCCAAACACCGCCTGCGCCGGCGCCTTGATCAGCATTGTCACCCGCGCCCTGGGTCGCTCGTCATGCGCCATGTCCTGATCCCTCTCCCAGGAAGCCAACGCCCATCGTCGTCACGGCGCGAACGTAAGGGTCCCCTGACGCGCAGGGCAACAGGCGTTCCGGTCTCACCGCATCGCGCCGATCACCGACCGGCCATGTTGGTGACGATGCGCCGCCCCCGATCATGGCGCGCCCGGCAGGGCTCGAACCTGCAACCGCCCGCTTAGAAGGCGGGTGCTCTATCCAGTTGAGCTACGGGCGCTCGGAGACCTCCGCCGGGTAGGGCTTCGAGCGTGGAGGTGCAAGCGAACAATCGCCGCGTCAGGACCGCTAGTGGGTCCAGGGCACCTTGCGGCCAAAGGCGAAGTTGTCGGAGTAGGTCTTGATGATCCGCTTGGGCGTCTTGGCCTGGGCGATCTGGAAGGCGAGCCCGTGGGCCTGGGCGTAGCGGACGGCCTCGTCCTGAGTGTCGAACGCGAGCTGCACCTGGCCGTTCATGTCGGTGCTTTCGGTCCAGCCCATCAGCGGGTCTGATCGTAGCGCCCGCGCCGGCTCGAACTCCAGCACCCAGTCCTTGGTCTTGGCCTTGCCGGACTGCATGGCGGTCTTGGACGGGCGATAGATGCGCGCGAGCATGAGCGGTCCCCTGGGTATTCCCACTACCGGCGCCTTGGTCGGGGCGAGAGGATTCGAACCTCCGACCCTCTGGTCCCAAACCAGATGCGCTACCAGGCTGCGCTACGCCCCGACTGGCCGGCGCCGGCAAGCTGCGTTGCCTATAAGCGTTTTGCCTCCACGGCAAACGCTACGGCGTCACAGCGTCGTCTAAAGGGCGGCGACGCATCATCTTAAACAGTCCGGTGGCGCGGGCCACGTGGCGACCGCCGCACCAGGCGTCGCCCTCGGCGAACACCACGTCGCGGGTTTCCCGCGTCACCCGCCCCTCGCCGATCACCCAGTGGTCAGGGCGCGCCGCGTCCAGATAATCGACGCTGAGGTGCACAGTGACGCCGGCGCGAAGGGTCACCTTCTGCACCGCCTGGGCAAGCACCGTGTCCATGAACGCCGACAACATGCCGCCGTGCACCAGGCCCATGGTGTTGGCGTGCCTCTGCAGCGCGAAGAACGCCTGCTTCGGTGCGACCGGATCCTCCAGGTTCTGGAACATCGGGCCATTGTGCAGCATGAACGGCCCGCGGTTCGGCGCCTCAAGGAAGCCCGCCGGCGGCGCGGGCCGCTGATCCTCGCCGTCGCTCACTTGGGGAAAATCCGGTGGATCACCTGGTCGCCCGGCAGCACGCCGAGCTGGGCCGCGCGTCCACCGGGGATCTCCAGCACGCCCAGGACCACGCCGCCGGCCGGCAAGGGCGTGCGGTCGAGCGGGCGCGCGTTGCGCTGGATCGACAGCACCCGGCCGTCGGCGCGGATGAACACCATGTCGAGCGAGATCAGGGTGTTCTCCATCCAGAACGCCACCGGTTGGGGCGTCTTGAAGTCGAACAGCATGCCGCGGTCGGCCGCCATGGCGGTGCGGCACATCATGCCGCGCTCCCGTTCGCGCGGGCTGTCGGCCACCTCGACCAGGAGCCTGGCGCGTCCCTGGCCGGTGACGATCTCCAGCGGCTCCAGCTTGCCGAGCTGGGGCTGGGGAACGCAGGCCGGCGACTTGGCCAAGGTCGGCATGGCGCAGGCGCCGAGCGCCAGCGCCACGGCGGCACAGGCGATCGAGAGGGAGCGACGGAGGGCTAAGCGCATCATGACCCTGCCTACCGTCTGGAGCGACCATCACGCAACCTAAGCGCCCCCTCCGACCTCCCCCGTTGCGCGGAGGAGCGAAGGGTCAGCTCCTCCCCTGCGAAGCGGGGGAGGTGGCGCGCCCGAAGGGCGTGACGGAGGGGGCGCACGCCGCATAAGCTTCCGAATGCGCGCCCCGAAGCGAACCCACGACAATGCGAAACGCCTGCGCCGCGACATGAGCCTGCCGGAAGTCCTGCTCTGGGCCCGGTTGCGACACCGCCAGCCCGACGTCCCGCGCTGCCGCCGCCAGCATCCTATCGGCCCCTATGTGCTCGACTTCTACTTTTCAGAGCCAAATCTCGCCATCGAGGTCGACGGTTATGCGCACGGGACCGGCGATCGGCCGCAGCGCGATGCGCGCCGTGACGCCTGGCTGCGCGAGCAGGGCGTAAAGTTCATGCGGTACGCGGCGTCGGACGTACTTGAGGACCCGGACGGGATCGCAGCGTCGATCTTGGATGCGGCTCAGGGCGCTTGGGATCCGGATACACCCTGAGCGCCCCCTCCGACCTCGCCTGCGGCGAGGCCACCTCCCCCGTTGCACGGGGGAGGAGCGAAGGGCCAGCTCCTCCCCTGCGAAGCGGGGGAGGTGGCGTTCCCGAAGGGCGTGACGGAGGGGGCGCGCGCCCCTAGGCCATGCCGATCGGTTCGATGTCCGCGACCACCAGGCCTTTCGGGCCGTCGGCGAAGCGCACCATCACGTCGTCGCCCGGCTGCAGGTCGTCCAGGCCGGATCGCCGCAGGGTCTCGATGTGCACGAAGATGTCGCCGGGGGCTGTGTCGCGGACGACGAAACCGTAGCCTTTGGCGCGGTTGAACCACTTGACCTTGGCCCGCTCCAGCGGCCCGTCGGACGACGGCCGGTGAACGGGGCGCGGCTGGTGGAAGCCGCGGTCGGGCCCTTCGCGCTCGCGCCGCAGGCCGTTGGCCTCGGGCGGCTTTCGCTCCAGCGCCGGCGGGGCCGAACTCTCGTCGAGCTCGACGACCTCGGCGACCTGCCAGCCTTTCGGTCGGCGAATCACGTCGCAGATGATTGCGGAGCCTTCGATGCAGCTTTCACGCCCTGAGTTACGCAGGGACGTCACGTGCAGCAGCACGTCCTTGAGATCGGTCATGTCAGGCTCGTCCGGGACGATGAAGCCGTAGCCCTTGCCCGTATCAAACCATTTCACGCGACCCGTGATCCGCACCGCGTCGGCGTGCGAATCCTCCCCGTCTAATTCGTAACCAGCCATTTGCCCCTCGGCCCGGTCTCCATCCCCGATCCCACTCGGAGTTGGGCCAACTATAACAGTGTTCTCGTAACCCGAGACACGTCAATGGGGATTCCGCCGGGGAAGGGCTCCAGGCGAAAGGCTCTCACGCGCCAAATTGGCAGTCCCTAGGGGAGTCGAACCCCTCTCTCCAGGTTGAA